>CAYVXO010000018.1:0-41770 GCA_964454485.1 uncultured Rubrivivax sp.
GGCCGAATGGCCGCCCACCACCACGCGCGCCGGCACTTCGCGGCCCTGCGGGTCGCGCAGGCCGCCGGCCAGCCAGCCGGCGAAGGCATCGGCCAGCGCGGGGTTGCCGCCGGCGAGCTGGGCCTCGATGCACAGCACCAGCGCACCCGTCTCGGCCAGCCGGCGCGCCGTGCCCTGCAGGAAGCTGCAGCGGCGCGCATAACCATGCTCCAGCACCAGCAGCAGCCGGGCGCGGCCGGGGGGCTCGGTCCACTGCACGCGGTAGGGCTCGCCCGCGATCTGCAGCGTGGCAGGCGCCGGCAGGCCGGCGCAGCCCGCGAGCGCGATAACCGCCGCTGCCATCGACATGCGTAGTGCCATCGCCCGTCATCGTAGTGCGGGTGCAGGCCCGACGTTATCGTCGCCCCATGCACCACACCCTGAAGGCCTCGCCCGACACCTGCCACTGGAAAGGCTTCGACGCCGCGCTGGCGCCGGTGCTGACCATCGCCAGCGGCGACACCGTCACCATCGACAGCGTGAGCGGCGGCCCGGCCGTGCTGCCGCCCGCGGGCTTCCACGTGCCGCCGGAACTGCGCGCCATCCACGAGCGTTCGCGCGGCGTGCTGGCGGGGCACATCCTCACCGGGCCGATCGCGGTCGAAGGCGCCGAGCCGGGCGACACGCTGGAAGTGCGGGTGCAGGACGTGCGGTTGCGCACCGACTGGGGCTACAACGTGATCCGCCCGCTCGCCGGCACGCTGCCGGAGGAGTTCGACCGCACGCGGCTGCTCAACATCCCGCTCGACGCGGCGTCGATGACGGCGCGCCTGCCCTGGGGCCTGAAGCTGCCGCTGGCGCCCTTCTTCGGCGTCATGGGCGTGGCGCCGCCGCCGCACTGGGGCCGCATCACCACCATCGTGCCGCGCGCGCATGGCGGCAACCTGGACCTGAAGGAACTGCGTCCCGGCGCTTCGCTGCACCTGCCGGTGCACACGCGCGGCGCGCTCTTCTCCTGCGGCGACGGCCACGGCGCGCAAGGCGACGGCGAGGTCTGCACCACCGCGATCGAGACCGCGCTGCAGGGCGACTTCGAGTTCGTGCTCCACAAGCGGACCGGCCTGGCGTGGCCACTCGCCGAGACACCCTCGCACTGGATCACGCTGGGCATCGCGCCCGGCCTGGACGCGGCGCTCGACCAGGCGCTGCGGCAGATGATTGCGCTGCTCGGCGCCAGGGCCGGCCTCTCGCGCGAGGACGCCTACACGCTGTGCAGCCTGGCGGTGGACTTCCGCGTGACCCAGGCCGTGAACCAGCACCGCGGCGTGCACGCGATGCTGGCGAAGTCACTGCTGCGGTAGCGCCTTCTGGCGCGAGGCCAGCAGCGCCCCCAGCAGCAGCACGGCGGCCGACACCGCCAGCCCGGCGCGCAGGCCGCCGGGTCCGTCGGCCAGCGCACCCACCAGGCTGGGGCCAACGATCTGCCCAGCCGCGAACACGATGGTGAAGGCGCTGATGCCGGCCGGCCAGGCCGAAGGCGGCAGGTTGTGGCGCACCAGCGCGGTGGTCGAGGCCACCACCGAGAGGAACACGGCGCCGAACAGCGCGCCGGAAGCGAAGGCGGCCACCGGGTGCGGCAGCAGCACCGGCAGCGCGGTGGCCAGCGCCAGCAGCGCGTTCAGTTGCGCCAGCGGGCGGCCGTTGCGGTGCTTCTGCAGCAGCCCGGCCCACAGCCACGGCGAGGCCATCACACCGAAGCCCAGCACGGCGTAGAAGGCCACCACGGTGCCGGTGGCGAGCGCTTGTTCGCGCAGCAGGGTGACGATGAAGGTCATGTAGCCGATGTAGCCCAGCCCGAACATGAAGTAGCCCGCGAGGCCGAAGGCGAAAGGCGCGGCGGCGAAGCGTTCGCGCGCCGCCGAAGGCGCGGCGGCGGGCGTCTGGACATGCACGCGCCAGGCCATGACGGCCGTCGCCACCAGCGCGATGAGACCGAGCGCGAACCAGGCCGCCGGCCAGCCTGCGCCCTGCACCAGCGGCGGCACGACCAGCGCGCTGGCGACGATGCCCAGCCCGGTGCCGCCGTAGTACACGCCCAGCACCAGGCCGGCCGTGATGCCGCTGCCCGCGTGCAGGCGCGAACCCAGGCGCGCCGCCATCAGGCCGCCGCTCACGAACACCGCCGCGCTGGCCACGCCGGCGGCGCCGCGCAGCAGGTACAGCAGGGTGTCGCTGCCGGCGGCGCCGTGCAGCGCCAGCAGCAGCGCGGTGGCGAGCGCGCCGCCCACGAAGGCGGCGCGGGCGCCGAAGCGCGCCATCAGCGAAGGCATCGCCAGCGCGCCGGCCAGGTAGCCGGCGGCGTTGACGGTGTTCATGGCGCCGGCGGTGAAGTAGCTCCAGCCGAGCGCGGCCTTCATGGGCGGCAGCAGCAGCGCATAGGCAAAGCGCGCCAGCCCCAGCGAGACCGCGGCACCGAGCGCCAGGGCGAAGGCGGTGGCCAGCACGTCGCGCGCGCTCTGCGCGCCGGGGTCGCCGTTCAAGTGCGCCACACGCGCGGCGGGTTCGCGGCCAGCCCCCACGCGGCCTGGCGCCAGGCCGCGCGCACGCGCTGCAGCAGCGCCATCGCCGGCTCCACGCGTTCGGCCAGCACGCGCATCAGCACCACGTCGGGCTGCGGCGCGGTGGCGCCCGCGAAGGGCTCCAGCGCGTCGCCGGCGGCGGCTTCGCGCGCGCCTTCGATCAGCGTTTCGCGCAGCATCGTGGGCAGCGCGCTGCCGGCGGCGAACCAGGCGGTGGCCAGCACGCGCCGGCCCGCGAAGCCGGGGCCGCCGTCGAGCAGCACGCGGTCGGCGGCGTCGATCAGGCCGCGCTCCAGCCATGAGCCGGCCATCTCCAGCCGCTGCTCGAAGCAGCCGGCGTCGAAGGCTTCGTCGGAAGCCGGCAGGCCCAGCGCCAGCACGTCCCAGCCGAGGGCCTGCGCGCCGGGGGCGAGCCGCAGTTCCACCGCGTTGGCGGCGCGCGCGCCGCGGTGCACGATGGTCTCCAGCGGCAGCCATTCGAGGCGCGCGCCTTCGGCCAGGTCCAGCCGCGCCTGCTGCCGCGCCCAGGCGCCTTCGCTGCGGTAGAAGCGCGTCGCGCCGGGCGTGGTGACGAGGGCGTGCGCGCCTTCGTCCAGCCGCAGGTCGATCTCGATCTCGTCGCCGCCCACCACGCCGCCCGGCGGGTGCACGACCACGTGGTGGCAGACCGCCGGCCCTTCGGGGTAGAGGCGCTTGAGCACCCGCAGCGGCCCTTCGTGGCGGTCGTGACCGGTGGTCTCGTCGCCTTCGCGCCGGTAGTGCAGCGACAGCCGCGCGTGCCAGCTCACCGCTTCGTCCAGAAGCGGCGGTGCAGGTCGGCGATCTCCTCTCCCACCTCGGCGAAGGGGCCGTGCACCTGCAACGGCTTCTGGCCGCGCGCGAAGACCTCGCGGCAGGGCAGGTCCAGCGTCGGGTTCTCGGGGTGGGCGCCGGTGATCTCGAGCAGCCGGCGTTCGCTCAGCCCGTAGACCAGGCGGCCGATGTGGGCCCAGTACTGCGTGCCGGCGCACATGGCGCAGGGCTCGACGGTGGTGACCAGCGTGCTGCCCCAGAGCGTTTCGCGGTCGAAGCGGCGCGCCGCTTCGCGCGCCAGCACCGCCTCGGCGTGGTTGACGGCGTCGACATTGCCCTGCTCGATCAGCACGGTCTCGCCGTCGGGCGCGACCAGCAGCGCGCCGAAAGGGTGGTGGCCGGCCTCCACCGCGTGCCGCGCCAGTGCGTTGGCGGCGCGCAGGTGGCGCAGCATCTGTTCGGAATGCATCGGCCAAGCATAGCCCCTCACCCGGAATTGCCCGCCCCCGGTGATGCCGCCGCGAGGGCCCGCTGCCTAGAGTGGCCGCACCACTCACGACGGAGGGTTCCTCACCATGTCCCGCACCGAATCACGCATCCGCCGCCTGGCCCTGCCGGCCCTGGCGGCCTTCGTCGCCCTCGCCGCCGGCTGCGGCGGCGGCGGCAGCAGCGACAGCGACGAGCCTTCGGCGAGTTCGCCGACGCCTTCGCCCTCCCCATCGCCCTCCCCCAGTCCTTCCCCCAGCCCGAGCAGCGGCACCATCAACACCGGCAACTACCTGGAAGCGTTCTGGATGCTGGGCGTGGAGCGCATCCGCATCGTCGGCGCCGCGCAGCTGCTGGACAGCAGCTGGGACCTGGTGGTCGCCAACCCCGCCACGTCGCGCACCGTGGCCTGCCCCGGCGGCGGCAGCTTCGACTACGCGGTGAGCGGCAGCACGCGGACGATGACCTACCACGGCTGCGACTTCGGCGGCACGCCGGAAGTCGTGGTGCGCTCGGGCAGCATCGCCTCGACCAATGCCGCCATCCTGGACTACACCGGCACGCTGGGCCCCAAGCTCAGCACCGGCGACTTCACGTTCACGAGCCTGGTCTACGCCACCACCGACACCGGTTCGCCCGCCTACGGCGTCGACGAGAAGGCCGACAGCACCTTCTTCCACTACGAGCGGCGCGGCATCGGCGTGCTCGACGCCAGCGTCAACGGCCTGCTCACCGTCACGCGCGCCGGCCGCGCCGACAGCTACACGCTGCAGGCCAACACGCAGATCGGCACCGTGGCCGGCCTCTCCGAGCCCGACATCACGCTGGCCCAGGTCTCGGTGCGTTCCCCGCGCTTCCTGGCCTCGGCCGAGGAGATCACGCTGCTCGAATCGGGCGGCGTCTCCACCGTGATCGCGAACGACCGCACCCAGGTGGTGGCCACGCGCACCAGCACCGGCTGGCGCTACCAGGTGCGCGCCAGCACCGGCGGCGCGAACCTGCTCGACACCACGCTCGCCAACAGCGACCCGGCCGTCGTCGCCGCGGTGCGCAAGGCGCTGGACTAGCAACGGCGCATCCAGCAGACCCCGTGGATCCGGCTCCGCCGGTCCACCGGGGTCGCCCCCTCGAGGGGGCGCGCGAAGCGCGTAGGGGGTGGGCTCAAATGATCCCCTTGCGTCTGGCTTTCGCCAGCGCGTCGCGCTTGTCCACCGCGTGCAGCTTCTCGTAGACCCGCTTCACGTGGCTGTGCACGGTGTTCGGGCTGATGAAGAGCTGGGCCGCGATCTCCTTGTACGAACGCCCTTCGGCGATGCCGGCCAGCACGCCGCGTTCGCGCGGCGAGAGCAGGTGCTCGTCGCTCCCGTCGGCGTCGTGGAAGTTGCGGATCACCAGGCGCGCGATCTTCGGGCTCATCGGCGCGCCGCCGGCGCGCAGCTCGGCCAGGCCTTCGACCAGCTCGCGCGGCGTCGCGCCTTTCACGATGTAGCCGCAGGCACCGGCCTTGAGCGCGGCGAACACCGACTCGCGGTCCTCGCTGACGGTGAGCACCAGGATGTCCAGCGCCGGCAGGCGCGCCTTCGCGCGCCGCGTGAGCTCGACGCCGCCGATGCCCGGCAGCCCCAGGTCGGTGAGCATGACGTCGGGCGCCTCGCGCTCCAGCAGCGGCAGCGCCTCCTCGGCGCTGTGGCAGGCGGCCAGCACCTGCACGCCGGGCTCGCCGTCGAGCAGCAGGCGCAGGTTCTCGCGCAGCAGGGGGTCGTCCTCGACGATGAGCAGGCGCAGCGGGGCGGTCTTCTCCATGCCGCCGACCTTAGGCGGCCAGCGGGTCGGGCGCGATACCCGGCACCGGTGATTTCACGGGCAGCGGCAGCTCCAGGTGCAGCGTGGTGCCCGGACCGGGCTCGAAGCGCAGCGTGCCGCCCAGCTGCTCGGCGCGCCGGCGCAGGTTGGCCAGCCCGCGCGAACGGCCGGGCGCGGCGCCGGCTTCGCGCAGCGCCGGCGGCAGGCCGACGCCGTCGTCGTGCACACGCAGCTGCAGGCCGTCGGGCCGCACGACGAGGTCGACGCCGATGCGGCTGGCCTGCGCATGCTTGACCGCGTTGTGCAGCGCCTCCTTGCAGATGCGCGCCAGGTTCAGCCGCAGCAGGCTGTCCGGCGGCGGCGCCTCGGGGGCGATCGCGGCTTCGAACGCGAACGCCGGCCCGTGCGGCTCCACCAGCTTGCGGCCGAAGGCGCGCAGGTCGGCGGCCAGCGCGGACCAGTCGGCTTCGCTCTCGTCCAGGCTGTACATGAAGCTGCGGATCTCGGAGAGGCTCTCGTCGGCCAGCTCGGCGATCGTGCCCAGCGTCTGCGGCACCGCGTGCGCCGGCGCGCGCTGGCCCACCGCGGCCAGCATGCGGATGTTGGTGGCCAGCCCGCCCAGGCCGTCGTGCAGGTCCTGCAGCATGGCTTCCTTCTCGCGCTGGCGGGCGCTGCGTTCGGCGCTCTGCGCGTCCAGCGTGCGGCGCGCTTCGGCGGCGCGGCGCGTCAGCGCCAGCAGGCCCGCGGCCAGCGCCACGTCTTCGGGGCCGAACAGGCGCTGCCCTTTCTCGGCGTGTTCGAGCAGGAAGCTTTCGCCGGCCACCAGCGAGGGCACGCGCAGGCCCTGGCCCTGCGACGCCAGTGCCGGCGCCGCGGCCTCGGCGGCTTCGCGCTGCAGGCGCAGCGGCGCGAACACCTCGGCCAGCAGGCGCTGCCAGTCGGCGGCCAGGTCGGCGGCGCTGGCGGCGCCGAAGAGGCCGTCCACCAGCCGCGGCAGGTGCTGTTCCAGCGACTGGCGCGCGCCCGGGTGGAAGCGCCGCCACAGCCACTGGCGCAGCGGGAAGTACAGCCAGCCGGCCACGAGCAGCGCGCCGCCCAGCGCCAGGCCCATGCTGGCGTTGAACCACAGCAGCGCCGCGTCGAGCAGCACCACCAGCAGGCCGCCGAGGGCCCAGAACAGCGCCTCGAAGAACCAGCGGTCCAGGTTGAAGAGCCGGTGGCGCGCGATGCCGACCAGGCAGCCGAAGTAGGTGAGCGTGCTGATGGCGGCGATGGCCGCCGCCGATTCGATGACCGGCCGGTGCCACAGCATGTTGGGCACCTGGTTCAGCGAGATCAGCACCACCGCCGGCCCCGCGAACGACACCAGCATCACCTTCACCGCCGCACGCTCCAGCGGCTGCCCGCGCGAGGCGCGCCACTGCCAGGCGGTGAGCAGCGGCATCGCCACCAGCACCGTGAGCGCGGCCGCCAGCGGCGCGGCCATGAAGGGGCGCGGCCACCAGCGCAGTTCGTTGGCCACGCCGGCGAGCAGGAAAGCCGCCGCCACCGGAGCGCTCCAGCGCAGCGGGCGGAAGGGCCGCGGGTAGGTCCAGAACACCATCAGCAGCGCCCAGTGCGAGGCCAGGCGCGCCGCCTGGTTCACGCTCCAGAGCGCGTTCGCCCACTGGCCGTCGAAGCTGATCTCGCGCCCCAGCGCCACCGCCATCGTGCCCAGCGTGCCGCAGTAGGCGATGCCGGAGGCGGCGAAGAACAGCGTCACCGGCTGCCAGGGGGCGAAGGCCAGCATGCCGGCACCCAGCAGCAGCATGGCCGCGGCGAGCAGCGCCGGCGCCCAGAAGTCGGCCGGCAGCGCGGCCAGCGCTCGCGTGGCGGCGGCCCGGACCGTGACGCGGCGGCCGTCGGCCTTCTCGATCTGCACCGGCCCGGCGCGCAGCGCCGCGTGCAGCTGGCGGTGCGCCTCGACGAAGGCGTCGAGCGCGGCATACGAGGGCAGCACATAGGTGGCGCGCGCGATGAGCACCGGCTGCAGCGCCACGCGGCGGCCACCCGCGCCTTCCAGCGCCACCAGCACGTCGCCCGGCTGCAGGCGCCCGGCGCTCGGGCCGGCCGGGTCGACCGCCTCGACGCGGATGGCGTCGCCTTCGGGCACCAGGGTCAGCCCCAGCCAGGGCCAGCTGGTCGCCACCCAGGCCAGCAGCGCGAACACCGCCAGCGCCAGCGCGGCGCCGGCGGCGAACAGCGCGGCCGGCGCCGGCCGCCACGCGGAAGTCGAAGGCGAGGTCATGTGGGTGATGCACCGACCCGTAGGCGCCTGAAGCTAAGGCGCCCCCGCGGCCGCGTCAACGCGGCCGAACCCCCGGAAATCCCCGGATCAGGCGGCCTGCGAGCCGCGGTGCGCCCAGCCGGTGGTGCGCCGTTCGACCCAGGAGAAGAGTTCGTACATGCCCATCGCCATGGCGCCGATGGTCACCAGCCCGGCGAAGGCCAGCGGCATGCGCTGCTGGCTGCCGGCGGTCTGCATCAGGTAGCCGATGCCGCTGTCGCCGGCCGTCATCTCGGCCAGCACGGTGCCCACGAAGGCGAGCGTGATGGCGATCTTCAGGCTGCCGTAGAAGAAGGGCATGCTGCGCGGCAGGCCCACCTTCACCAGCACGTCCCAGCGGCGCGCGCCCAGCACGCGCAGCACGTCTTCCAGCTCCGGCTCCAGCGTGGCCAGGCCGGTGGCGATGTTCACCGTGATCGGGAAGAACGAGATCAGGAACGCGGTCAGGATGCCGGGCCCGAGGCCGATGCCGAACCACACCACGAGGATCGGCACCACCGCCGCCTTCGGCACCGCGTTGAAGCCCACCATCAGCGGGTAGATCGCGGTGTAGGCCAGGCGCGAGCTGCCGATCAGGAAGCCCAGCAGCACGCCGACGACGATGCTGATCGCGAAGCCCAGCATCGTGACCCAGAAGGTCTTCCAGGCCGCTTCGAGCAGCGGGCCCTTGAACTCGCCGAACTGCTGCGCGATCTGCCAGGGCCCGGGGAACAGGTAGTCGGGGATGGCCAGCAGCGAGACGAAGGCCTGCCACAGCAGCAGGATCGCCGCCAGCAGCACCAGCGGCGACCAGCGCTCGACGTTCTTCGTGATCTTCATTGCGGCACCGCGACGCCGGTCTTTCGCATCGCGCCGATGTGGCCGCGCAGCTCGTGCACGATGTCGGTGAACTGCGGCGTGTAGGTGATCTCCAGGTCGCGCGGGCGCGGCAGGTCGATGTGGCGCTCGACGACGAAGCGGCCCGGGCCCTTGCTCATGACGTAGACCTTGTCGGCCAGGAACACGCTCTCGCGCAGGTCGTGGGTGACGAGGATGACGTTGAACTTCTGCGCCGCCTGCAGGTCGCGCAGCGTGCACCAGAGCTCCTCGCGCGTGAAGGCGTCGAGCGCGCCGAAGGGTTCGTCCAGCAGCAGCATCTTCGGCTCGTGCACGAGCGCGCGGCAGATGCTGGCGCGCTGCTGCATGCCACCGGAGAGCTGCCAGGGGAACTTGTCCTCGTAGCCGGCCAGGCCCACGTTCTTCAGCAGCGCGCGCGCCTTGGCCTCGTACTCGGCCTTCTTCGCCTTGAACGTGGAGCGGTAGGGCTCCACGATCTCCAGCGGCAGCAGCACGTTGGCCAGCGTGGTGCGCCAGGGCAGCAGGCTGGGCGCCTGGAAGGCCATGCCGCTGATCTTCAGCGGCCCGGTCACCGGCTGGCCGCCGATGGCGATGCTGCCCTTGCTGGGCATGCGCAGCCCGGTGGTCAGCTTCATGAAGGTGGACTTGCCGCAGCCGCTGGGCCCGACGATGGCGATGAACTCGCCCTCTTCCACCTGCAGCGAGATGTCCTCGACCGCGAAGTGCCCGCGCGCGAGCAGTTCGTCGTTGTACGCCAGCCAGACGTTGCGGAAGTCGATGAAGGCCACGGCGCGCGCGGCCTACTTCTTCGCCGGCGGCAGGATGTTGAGCTCGGCCTTGCTGGGCAGGTAGGCGTCGGTCCACACCGCGGCGGGGTCGACGCGGGTCTTGGTGCCGAAGGCGTCGGACACCTGCGAAGCCATCAGCGCCAGCCGGCCCGGCACCACCACGCCGAAGCCTTCGGCGCGCGCGTCGGGGCTGGCGATGACGGCGTCGATGGCCATGCGCAGGCGACGCTTCTCCAGCGCCACGTCGATGATGCCGTCGCGCGCCTTCACGTAGTCGATGGCGGCGTCGGGGTTGGCCATCACCTCCTTCGCGCCCTTCACGAAGGCCTTCAGGAAGGCCTTCACCGCTTCCGGGTTCTCCTTCAGCAGCTTGGGACTGGCGATGACGACGTTGCCGTAGAGCTTCACGCCGTAGTTGGCGTACGGCAGCACGACGATGTCTTCCGTCTTCACGCCGCGCGCTTCCAGGTTGATGATCGACGTGAACGAGAAGCCGGTGATGGCGTCGACCTCGCCGCGCGCGAGCATGGTCTCGCGCAGCGGCGGGTCCATGCTGGTCCAGGTGACGTTGGACACGTTGTTGGCCTTGGCGAAGATCGGGAAGCCGCGGCGGCCGGCGTCGAACACCGGCGCGCCCAGCTTCTTGCCGTTCAGGTCGGCCGGCTTGGTGATGTTGTTCTTCTTCAGCGTCAGCACCGCGGCCGGCGTGTTGTTGTAGCCCATCAGCACCGCCACCGGCTTGTTCGCGGCGTCGGGGTTGTTGGCGTGGAACTCCATCAGCGCCGCCATGTCGGCGAAGCCCATGTCGTAGGCGCCGGAAGCCACACGCGTGACGGTGCCGCCGCTGCCGTTGCCGGCGTCGATCGTCACGTCGAGCTTGGCGTCCTTGTAGTAGCCCTTGGCGGCCGAGGCCAGGAACAGCGCGGCCGGGCCCTCGAAGCGCCAGTCGAGCTGGAACTTGATGGGCGTGGTCTGCGCGAAGGCGCCGAACGAAGCAGCGGCGAGCGCCGCGACGAGGGCGCGGCGCGCCAGGCGGAAGGGGGTCATGCGGGGAACTCCGGAGGTGATCAGGCTTGGCAGGAATTGTGCAAGTTCTGTGCACACCCTCCCCTCCGGGCTTGCACCACCGCAGGGCGGGCCCGACCTGCGGCGCACCGCGGCCGGGCGCTTCAGACGGCGTCGCGCTTCGCGCCTGCGGCTTCGAAGGGGTTCACGGTGCCGATGGTGACGAGGCCACTCGCCAGGTCGGGCTGCGCCGCCCGCAGCGGGCTGCTGCCGACACGCAGGCGCAGGGCGAGGCCGGCGCCTTGCGCCGCCCAGTCGCCGCCCAGCGTGAACAGGCCCAGGTAGTCCTCGCCCACGCCCAGCCCGGCCTGCAGCACGCGGGCCAGCGGCGGCGCCTCGCCCGACATCGAGGAGGCCAGCACCGACGCTGGCGCGCCGCGGTCGTCGTAGCGCGTGAGCGTGTCGCCGGTGGTCGCGAACCAGCGCAGGCCGGCCGCCGGCGCCACCGCGGGGCCGGCCAGTTCCAGCCCGCAGGGGTAGCGCGTGTTGTCCTGGCGCGCTTCGCGGCAGCGCAGGCCCACCGCGAGCAGCTTGGCGGCGCCGAGCACGGCCTTCAGCTGCGCGGCGGTGGCCGGCGGCCCGTCGGCGCGGCCGACGCGCCAGGCCGCGGGGTCGGCGCTCAGCACCACGGTCGTCCAGCGGTCCAGGCCTTCGAGCCTGAACGGTTGCACCAGCAGCAGGGGCGGCGCTTCGGCCAGGGCCTGCCTCGGCTGGAACAGCGCGGCGCCGGTCGCCAGCGCGCCGACGACCCAGAACAGCCGGCGGCGCAGCAGAGGGCGGCGAGTCTTCATGCGGACCTCCTGTCGTTGGGGTGCCACCAGCATCCGCAGGGCGACGCTTGAAGTCATGATCGAAACCTGAAATCGTTCTGCGAAGCGTCCTTCTTCCTGGGGAGGCGATGCGCGATGAAGCTCGGCGACTGCCACCTCGACCTTCAGGCCCAGCTGCTGCGGCGCGCCGACGGCACGCCGGCCGACCTGCGCCCGCAGGCCTGGGGCGTGCTGCGCCTGCTGGCCGCCACGCCCGGGCGGCTGGTGACCAAGGACCAGTTCATGGACGCGATCTGGCGCGACGTGGTGGTCACCGAAGGCTCGCTGGCGCAGGCGGTGAGCGACCTACGCGCCGCGCTCGGGCCCGAGGGGCACCGCATCGTGCGCACGGTGGCGCGGCGCGGCTACCTGCTGGCGGTGGCCGAAGACGGCGAGGCCCTGCCGGGGCCGTTGCCGGCGCCGCGCGCGCTCTTCGGGCGCGAGGACGACCTGCGCCGGCTGGCCGAAAAGCTGGCCTCGGCGCGCCTGGTCACGGTGGTCGGCGCCGGCGGCATCGGCAAGACGGCGCTCGCGCTCGAGGCGGCCCACCGCGCGGGCGCCGAAGGCCGCCGCGTGGCCTGGGTCGACCTGGCGCCGGTCGGCGAAGCGGCCTGGCTGCCGGCCGCGCTGGCGCGTGCGCTCGACCTGCCGCTGGCGCAGAAGGCCGACCCGCTGCCCGCGCTGTGCGCCGCGCTGCGGCCGCTGCAGGCGCTGGTGGTGCTGGACAACGCCGAACACGTGGTCGAAGCGGCGGCAGCCCTGGTGCGAACCGCGCTCGACGCGGCGCCCGGGCTCGCCTTCCTCTGCACCAGCCAGGCGCCGCTGCGCGTGGAAGGCGAGCGCCTGTTCCGCCTGGGCGGGCTGGAAGGCAGCGCGCGCGAATCGCCGCCGGTGGCGCTCTTCATCGACCAGGTGCAGGCGGCCGACCACCGCTTCGAACCCGGCCCGGCCGAGGTGGCCGCCATCGCCCACATCTGCCGCCGGCTGGACGGCGTACCGCTGGCCATCCGCCTGGCGGCGGCGCGCACGCAGGGGCTGGGCCTCGCGACACTGGAGGCGCGGCTGGACGAACGGCTGGCGATGCTGTCCGGCGAACGGCGCGACGCGCCCGAGCGCCAGCACACGCTGCAGGCGGCGCTGGACTGGAGCTGCGGCCTGCTGGGCAGCGCCGAGCAGAGGCTGTTCCGCAGGCTCTCCGTCTTCGCCGGCGGATTCACGCTGCGGCTGGCCGCCGCGGCGGTGGGCGACGGCAGCGGCGAATGGCGGCTGCTCGACGCCTTGCAGGTGCTGGCCGAACGGTCGCTCACCGAGCGCGACGAAGGCGAGCCGCCACGCTGGCACCTGCTGGAGACGATGCGCCTCTACGGCCAGCAGCAGCTGCGGGAGCACGGTGAGACCGACGCCGCGCTGGCCGGCCTGGCGAAGGCAGTGGACGAGGCGCTCGCCGCCGACATGCCGCTCATGTGGTCGCGGCCGCGCGACTGGGTCGAGCGCTGGACGCCGGAGCTCGCCAACCTGCGCATCGCGCTCGACTGGAGCGCCACGCGCGAGCCGGCGCGCTTCGTCACCGTCGCCAGCGGCGCGATGCCGCTGTTCGTGCACCTGGACCTGGGGCTCGAACTGTTCCAGCGCATGCGCCGCATCGAGCGGACGGCGATCGACGCGGTGGCCCCGGGGCCGCGCGCGCTCTGGTGGCTGGCCTGCGCCTACCTCACGGGCGGGGCTTCCACCAGCCTGTGCCTGGCCTATTCGCAGGAGGCCGAACGCGCCGCGCGCGAGGCGGCCGACCCGATGGCGCTGTACGTCGCCCTCGGCATGCGCCTGGGCACGCTGGGCGTGCCGCCGGCCGAGGCGCCGCCGCTGCTGCGCGAGATGCAGTCGCTGGAGCAGCCGTCGTGGCCCGCGAGGCTGCGCGCCAGCGGTCGCCTGGGCGAGGTCGCGGTCCATCTGGTCGAACGCCGCTGGGGCCCCGCGCTGCAGGCCGCCGAGACCGGCTTCGCGCTGGCACACGAGTCGCAATCGGCGACCGCGATGCCCTTGTTCGCGAACTGGATCCTGGTGGCCTCGCACCAGCACCGCGGAAGCGCCGCCACGCTGCAGCGCGCCGAGGCGCTGGCACCGCTGCTGCAAGGCGCGCCGGTGTCGATGTCGATCCCGTTCGAATGCAGTCACGCCTGGTGCCTGCTGCGTCTGGGCGACCTGGTGGCGGCGAAGCAGAAGCTGGCCGCGATGTTCGCGCGCTGCCGCACCGTGGGCTGGCAGAGCTTCGACTACTTCGGCGACCTCTATGCCGAGCTGGCGCTGGCCGAGGAACGGCTGGAGGCGGCGGCCCGGCTGCTGGGCCACGCCGACGCCGCGCACAGGCGCGCCTGGGTCGCGGCGCCCGTGCCGGAGACGCACGAGACGCTGGTGGCGACCCTGCGGTCTGCGCTCGACTCCGACACGCTGGAGCGGCTGCGCGCCGAAGGCGCCACGCTCGACCCCGAGGCGGTGGTCCGCCTCACCCTGGGCGACGGCTACGAGAGCAGGTCGTAGAGCGTGCGCGCCACCACCTTGGTGGCGCGGCGCAGGTCTTCCAGCACCAGGTGCTCGTCGGCGCGCTTGGCGTTGCTTTCCAGCACGGTGCGCGGGCCGGCGCCGTAGATGACGGCGGCGACGCCGCGTTCGCCGTACAGCCGCACGTCGGTGTACAGCGGCGTGCCGCTTTCGGGGATGGGCTCGCCGAACACCGCCTGGCCGTGGCGCTGCAGCGCCTGCACCAGCGGCCGGTTGTTGGCCTGCGGCTTGAGCGCATGGGCCAGCAGCAGCCGCTTGATCTCGACGCGCACGCCGGGGCAGCCGGCCACGGTGTTCTCGATCAGCGCGCGCACCTCGGCTTCCACCGCGGCCGCGTCCTCTTCCGGGATCATGCGGCGGTCCAGCTTCAGCACCACCTTGCCCGGCACCACGTTGGTGTTGGTGCCGCCTTCGATGCGGCCCACGTTCAGGTACGGGTGCGTGATGCCTTCGATCTGAGAACGCCGCGTGCGCAGCACGCCGTTGTGCTCGTACAGCGCCGTGAGCAGCCGGTTGGCGGCCTGCAGCGCGTCGACGCCGGTGTGCGGGTAGGCCGCGTGCGAGGCCAGGCCGTGCAGCGTCACCTCCAGCTGCAGGCAGCCGTTGTGCGCCGTCACCACCTGGTAGCTGAAGCCGGCCGCGATCAGCAGGTCGGGCTTGGTGTAGCCCTTCTCCAGCAGCCAGCCGGGGCCCAGCTCGCCGCCGAACTCCTCGTCGTAGGTGAAGTGCAGCTCGACGCCGCCCTTGAGCGGCGCGCCCAGCGATTCGAGCGCGCGGGTGGCGAAGATGAAGGTGCTGAAGTCGCACTTGCTCACCGCGGCGGCGCGGCCGTAGAGCTTGCCCTCGTGCACCTCGCCGCCATAGGGCGGGTAGGTCCAGCCTTCGCCGGGGGGCACGACGTCGCCGTGGGCGTTCAAGGCCACGGTGCGGCCGGCGCCGTACTTGCGGCGCACGATCAGGTTGGTGATCGATTCGAGCCCCGCGGCCTTCACCTGCTCGGCCGGCACCGGAAACTTCTCGGCCTCGAAGCCGAAGCCTTTCAGCAGCTCGGCGGTGCGCTCGGCATGCGGCGCGTTGTTGCCCGGCGGCGTGTCGGTCGGCACCTGCACCAGGGCCTGCAGGGTGCGCACCTGCTCGTCGAAGTGCGCGTCGATCCAGGCGTCGAGTTTTTCGTAGGCAGTCATGACAGTTCTTCGTCCAGTTGGCCGAGTAGGTGCGAGAAGGCACGCACGCCGAGATCGGCATCGTCGTTGGTGGTGGATTCGAGCGGGTTGTGGCTGATGCCGGCGTTCAGGCCGCGCACGAACAGCATGGCCTGCGGCATCACCTCGTGCAGCTTCATCGCGTCGTGGCCGGCGCCGCTGGGCATGCGGAAGACCGGCAGGCCCTGTGCCTGCACGGCCTTTTCCCAGCGGGCCTGCCAGGCCGGGGCGCTGGGCGCGGCGCTGGCGCGCAAGGTCTCTTCGAGCCGGTAGCTCAGGCCGCGGCGTTCGCAGATGGCCTTCAGCTGCGCGACGACGTCGTTCGCGAGCGCATCCCGCGCCGTGTTGGTGGTGGCGCGCAGGTCCAGGCTGAACTGGCAGCGCCCGGGCACGACGTTGATGCTGCCGGCCGGCACCTGCAGCATGCCGACCGTGCCCACCACGTCGGGCACCGCCGCCGCGCGCTTCTCGACGAACAGCGCCAGCTCGGCCACCGCGCAGGCGGCGTCGCGACGGCGGTCCATCGGCGTGGTGCCGGCGTGGCTGGCGGTACCGGTCACCTCGCCCACGTAGCGCACGCTGCCGTTGATGCTGGTGACCACGCCCAGCGGCAGGTCGACCTCGTTGAGCACCGGGCCCTGCTCGATGTGGACCTCGACGAAGCCGAGGTACTTCGCCGGGTCGCGCTTCAGCTTCGGGATGTCGGCGATGCACAGGCCCGCGCGTTCCATCGCCTGGCGCATGGTCACGCCGTCGGCGTCCTGCTGGTCCAGCCAGGCGGCATCGAAGTCGCCGGTGAGCGCGCCCGAGCCCAGGAAGGTGGCCTTGTAGCGCTGGCCTTCCTCTTCGGCGAAGCCGACCACCTCGACGCCGAAAGGCAGCCGCCGGCCGGCCTGCTGGAGCGCACGCACGCAGGCCATCGGCACGAAGATGCCGAGCCGGCCGTCGTACTTGCCGCCGTTGCGCACGGTGTCGTAGTGGCTGCCGGTGAGCAGCCGCTTCGCGCCGGGGTCGCTGCCGTGGTAGACGCCGACCACGTTGCCGACGGCGTCGATCTCGACGCTGTCGAAGCCGCAGTCCTCGCGCATCCAGTGCGCCAGCCGCTGCGCGCAGGCGCGGTGGGCGTCGGTGAGGTAGGTCACCGTCAGCTGGCCCTGCTCGGCGAAGCCGGGGTCGCTGTGCGCCGCCAGCTTCTCGGCCCAGTCCCAGACGCGGTTGCCGTCCTCGGGCACGACGCCGAACTTGTCGTCCAGCCGGATCTCGGCGATGCGGTGGATGTTGCGCAGGCACTCGGCGAGTTCGAAGTTGGGGTGGCCCGCCAGCCGCCGCTCGAAGGTGGCGATGATCTCGTGCCGGTCCAGCCCGGTGCCGCGCGGCCCGCGCACGGCCAGGATGAAGGGGAAGCCGAACTTCGCGTTGTAGTCGGCGTTGAGCTTCTGGATCTTCGCGAACTCTTCCGGCGTGCAGTCGGTGAGGCCGGCCTTGCCCTGCTCGTTCGTGCTCTCGGCGGTGAGGGTCTTGCTGACCATCGCCTTGCCGGCGAGTTCGGGGTGGGCGCGGATCAGTCGCAGTTGCGCCTCGCGCCCGGCTTCGCGCACCGTGGTGGCCAGCGCCTGCTTCAGGCCGGCCAGGGTGGCGAAGGGGCGCTTCGCCCAGGTGGCCTCGGCGATCCAGGGCGAGTGCTCGTAGACGCCGTCCAAGAGCGCGGTGAACTCGGCCTGCGTGGCGGCGTTGAGCCGTTCCAGCGTGAGCATGGTCATTCCCAGGTGTGCGCGGTGGTGGGGTCGAAGGGGTGCACTTGCTTCCAGTGGCGCGCGATGTCGACGCGGCGGCAGATCCACACCCGCTCCTTGGACTGCACGTGGTCCAGGAAGCGTTGCAGCGAGCCGATGCGCCCCGGCTTGCCGAGCAGCCGGCAGTGCATGCCGATGGACATCATCTTCGGCCGCTCGTCGCCTTCGGCATACAACGCGTCGAAGGCGTCGCGCAGGTAGGTGAAGAAGTGGTCGCCGGTGTTGAAGCCCTGCGCCTGCACGAAGCGCATGTCGTTGGTGTCGAGCGAATAGGGCACCACCAGGTGCGGCACTTTCGTGCCGTCGGTCTTCTTCACCTGCAGCCAGAACGGCAGGTCGTCGCCGTAGTAGTCGCTGTCGTATTCGTAGCCGCCCTGGTCGGCCACGAGGCGGCGCGTGTTGGGGCTGTCGCGGCCGGTGTACCAGCCGGCGGGCCAGGCGCCACCGGTGAGTTCCTTCAGCAGGTGCGTGGCCACGCCCACGTGCTTGCGCTCGGTGGCTTCGGGCAGGTTCTGGTAGTGGATCCAGCGCAGGCCGTGGTTGGCGATCTCGTCGCCGCGCGCCATGAAGGTCTGCAGCAGTTCGGGGTAGCGCTCCAGCGCGGCGACGACGCCGAAGATGGTGAGCGGCAGGCCGCGCGAATCGAACTCGCGCAGGATGCGCCAGACGCCGGCGCGCGAGCCGTATTCGTACATCGACTCCATCGTCATGTGCCGGTTCTCGTAGGCCTGCGCCGTGACGAGCTCGGACAGGAAGGTCTCCGACGTGGGGTCGCCGTGCAGCGGGTTGTTCTCGCCGCCTTCCTCGTAGTTCAGCACGAACTGGACGGCGATGCGGGCCTGGTTCGGCCATTGCGCATGCGGCGGGTTGCGGCCGTAGCCGCGCAGGTCTCGGGGGTAGGGCAGGTTCATTGGGGCCTCAACAGGGTCGAGAGGTCGGAGGTTCGCGGGTGGAGGTGGAGGTTGCGTTCCACGTTGCCGAGGTGGCTTTCCATCAGCTTGGCGGCGGCACGCGCGTCGCGCCGGGCGAGCGCGTCGACGATGGCCACGTGCTCCTCGGCCGAATGCTCGGCCGAGTGCGAGGACTGGTACATCAGCGCGATCAGGGAGCAGCGGGAGAGCAGGTCGGCCAGCAGGTCGGCCAGCACGCGGTTGCCCAGCATCTGCGCCAGCACCACGTGGAAGTCGGCCAAGAGGCGCGTGCGGCCGGAGACGTCGGTGCGCGCCACCGCGTCGGCCTCGGCGTGCAGGTGCGCGCGCAGCTCGGCCACCTGCTCGTCGGTGATCACCGCGCAGAGCTGGCGCACGAGCGCCGTTTCCAGCAGCGAGCGCACCTCGAACACCTGGCGCGCTTCCTCGATGCTGGGGGTGGCGACGAAGGCGCCGCGTGCCGGCTCCAGCGTCACCAGGTGGTCGCGGCTGAGCTGGTTGAGGGCCTGCCGCACCAGCGTGCGGCTGACCTTGAAGATGTCGGCGATCTGCTGCTCGGCCAGCTTGGTGCCGGGCATGAGGCGGCGTTCGACGATGGCGGTGGTGATGCTCTCGACGATGCGCTCGGTCGGGTTCGCGGAGCCCACCTTCGCCGCGCGCCCGGCACGGGACGTGCGTGGCGTCGAAAGGGCCTTCAGGTCGTCGCGGCGCTGCGCCATGGCGAGTTCGATCTACGGGTTCACGAGCAGTTGACGTGTATGCCGCAGTGTATACACTTTCCAGTCATCCGCAAGACGATGAAAACCCCGATGGGCCACCTCAGCACCCACGTCCTGGACACCGCCAACGGTTGCCCCGCCGCCGGCATGAAGGTCACGCTGCAGCGCGAAGTGGGCGGCCAGTGGGCCACGCTGAAGACGGTGGCGCTGAACGCCGACGGCCGCACCGACGGCGGTCCGCTGCTCGGCGCCGACGGCATGGCCGCCGGCCGCCACCGCCTGCTGTTCGAGGTGGCGGCGTACTTCCGCGCCCGTGGCGCGGCGCTGCCCGAGCCGCCGTTCATCGACGTCGTCACGCTCGACTTCGGCATCGCCGACGCCAAGGGCCACTACCACGTGCCGCTGCTGGCCAGCCCCTGGGCGTACAGCACCTACCGCGGCTCCTAGGCGACGGTCCGGCACGCCCCTTGCAAACTCTTGCGCAAAGCACCATGAAGTACAGCACCGCCCTGGCCGCCTTCGCGCTCTCGCTCGCCGCCCCGGCGTTCGCCGCCTGGCCCGAGAAACCGATCCGCATCGTCGTGACCTTCGCCGCCGGCGGCGCCAGCGACATCGTCGCGCGCGCCATCTCCGAGCCGCTGGCCAAGGCGCTGGGGCAGCCGGTGATCGTCGACAACAAGCCCGGTGCGGGCGGCACCATCGGCGGCGCCGAAGTGGTGCGCTCCGCACCGGACGGCTACACGCTGATGCTGTCGAACTCCACGCCGCTGTCGATCGGCCCCTTCACGCTGCCCAAGCAGCCCTACGACCCGGTCAAGCAGTTCACCCACGTGTCGATGCTGGGCATCGCGCCGGTGCTGATCATGGCCAACCCGAAGAGCGGCCCGGCCGCGCTGAAGGACCTGCCCAAGGCCGCCGCGGGCGCCGGCGCGGCGGGCTACACCTTCGGCAGCGGCGGGCCGGGCTCGATCGGCCACATCGTGGGCGAGATGATCAAGCACGAGATGAAGTTCGGCATGACGCACATCCCCTACAAGGGCGGCGCGCCGATGACCACCGACCTCATCGCCGGCACCATCCCGGTCGGCATCGACGTCATCACGGCCTACGTGCCGATGATGAAGGCGGGCCAGATCAAGGGCCTGGCCGTCACCTCGCGCACGCGCTCGCCGCTGGCGCCCGACGTGCCCACGGTGGTGGAACTGGGCCTGCCGCAACTGCTGGCCGAGAACTACTTCGGCGTCAGCGGCCCGGCCGGGCTGCCGAAGGACGTGACCGACAAGCTCGCGAAGGCGCTGGCCGACATCGTGGCCGACCCCGCGGTGGTGAAGCGCTTCGAGGAACTGGGGGTCACCACCAGCAAGATGAGCGGCGCCGAGTTCTCGAACTTCGTCGCGAAACAGATCACCGACTGGGGGCCGGCCATCAAGGCGGCCGACGTCAGGAACTAGGTCGACCGATTCGAGCGTCGCCGTGGGCGGGCAGCTTCGCAGCTGCCGGGTAGTCGCGACGCCACCTTCACAAAGCTCACAGCGCCCGCTGTGGTGAGCCCGAGCTGACAGGACCGTTGCGGATGGACGCATACCTGCTGGATTGGGCCAACCTGCTGCTGCGGTGGGCCCATGTCATCACCGCCGTCGCCTGGATCGGCGCCTCGTTCTACTTCGTGATGCTGGACAACAGCCTCGTGAAGGCGGCGGCCGCCGACGACGCCGCCAAGGGCGTCACCGGCGAACTCTGGGCCGTGCACGGCGGCGGCTTCTACCACTCGCAGAAGTACATGGTGGCGCCGAAGGCGCTGCCCGAGAACCTGCACTGGAGCTACTGGGAAAGCTACAGCACCTGGCTCACGGGCTTCGGCCTGTTCACGGTGCTGTACCTGTTCAACGCCAGCAGCTTCCTGATCGACCGCTCGGTCTTCGACTGGACACCGGCGGCCGCCATCGCCACCGCGGTGGGCTACTACGTGGTGTTCTGGCTCAGCTACGACACCATCTGCCGCACGCTGGGCCAGCGCGCCAACGGCGACGTGGTGGTCGGCGTCTGCGTCTTCCTGCTCGTGGTCTTCGCCTCCTGGCTGGCCTGCCACCTCTTCGCGGGCCGCGCCGCCTTCCTGCTGATGGGGTCGATGCTGGCGACGACGATGAGCGCCAACGTCTTCTTCTGGATCATCCCCGGCCAGCGCAAGGTGATCGCGCAGATGCGCGCCGGCGAGCCGGTGGACCCCATCCACGGCCAGCGCGGCAAGCAGCGCAGCGTGCACAACACCTACTTCACGCTGCCGGTGCTGATCGCCATGCTGTCCAACCACTACGGCTGGCTGTACCAGGGCCAGCACAACTGGATCGTGCTGGTGCTGCTGATGCTGGCCGGCGCGCTGATCCGCCACAGCTTCGTGGCGCGCCACAAGGCGCATGTCGAAGGCCGCCGCACGCCGTGGGAACACGCGGTGGCGGGCGTGGTGGTGATCGCCGTGCTGACCTTCTGGCTGGCGCCCGCGCCGCAGCCGCCCGCGGCCGCGCTGCCGGCCAAGGTGACCACCGCCGATGTGGCCGCGCTGGCGCAGACGCGCTGCGTGGTCTGCCACAACGCCCAGGTGCAGAACAAGAACGTGGCCCTGCACACGCCCGAACTGGTCCAGCAGCACGCGCAGCAGATCTACCAGCAGGCGGTGGTGCTGAAGCTGATGCCCTTCAACAACGCGACCCAGATCACCGACGCCGAGCGCGCGCTCATCAAGCGCTGGTACGAAGCCGGCGCGCCGGCCCATTGAGGCCCCACGACAGGAGACAGACGATGACGACGACAACCGTTCACCCGGTCGACGAGAAACTTCCCGCCGGCCGCCTGCTGGCGCTGGGCATCCAGCATGTGCTGGTGATGTATGCCGGCGCCATCGCGGTGCCGCTGATCGTGGGCCGGGCGCTCAAGCTCAGCCCCGAGCAGGTGGCGATGCTGATCAGCGCCGACCTTTTCTGCTGCGGCCTGGTCACGCTGGTGCAGAGCTTCGGCGTCACGCGCTGGTTCGGCATCAAGCTGCCGGTGATGATGGGCGTGACCTTCGCCGCCGTCGGCCCGATGGTCGCGTTCGCGAACGCGATGCCGGGCGTGGACGGCGCGCGCGCGATCTTCGGCGCCATCATCGGCGCCGGCGTGGTGAGCATGCTCATCGCACCGCTGGTCAGCAGGCTGCTGCGCTTCTTCCCGCCGGTGGTCACCGGCACCATCATCGCCGTCATCGGCATCAGCCTCATGCGCGTGGGCGTGGGCTGGGCCACCGGCGGCCCGGCGCCGATGGCGCAGAGCGTGGACGTGCCCAAGCTGGTGGCGATGGTCGACGGCGCCAAGGCGGCGGCCGCCGCCGCCAGCGCGCCCATCAAGCTGGGCCCGGTGCCGATGGTGGACAACCCCGCCTACGGCGCGCTGGACAACCTGGCCATCGCCGCCGCGGTGCTGGTGTTCATCCTGCTGCTGGTGAAGTACGCCAAGGGCTTCGTCGCCAACATCAGCGTGCTGCTGGGCATCGTGGCCGGCTGCGTGGTGGCGGTGGCGCTGGGCAAGATGAACTTCGACAAGGTGGGCAAGGCGCACTGGTTCGACGTCGTCACGCCCTTCGCCTTCGGCATGCCGACCTTCGATATCGTGATGATCCTCACCATGGTGCTGGTGATGATCGTGGTGATGATCGAATCGACCGGCATGTTCCTGGCGCTGGGCGAGATCACCGGCCGGAAGATCGAGCAGCGCGACCTCGCCGCCGGCTTGCGCACCGACGGCCTGGGCACGCTCATCGGCGGCATCTTCAACACCTTCCCCTACACCAGCTTCAGCCAGAACGTGGGCCTGGTGGGCGTGACGGGCGTGAAGAGCCGCTGGGTCTGCGTCTCGGCCGGCCTCATCATGATCGTGCTGGGCATGCTGCCCAAGATGGCGGCCTTCGTGGAAGCCATTCCGCAGTTCGTGCTGGGCGGCGCCGGCCTGGTGATGTTCGGCATGGTGGCGGCCACGGGCATCCGCATCCTGGCCAACGTGGACTTCAAGGGCAACCGCCACAACCTGTACATCGTGGCGCTGTCCATCGGCTTCGGCCTCGTGCCGCTGGTGGCGCCGCGCTGGATGCAGCAGATGGCGCACAGCCTGCACCCGCTGCTGGAAAGCGGCATCCTGCTCACCAGCGTGGCCGCGGTGCTGCTGAACCTGTACTTCAACGGCGCGCGCGAGGACCGCGACGCGGCGGTGGCGGCGGCGAAGACGGCCGAGGCGCACTGAACCCGCGCCCGGCGGCGCGACGGCTCAGCCGCAGCCGCCGCCGGACTTGTCGCGCTTGAGCTGCAGCACGATGCGGGGCTCGAACGCCATCTTCTCGTGGTCCTGCGGCCGTGGCGCGCAGGACGCGTAGCGGTCGCCCAGCGCCGCCGCGAAACCGTAGCGCAGCGTGTCCGGCGCCGCGCCGGCCCGCGGCCTGAGCGCCGGGTCGCCGGCACCGAAGGTGGCGATCCAGCGGTTGAGGCCCCCCTCCAGCACGTAGACGTTGGGCACGCGCGCGGCGACCAGCCGCTTCCAGGCCTGCACCGCGGCCGCCTCGTCGTTGCCCATCGTGATGAACACGGTGTTGGTCGGCGGTTCGGCCAGCAGGGCGGGGATCATGCGCTCCAGCTGCTCCGGCGGCGCGTGCACCGCGTCGGCCAGGTGGTAGAGGTTGAAATCCGACTCGCTGCGCACGTCCAGGTAGACCGGCTTGAGCGACTGCTGGTAGCGCGCCTGGAAGGCTTCGGCCGGCGTCGTGAAGACGAGGCGCTTCTCCAGCATCTGGTCGGCGCGGTAGACGCGCGCCACCGCCTGCGGCTTCTCGCCGGGCTGCGCTGCCACCGTCTCGGTACGACGGAAGCTCAGGCGCGCGTAGCGTTCTTCCTCGCTCGGAGTGCCGATTGCCAGCACCGCCAGCGCGCCGGCCATCAATGCCGCCGCGCCCGCCGGCTGCCAGCGCCGCGAAGCCGGCCCGAGAACGCCGGCGGCGGCGTGGCGCTCGATCGCCTCGGCGCCCCAGAACATCAGCAGCGCCATGACCACCACGCCCAGCACCACCACCGGGGCCGGGACGCCGAAGACCTGGTCCAGCGTCAGGCGACCCAGCGCGCCGGCCTCGTTGTACCAGCGGTCGAACAGGCCTTCGGTCTCGCCGAAGAGGAACGCGCCGACGAAGCCGCCGGCCATGAACATCATGCCGTCGACGCGGCCGGTGGACGATGCGGCAAGCGAGGTGGTCGGGCAGTAGCCGCCGACGATGAAGCCCACACCCATGATCAGCCCGCCCACGATGCCGGAGTCCAGGTAGGTCGGGTTGACCCAGACGTGGCCGAAGTCCAGCACGCCCAGCCCGACGGCGCCGAACAGCAGCACCGACGCCACCGCGATGGCGGTGAACATGACCTTGAGTACCGTGAGCTCGCGGAAGTAGAACTGGCCGGCCAGCTTGCGCGCGTCGCCGAAGCCGGCCATCTCCAGCGTGGCGCCGAAGGCGAAGCCGATGGCGCCGAACACCGCGTAGGTCCACGGCTGGGCGCTGCTGACGGCGGAGAGCGCTTCGAGGGGGAAGTTCATGGTCGTGCTCCGTTCAGAGCCACAGCTTCCTGACGAACCAGGCCAGCCCGTAGGCGCTGGCGAAGATCGCCAGCATCACCAGCCACGAGCCGGCGGCGAGCGTGGCACCGCCGGACAGCGCCTGCCCCGAGGTGCAGCCGCGCGCCATGCGCGCGCCGTAAAGGAAGACCATGCCGCCCAGGAAGGCCATCAGCCAGCGCTGGCGGTCGGAGATGGCGGGGCCGCGCGTCGTCGTCAGCTTCAGGCGGCCGTGGCGCCAGCCGGAGACGAAGCCGCCCAGCAGCGCGCCGAAGAAGACCGGCACGATCCAGTCGTCCAGCGGGTTGCGTTCGCCGCCGGCCATCTTCAGCAGGTAGGGCGTGCGGTCCACGTGCGCGGGTGCCACCAGGTCCACCAGCGCGGCGTCGATGCGACTCGTCGCGCCCGACGAGCCGAGCCCGTTGCCGGTCAGCAGGAAGGCGGTGAACAGCACGACGCCCAGGATGGCGCCGGCGAGGTAGGGGTTCAGGTAGGCGCGGCCGTGCGGGTCGGGGTTCGGTCGAAGCCAGTTCATTGCTCTCTCCGTGGGCTCTGCAGGTGTCTTCGTTTCAGGAATGGCCGCCGGCACCGTGGACCTCGACGTCCTCGTAGCCGGTGACCATGCCGCGGATCGCCTCCAGCGGCGTGGCGCCGGTGGTCGTGAGGTAGACGTGGCCGACGATGAAGCAGCCGAACAGCCAGGCCAGCATCGAGTGCACCGGCGCCAGCAGCGGCAGCCCGCCGAGCGCGGCCGCGGCCTCGGGCCAGCGCTGCGCGCCCCACATCAGCGCGCCGGTGGCGATCTGCGCCGGCAGCAGCACGTTCAGGATGCCGAAGTAGGTGAGCTTCTGGATCGGGTTCATGCGGTCGTCGGGCCGCTTCTCGAAGGGGTGCGGTTCGCCCTTGAAGATGCCGCTGACGTAGAAGCGCGCCTGCCGCACCGAGTCGTCGATGAAGCCATAGGGCCGCGGCAGGTACTCGCGCATGCGCTCGGTGGCCAGGTGGAAGAAGAGCGAGAGCGCCGCGTTGATCACCAGGATCGCCGCCACCACGTTGTGCAGCGCCACCACGCCGGGGAAGTCCAGGAAGGCGAACCAGTCCGGCCGGTGGATCACGAGCCCGGTGGCCAGCAGCAGCAGGATGCTGGCCGCCTGCAGCCAGTGCCAGAAGCGGCGGTAGGCGTCGTACATGCGCACGCGCTCGGTGGGCGCCGCCGCCGGTCCGCGCCTGCGCCAGGCGAGGAAGCGCAGCAGCCCGTGGCCGCTCACGCCCGCCAGCGTACCGGCCAGGGCCAGCAGGCCGAGCGTGTCGACCCAGCCCAGGCGGCTGGCACCGAACACGTAGAGCGCGTCGCGCGCCGGCACCGGCTGGTACCACAGCGTGCCGTCGGCGCGCTGTTCCACCTCGCCGCTGGCAACCACCTGGGGCCCGGCGGCCAGCGCGGGCTGCACGGGCGCGAAGGCCGCCAGCTGCAGCCCCTGCGCGATGCGCGAACCCGGGCCGTGGCAGCTGGCGCAGTCGCGCAGCGCGAACTCGCCGCGCGCCACGCCGTGGTTGATGGCGTAGGGCCTGGCCTGGCCCTCGACGCGCACGTTGCGCAGGCCCAGCGCCGCCAGGCGCGCCTTCACCGCCTCCTGCTTGGCCGGCGTGTCCAGGCGCAGCTCGCGCGCGTTCACGAGGCCGTCGCGGTCGGCGTCGAAGGCGGCCACGATGGCGGCGGCATGGTGGCTGCCATCCAGGAAGGCAGCGCGCAGGTCTTCCAGGCGCACCGGGCGCCGGTGGCCCTTCGCATCCTCGTAGGTCCAGTAGAAGCTGGTCACCAGGTTGTACGGTGCCAGGCGCGCATGGCCGTCGGTGTCGGTGCGCTGCAGCAGCACCGGGTCGAAGCCGGTCACCAGCGAGCGCAGGTCGCCGGGCTCGCCGTCCACGCCGCGGCAGCTGCGCGCGGGGTTGCCGTCGGCCTGCAGCACGGTCCAGTCCCAGGCCTCGATGGCCGGCGCGTATTGGCGCGGCACGTGGCAGGTCTCGCACGCCAGCGTCGCGAGGTGGGTGTCCAGGTAGGGCAGCAAGCCGGCATGGCTTTCGGTGGCGTCGTGGCAGTTCTCGCAGCGGCGCATCGTGGCCGGCCCTCCGGCCGCTGCCGTGCGCGCGCCCGGGCCGCGTGCCAGGTCGTGGTCGGGGCGCTGGAGGTAGTCGCCGATGTCCAGCGTGCGCGGGTCGTAGCGCAAGTGCGCCGGCCGCCGCGTGTCCACACCCTTGGCGTGTGCCGGGTTGTTCAGCGCATGGTGGCAGTCGGTGCACTGCAGCTGGCGTTCGGCGTGCACGTCCCAGGAACGGGTGAGCGTCCCCTTGCGCGCCAGGTTGAGCCCGGAATTGCTGATGCGCTGGGCGGCGAACACCTGGCCGGTGGTCGCCGTCTGCGGTGCCTGCAGGTCGCAGGCGCTCACCTGCACCGGCACCGCACCGGCGGGATGCGCTTCGCCGTGGCAGGCCGCGCATTGGGCGCTGGTGGGGTCCTGCAGCGCGAGCTTGCGGCTGTCCACGCGGCCGTCGGCGCCGAACGCGGCACGGTTCCACTGCCAGCCGCCGGGCCCCGGCTCGACGAGGCCGCGCCCGCGCAGCGTGGCGGTGACGGCCTCGCCGAAGCGGCCGGCGCGCAGCGCGGCGGTGCGCGAGGCGAGGTCGGGCCGGTCGAGGTGGCAGACGAAGCAGTCCATCTCCATCGTGCCGGAGGCCGCCCAGTCCCACGCGGCACGCGAGCCGTCGGCGCCAGCATGCGAGGCCTCGGGGTCGGCGGCGTCGGGCACCAGGGTCGCCAGCGGCCTGCCGCCGCGCGAGCTGACCGCCGGCCCGCCGCCGACCACGCGCTCGCCCAGGCTCATCAGCCAGTCCGGGGTGGACAGGTCCGGCCGTTCGTCGCCGGCCTGCGTCAGGAAGCGGTAGCGCAGCGGGTCCCAGCGGCCGAACAGGCCCGGGCTCGCGTCCCAGGAACGTTCCGAAGGGGCATAGGACCTGAGCCCGAGGTCGGCGTGGAACGCGTGCGACGCGATGTAGGCGCTGTCGTGGCACTGCCCGCAGCTCTTCATCGTCGAGACGGCGCGCCCGCTGGCGAGCACGTTGCGGCCGTCGGCGTCGAGGAGGGCGAAGTCCGGGTGCAGCGGCTTGAGCGTGGCCCGCGGCGCGGCCGTGCCGGCGGCGCCGGCGCCACCGGCCGCCGCGGCGGCAGCCGCCAGCAGCACCACCCCCATGGTGTTTCGCAAGGTGGTCATGGCAGCTTCCTCCCGCCCCAGCGGATCGGATCGCCGGGGTAGCCCAGCGCGACCCAGTCCAGCCGGCCCGGCCGGCCGTCGGCGGCGTGGCAGGCGTCGCACTGCAAGGCCTGGTCGGCCGACTGCACCATGTGCGTGCTGGGCCAGTACATCACGGTCTCGGCGAAACCGTGGCGGCCGCTGTAGGCCAGGCCGGTCACCGGCACCGAGAGCTCGAAGGCGCGGTTCCAGTCGAAGCTGGTCCAGAAGCCGCCGGCACCGGAGGTGACGGGCTGCAGCAGGTAGCCGTTGACCGTGTCGTACGGCTGCTTCGCCACGTGCTTCTTGAACGGGAAGATGCGCGCCTGCGGGTCGCGGATCGAGCCGGCCGGCTTGTTGATGTAGGTGGGCCCGTCCTTGCGCACCGGGTCGCCCAGCAGGTAGCGGTACTCGTTGCTGCCGTTGAACCAGAGGTAGGTGGGCGCGAAGTTGGACGCGTAGCTGAACTCGCCCTTGATCTTCAGGTAGGTGTAGTGGTCGTCGGCGCGGTCGGTGCGGCCGGCCTGGGACCAGTCCCAGCTCACCTTGGTCGGTTCCTCGCGCGCGATGGCGGGGATGTGGCAGGTCTGGCAGGCCACCGCCTTCAGGTGCGTGCCGATGCGCTGGTCGCGGTGCACCAGGCCCTGGTGGCACTGTTCGCAGGAAGCCTGCTCGGCGGGGTCGATCTCGAAGTTGTCGGCCACCATGCGGCCCAGGATCTGGTGCCGGTGGGTGGTGTGGCAGTCGCTGCACTGCAGGTTGTGGCGGCCGCCCATGTGCACGTCGAGCGCGCGGTTCGGGAAGTACAGGCTCTCGTCCAGGTCACCGTGCTTGACGCCGTTGCCGCCGCCGCCGTCGAAGTGGCACTTGCCGCAGTTCTCGCGCGTGGTCGCGCGCACGCTGCGCGCGGCGGCCAGCAGGTCGACGGCCGGTGCCGGGTTGCCGTACAGACCCTTGTCGTAGGTGGCCGGGTCGGCGTGGCACGCCAGGCAGTCCACGTTCTCGGCCCGCGCCTGCTGCAGCGCGCGGCCGCTCTCCCAGCCGTAGCCGGCGTGGCAGGCCATGCACTTGTTCTCGTTGCCCTGGGTGCCGATGCAGAAGTTGTTGATCTGGTTGATCTTGCCGATGGTCACCGGCTGGTCGCGCCAGGGCACCCGCTGGGCCTTCGACTCCCAGGTCCAGTGGGTGGTCTTCATGAGGTCGCGGGCGGCGTCGGGGTGGCAGGCCAGGCAGGCGCGCGTCACGTCCTGCCCGGTCTTGAACACGCCCTTGACGATGTCCTTGTGGTCCACGTGGGCGGCGCGCGCCGGCAGCCGCGCGGCCGCCGGCGGCGCGGCCGGCAACCGCGGCTTGAGCACGAAGTACGGCACCCCGATCAGCAGGCCGATGGCCAGCAGCCCGAAGAGCCAGCGCGGGAACTGGCGGGTCATGCGAATGCTCCCTGGCGCGTCGGCGTGACCGCGGAGCACCCCCGCGTCCGGTCGCCATGGCGCCACATACCCATATAGGTATACTGCCGCGATCGGCGCCTTCGACCGCTGACCTGAGTCAAGGGCCGTTCACCGACAATCCTGCCGATGACGAGCCGTCCGCCGCGCACCGAACGCGAAGTCCGCACCGACCTCGCCGCCGCCTACCGCCTGGCGGCGCTCAACGGCTGGGACGACACGGTCTACACCCACCTCTCGGCCAGCGTGCCGGGCGAGCCGGGGCACTACCTCATCAACCGCTTCGGCCTGCTGTTCGAGGAGGTCTGCGCCGGCAACCTCGTCAAGGTCGACACTGCCGGCCGCGTGGTCGATGGCTCGGGCGCGAAGGTCAACCCGAGCGGTTTCGCGATCCACGGCGCGGTGCACGCCGCGCGGCCCGAGGTGGAATGCGTGATCCACCTGCACTCGCCCTGGGGCGTGGCCCTGTCCATGCTGCCGGGCGGGCTGCAGCCGGGCTCGCAATGGGCGATGCGGCTGCACGGCCGGCTGGGCCGCCACGCCTACGAAGGGCTGGCGCTGAAGGCCGACGAACAGGCGCGCATCGTCGCCGCGCTCGGCCCGCTCGACGGGCTGATCCTGGAGCACCACGGCCCGCTGGTCGTCGGCCGCACGGTGGCCGAGGCCTTCATGCTGATGCACATCCTCGAACGCGCGGCGCAGGCCCAGCTGCGCGCGATGGCCGCCTTCGGCAGCGCGCTGCCGGCGGTGAGCGAGGCGCTGGCCGCGCGCACGTACAGTCAATGGGTCGGCGACGGCAGCGAATGGGACGGCGACCTCGAATGGCCCGCGCTGCGCCGCCGCGCCGACCGCCTCTCACCCGGCTACCAGGAGTAGGACCCCGCCATGCCCACGATCCATGTCGAGCTGTTCGCCGGCCGCACCGTCGAGCAGAAGCGCGCCCTCGCCGCCGCGCTCACCGAAGCCTGCGTGAAGACGCTGGGCGGCTCGCCCGACGGCGTCGACGTCATCTTCACCGACGTCGAGCGCCACGACTGGGCCACCGGCGGCCGCCTCTGGAGCGACCCGCCGCCGACGAAGGCGCCGGGCGGCTGAGGCCGGCTCAGCCCGCCTGGGGTTCCAGGCGGAAGGTGGCCACCAGCCCTGCGAGGCGGCGCGCCTGCTCGCGCAGCGACTCGGCCGCCGCAGCGCTCTCCTCGACGAGCGCCGCGTTCTGCTGCGTCATCTCGTCCAGGTGCGTGACCGAGCCGTTGACCTGGCCGATGCCGCTGCTCTGCTCGCCCGACGCGGTGGACATCTCGGCCACGATGTCGGAGACGCGGCGCACGCTGGCGACGATCTCGTCCATCGTGCTGCCGGCGTCGGCCACCAGGCGCATGCCGGCGTCGACCTTCTCGACGCTGCCGCCGATCAGGGTCTTGATCTCGCGCGCCGCCTCGGCGCTGCGGTGCGCCAGCGCGCGCACCTCGCCGGCGACCACCGCGAAGCCGCGCCCCTGCTCGCCGGCACGCGCCGCCTCGACGGCGGCGTTGAGCGCCAGGATGTTGGTCTGGAACGCGATGCCGTCGATGACGCCGATGATGTCGGCGATGCGGCGCGAGGCGCCGTTGATCTCGTCCATCGTCGCCACCACCTGGCCGACCACCTGGCCGCCGCGCCCGGCGACCTCGGCCGCGCCGCTGGCCAGCTGGTGTGCCTGGCGCGCCGCCTGGGCCGATTGCTGCACGGTGCCGGTGATCTGCTCCATCGACGCCGCCGTCTGCTGCAGGCTGGACGCGGCACGCTCGGTGCGGCTGCTCAGGTCCTGGCTGCCGGAGGCGACCTCGGCGCTCGCGGTCTCGATGGCGGAGGTCGTGTCGCGCACGTCGATCACCAGCGCCTGCAGGCGGCCGCGCATGTGCGCCAGCGCCGCGATCGTGCGGCCCAGCTCGTCGCCGCGCGCGGCCGGCAGCGGTGCCGCCAGGTCGCCTTCGGCGATCCGGCTCATCGCACCTTCCACCTCGCGCAGCGGCTGCAGCACCGAGCGCGTCGTCCACCAGGCCACCGCCGCCAGCAGCGCGATGCAGGCGAGCGCGGCGCCGATGCCCAGCGCCAGCAGCGTGCGGCTGCGCGCGACGGCGCCGGCGTAGTCTTCGGCGGCGACCGTGCGCGTGAGCGGGATCAGCGCCTGCAGCGGCTTCACCGCCGCCTGGTGCAGCGCGGGCCACTCGTCCTCCAGGACGGCGGAGAGCGCCTTCTTGTCCTTCGCCGCGTAGCCCGCCTCCAGCCTGGCCAGCAGCACGTCGACCTGGGGCCAGCCCTTCTGCAGCGCCTGGAACACCGGCTGCGCGTCGCCGCCGGCGAACGCCGCCGCGGCGCGCGGCTGCAGGCCCTGCCACAGCCCGGCCAGTTCCTTGCGGGCGTCGCGCACGTGGTTCAGCGCGCCGGGCACCGGCATCTGATCCAGCAGCACGCCGGCGACGCGGAAGCGCACGTCGCCGAGCGCGATCTCGGCGCGCTGCAGCTGCACGAGCGTCTCGATGTCCTGCTCGTAGAGGCGGACCAGCGCGCCGCGGTTGACCTGGCCCGACCAGACGGCCAGCCCGGCCAGCAGGCCCAGCCCGAGCAGTGCCAGCCCGGCCAGCGCCGCCAGGCGCCCGCGAATGGAGGTTCGGATCCGCATGAGGACTCCCGGTTCGCTGCGAGTGGCGGTGCCTTACTGCGTCGGCAGGCCCTTCGCGTTCCACTCGGGGAACCCGCCGCGGAACCAGTGCACCTTCGAATAGCCCGCCTTGATCGCGGCCACCGAGGCCTTGTAGCTCTTCCAGCATTCGCCCGAATTGCAGAACATCACCAGCGGCGCGGCCTTGTTGGCCGGCAGCTTGGACAGGTCGAACTGGTCCTGGCTGGCGTCGAAGCCGGGCTCCTTGGCGCTCTTCTCCTTGTAGGGCACGCTGATCGCACCCTTGATGGTCTTCTCGGCATACTCGGCGGCGATGCGGGTGTCGATCACGGGCACGCCGGCGTCGAGCATCTTCTTCACTTCCTCGGCGCCGACGAGCTTGGCGCCGGCCAGCGCGGGAGGCGTCTCGGCGGCCTGGGCGGCACCGAAGGCGAAGGTGGCAAGGGCGGCAGCGCAAAGGCCGCGGAAGAGGGAACGCTTGTTCATGGTGATGCTCCGGTTCTGCGTGGTCGGTCGCCGCGCGCCTTCAGCGGACTGCGCGGGTCTGCAGCCCGTTTTCGGCAGCACCGTGGTTGTTTTGAATGATCAGTGCGGCGCGGCGAACGCGCCTTCCTGCACACCGGACGGCGAAGCGCGGTGCGCCGTGCGCTGAGTTCTCGCCGCGCCCACAAGTTCGAAGGGAGGCACCGAAGTGAACGAACCCGGACCCGCCACGCTGCTGCTGCGCCACGCCGAGGTGCTGGTCACGATGGACGGCCAGCGGCGCGAGATCCGCGACGGCGCGCTGTTCGCGCGCGGCGGCGTCGTCGAGGCGGTCGGGCCGAGCGCCGACCTGCCGGCCACCGCCGACCGCGTGATCGACGCCCGCGGCCAGGTCGTGCTGCCCGGCCTCGTCAACACCCACCACCACTCTTTCCAGACCCTCACGCGCGCGCTGCCGGCGGCGCAGGACGTGTCGCTCTTCCACTGGCTGCAGGCGCTGTACCCGGTGTGGGCGCGGCTGACGCCGGAGATGGTGCGCGTGTCGACCCAGATCGCGCTGGCGGAGCTGGCGCTGTCGGGCTGCACCACGAGCAGCGACCACCTGTACCTGTTTCCCCCTGGCTGCCGGCTGGACGACAGCATCGAGGCGGCGGACGCGGTGGGCCTGCGCTTCCACGCCGCGCGCGGCGCGATGAGCGTGGGCGAAAGCGAGGGCGGCCTGCCGCCGGACCGCGTGGTCGAGAAGGAAGACGCCATCCTGGCCGACACCGAAAGGCTGATCGCGCAGTGGCACGACCCGGCGCGCTTCGCGATGCGGCGCATCGTCGTCGCGCCCTGCAGCCCGTTCTCGGTCTCCACCGGCCTGATGCGAGACGCCGCGGGGCTGGCGCGCCGCCACCGCGTGCAGCTGCACACCCACCTGGCGGAGAACGACAGCGACATCGACTACACGCGCGAGAAGTTCGGCTGCACGCCGGCCGAATACGCCGAGCAGCTGGGCTGGCTGGGTCCCGACGTCTGGCACGCCCACTGCGTGAAGCTGGACGCCGCGGCCATAGCCGCCTTCGCGCGCACCGGCACCGGCGTGGCGCACTGCCCGGGCTCGAACATGCGGCTCGGCTCGGGCATCGCCCCGATCCGCGCGATGCGCGACGCCGGCGTGCCGGTGGCGCTGGCGGTGGACGGCTCGGCCAGCAACGACGCCGGCCACCTGCTGGCCGAAGCGCGCCTGGCCCTGCTGCTGCAGCGCGTGGGCGGCGGCGCCGGCGCGATGGGCGCGCGCGAGGTGCTGGAGATCGCCACCCTGGGCGGCGCCCGCGTGCTGGGGCGCGACGACATCGGCGCGCTCGCGCCCGGCATGGCGGCCGACTTCGCGGCCTTCGGGCTCGACGAGGTGGGCTTCGCCGGCGCGCTGCACGACCCGGTGGCCGCGCTGCTGTTCTGCGCCAGCCCGACCGCGCGCACCTGCGTGGTCGGCGGCCGCGTCGTCGTCGCCGAAGGGCGGCTGCAGACGCTGGACCTGCCGCGGCTGGTGGAAACGCACAACGCGCTCGCACGTCGGCTGGCGGCCTGAGAGGCCGAGCGCGCGAAAAGCGCGGCCGATACACAGCCTTTTCGCGCCGACCGCGGGCGCGGCGGGGGCTACGCTCGAATCCCCTCGGTCCGCCTGCCCGCCCCATGCCCCTGCGCGTGAAGCTCGCCCTCGCCCTGCTGCTGTCGAGCCTGGCCTCGATCGCGCTCGTGGGCTTCGTCGCGCACGAGCTCATGACGCGCCGCTTCGACGACCTGTTCGCGAAAGATGCGCTGCGCGGCTTCGAGGCCGACGTGGCCGCCTACGTGGACACCTACGGCAGCTGGCAGGCGGCGGCGGCGACCGAGCCCTTCCGGGACTTCGCGCGCCGCCGGCGCGACTCCGCCCACCGCCTGCCGGCACTCGGCGGCCCGGGCGGCGGCGACCGGCCGCCCGCGCCGCCCTGGGGCGCGCCACCGCGTCCGCCGGGCATGGACCGTGCGGCCTACCGCTTCCTGCTGTTCGACCGCAGCGGCCGCGTGCTGCTGCCGCTGCCGCCCTTCCGCCCCGGCGACACGGTGCCCGACGAGCTGCGCGCCGAAGCGCAGCCGGTCAGCGCCGCCGGCGGCCTGGTGGGCTGGGCGGTGGCGCGGCGCGAGGGCGGCCCTTCGGAGCTGGACCTGGGCTACCTGGCCGCGATGCGCGAGGCGCTCTGGCTGGGCGCCGGCGGCGCGGCGCTGCTGGCCGCGGTGCTGGGTCTGCTGCTGGGCCACCGGCTCACTGCCGACCTGCGCCGGCTGGCGTGCGCCATCCACCACGTGCAGCAGGGCCGGCTGGGCCTGCAGGCCGAGGTGCACACGCGCGACGAGGTGGGCGCGCTGGCGAACGCCTTCAACGGCATGAGCGCCGAGCTGGCGCGCCACCACGCGGCGCTGCGCGAGCTGTCCACGCGCGACAGCCTGACCCAGCTGCACAACCGCCGCCACTTCGACGAACGCGCCGGCGAGCTGTGCCGCGGCGCCGCCGGCGGCACGCGCGCGCTGTGCCTGATGCTGGGCGACGTCGACCACTTCAAGCAGATCAACGACCGCTTCTCGCACGCCGTCGGCGACGAGGTGCTGCGCCGCGTGGGCCAGGTGCTGACGCAGCACACGCGCGCCAGCGACATCGTGGCGCGCTACGGCGGCGAGGAGTTCGTCGTCGCCTTCGCCGACACGACGATCGAGCATGCCCGTGCGCTGGCCGACAAGCTGCGCGCGGCCATCGAGGCCCACCCCTGGCACGAGGTGCACGCCGAGCTGCGCGTGACGATCAGCATGGGGGTCGCGGCGCTGCAACGGCAGGACACGCTGGGCAGCCTGCTGCGCCACGCCGACCAGCGGCTCTACCAGGCCAAGGCGGCCGGCCGCAACCAGGTCTGCGCCGCCTGAGGGCGGCGCGGCGACGCCCGCAATGCGCCGCCGCTGACGCAGAGCAAGGCGGTCACCGCCGGACACGCCGGCCGGCGGCCGGTTTGGGACAGAATGTTTCTCCTCCCGAATCACCCCTGCCCAGGAGACAAACCCTCATGAACGGCCAGATGATGCAGCTGCCGCTGCTCATTTCATCGCTGATCGTCCACGCCGAGCGCCACCACGGCGAACAGGAAGTCGTGTCACGGCGCGTCGAAGGCGACATCCACCGCACCACGTACCGCGAACTGGCGTCGCGGTCGCGCCGCATGGCCAAGGCGCTGGCGGCGCTGGGCGTGAAACACGGCGACCGCGTCGCCACGCTGGCCTGGAACGGCTACCGCCACATGGAGCTGTACTACGCCGTCAGCGGCTCGGGCGCGGTGCTGCACACGATCAACCCGCGCCTGCACCCCGACCAGGTGGTCTACATCGCCGACCACGCCGAAGACCAGGTGCTGTTCTTCGACCTCACCTTCTGGCCGCTGATCCAGGCCGTGGCCGGACGCACGAAGACCATCCGCCACTTCGTGGCGATGACCGACCGCGCGCACATGCCCGCGGATGCCGCCAAGGTGCCCAACCTGCTGTGCTACGAAGAGCTGGTGGCGGCGCAGGACGACCGGTTCGAATGGCCGCAGTTCGACGAGAACACCGCCAGTTCGCTGTGCTACACGAGCGGCACCACCGGCAACCCGAAGGGCGCGCTCTACAGCCACCGCAGCACGCTGCTGCACACCTTCGCCATCGCGCTGCCCGATTCGCTGAACGTGGGCGCCGCCGACTGCGTGCTGCCCGTGGTGCCGATGTTCCACGTCAACGCCTGGGGCATCCCTTACGCGGCGTGCATGACCGGCGCCAAGCTGGTGTTCCCCGGCGCGCAACTGGACGGCAAGTCGCTCTACGAGCTGTTCGAGGCCGAGAAGGTGACCTTGTCGGCGGGCGTGCCCACCGTGTGGCAGGGCCTGCTGGCGCACACCGACGCCCACAACCTGAAGTTCAGCACCATGCGGCGCAGCGTGATCGGTGGCTCGGCCTGCCCGCCGGCGATGATCCGCACCTTCGCCGAGAAGTACGGCGTGCACGTGCTGCACGCCTGGGGCATGACCGAGATGAGCCCGGTCGGCACGGTGGCCAGCTTCAAGACGAAACACCGCGACGCCGACGCCGAGTCGCGCTACGCCGTGATGTCCAAGCAGGGCCGTTCGGTCTACGGCGTGGACATGAAGATCGTCGACGCCGACGGCAAGGAACTGCCCTGGGGCGGCGAGACCTCGGGCGACCTGTACGTGCGCGGGCCCTGGGTCATCGCCGAGTACTTCAAGGGGGAGGGCGGCGACCCGCTGGTCGACGGCTGGTTCCCCACCGGCGACGTGGCGCGCATCGACGCCGACGGCTACATGCAGATCACCGACCGCAGCAAGGACGTCATCAAGTCCGGCGGCGAGTGGATCGGCTCGATCGACCTGGAGAACATCGCGATGGCGCACCCCGCGGTGGCCATGGCGGCCTGCATCGCCGCCCGGCACCCGAAGTGGGACGAGCGCCCGCTGCTGGTGGTGGTGAAGAAGCCCGGCGCCGAACTTGAGCGCGACGAGCTCCTGCGCTTCTACGAAGGCCGCATCGCGAAGTGGTGGACGCCCGACGACGTGGTCTTCGTCGACGCCATTCCGCTCGGCGCCACCGGCAAGATGCAGAAGAACAAGCTGCGCGACGCGCTGAAGGACTACAAGCTGCCGACGGCCTGAAGCCGGTGCGTTTCAGCGCACCAGCTGCTGCAGCAGCCTGAACTGTGGGTGCGCCGCGTGGCGCACCCATTCGAAGCCCACCATCTCGGTGCTGACGATCGCGGCACCGGCGCGCGCCAGGCGCGCGAGCGCCAGTTCGCGGTTGGCCGCGGTGCGCGAGCCGCTGGCGTCGGCCACCACCCACAGCACGTGGCCGGCGGCCAGCAGGCCGAGCGCGGTCTGCAGCAGGCACACGTGGGTCTCGCAGCCGGCGATGACCACCTGCGGCCGACCCTGCGAAGCCGCGCGCGCCACCGGTTCGGCAAGGCCGCCTGCGCAGGCGTCGAAGTGATGCTTGCCGATGACGGCGCCGCAGAGGGCGCGCAGTTCGGGGTCGAGCGGGCCCAGCTTCTCCGGCACCTGCTCGGTGCCCAGCACCGGCACGCCCAGCGCCCGCGCCAGCTTCGCCAGCCGCAGCGCGTTGGCCAGCACGGCGGTGCCGCCTTCGATGGCGGGCATCAGGCGCTGCTGGTGGTCGACCAGCAGCAGTTGCGAGCGCGATGCGTCCAGGAGGGTGGTGGTGTCCTGCATGGGCACGATGGTAGGCGCCCGGGTATCGTCGTGCCAACACGAATGACGGAGACGAAGGCCATGACCGAGCACGCCCCCGCCGGCTTCCTGATGTCGGGCGCCGAGTACCGCGAGTCGCTGCGCCGCTACCGCCCGAAGGTCTTCGTCGACGGCCGCGAGGTGGCCAGCGTGGCCGACGAACCCGCGCTGCGCCCCGGCATCAACGCCGTCGCGATGACCTACGACTTCGCGCTCGCACCCGAGCACGCACCGCTGATGACCGCGGTGCAGTCCACCAGCGGCCGGCGCGTGAACCGCATGACGCACGTGGACACCGGCAGCGACGACCTGCTCAACAAGCTGGAGGCGGTGCGCCTGGTGTGCCAGCAGACCGGCTGCGCGCAGCGCTACCTGACGCACGACGCGCTGGTCTCGCTCTGGCAGGCCTGCGCCCGCATCGACGACGCCCAGGGCGGCCGCGAGCGGACCGACCGCTTCCTGGCCTACCTGCACCGCGTGCAGGACCAGGACCTGACGCTGGGCGTGGCGATGACCGACGCCAAGGGCGACCGCAGCCGGCGCCCGCACGAGCAGGCGAATCCCGACGCCTACGTGCACATCGTCGAGCGCAGCGCCAAGGGCATCGTGATCTCCGGTGCCAAGGCCATCGTCACCGGCGCGCCCTACATGCACGAGCTGCTGGTCATGCCCTGCCGCAACATGGGCGCCGAGGACGCCGACTTCGCCGTCTGCTGCGCGGTGCCGGTGGACGCGCCGGGGCTCACCATCGTCGCCCGCCCCGCCGGCCGCCCGGGCGAGAAGCTGGAGCACGGCGACGCGCTCTTCAGCCGCAAGTACGGCCAGAGCACCGGCGTGTGCATCTTCGACCGCGTGTTCGTGCCCTGGGAACACGTGTTCATCGCCGGCGAGTGGGAGCATTCCGGCCACCTGACCTACAGCTACGCCACCCACCACCGCCACACCTGCATCGGCGCGCGCGCCGGCTTCGGCGACCTGCTGATCGGCGCCGGCGCGCTGATGTGCGAGGCGAACGGATTCGACCCCGGCCGCGAGACCCACCTGCGCGACCAGATGGTGGAGCTCATCACCATCGTCGAGAGCTTCTACGCCTGCGGCGTGGCCGCCAGCGTGTACGCGAAGCGCGACGAACACTGCCCGGTGATGATGCCCGACCCCCTGTTCGCCAACGTCGGCAAGCTGCTGCTGGCCACCAAGATCTACGACATGCACCGCATCGCGCACTACGTGAGCGGCGGCCTCGTCGTCACGCTGCCGGGACCGGACGAAGACCACAACCCGGCCACTGCCGGAAGGCTTTCCGACCTGCTGCGCGCCAGCCCCGACGTGCCCTACGAGAAGCGCATCGAGGTCGCGCGCTTCATCGAGGACCTCTCGGCCGGCTACCAGGGCGGCTGGTACAGCCTGATCAGCCTGCACGGCGGCGGCAGCCCGGCGGCGATGAAGCAGGAGATCTGGCGCCACTACCCGGTGGGCAGCAAGGTCGGCCTGGTCGAGCGGCTGCTCGAACGCGGCGTGAGCACGGGCGCGCGCGCCATTACCGCCAACCGCCAGCCCGGCAAGTGCTGCGACACCGGCTGCGTGGCGCCGGGGCGGGCGGTGATGGTGGACCTGCCGCCGCCGCGCCGCGGCTGAATCCTCCGGGGCGCCCCCCTAGCCCGCAGGCGCCGCTTCCCTCGCCGTGGGGATTCGGCGATCGCGCCCGCGCGCGCAGCATCCGTCGCCTGCATCGCACGGCCCGGGGTGGGGAAAGACGGTGGACTCGATACTCGACCTGCAGATTCGCCTGGCGTTCGGCTGCGCCGCCATCCTCGGCGCCATCGGCGTGGCCGCGATGCTGCTCTTCGCCAACCTGGCGTCGGACCTGCACTGGTCGGCGCTGATGGCGCTGGTGGCGGCCACGTCCGTCGGCTCGCTGGAAGCTTCGGGCGTGGCGCGCGTCTCGCGCTTCACGCCGCTCCGGGCGACGGTCGCCGTGCTCATCGGCACGGCGACGCTGCTGCTGCTGCCCTTCTGAAGGCGGCGGCGGGTCAGAAGTTGAAGGTGAGCCCCACGCCCAGCATGCGGCTGTTGTAGCTCTGGTCGATGAACTTGAAGCGCGTGCCGTCCAGCGTCATGTCCAGCACGATGTTGGGCGCGAACTGCCAGCCGACCGAGAAGCCGTAGTAGGCCTGGGTGGTGGTGTTGCTGTCCGTAGCCGACAGCGTGCCCACGCTGGCGCTGGCCTTCACCTTGTTCGACGCCGCGCCCACGCGCGCCGTCACCGACCAGTTGGGCGCGAACGGCCCGGTGAACGAGACGCCGGCGCCGAAGCCGGTGCCGCGCAGCTTCAGCGACGCCGGCGAGCCGAAGTAGTCCAGCGTGGCCTTCGGCTTGCCGTAGTCGTGCGCCATCAGCTCGATGCCGATGCCCAGCCCGCTGGCCGGCCCGAAGCGGTAGCCGCCGAAGAACTTGCCGCCGGCGCTGTTGTCGTCGCAGCTGGTGGTGCCGGCGCAGTCGATGCTGGCGTGCGTGACGCCCAGGCTGCCGCCGAAGTAGCCGCCGGCATGGGCGGAAGTGGCGAGGCTCAGCGCCGCGGCGGCGGCGGCAATGGCGAAGGTCTTCATGCGGGTCTCCCGGGGCCCCTCGGCGGGGCATCTGATGGTTCTGCGTCTCGCGATTGTGCGCTCAGCGTGCCCACCACTCGCCGTCGAACTGGCCGCGCAGCCAGTCGACGAAACCGCTCACCTTGGTGGGCACGAGCCGCGGCGAAGGGAAGACGGCGTGGATCTCCTGCGCCGGCAGGGTCCACTTCTCCAGCAGCGCGCGCACGGCGCCGCTCTTCACCGATCCCTGCGCCACGTACCAGGGCAGCACGGCCAGCCCCATGCCGGCACGCGCCGCCGCCAGCAGCACCGAGAGGTTGTTGCTGCGCAGCGGCCCTTTCACCGGCACCGCCTGCGCGTGGCCGTCGGCGCCGGTGAAGTGCCAGCGGTCGTCGCCCTGCACGCTGCTGTAGATGAGCGCGCGGTGCTGCGCCAGGTCGGCCGGCGCGCGCGGCGTGCCGTGTTCGGCCAGGTAGTCCTTCGCGCCCACCAGCACCCAGGGGTTGTGGCCGAGCCAGCGCGCGCCGAGCGACGAGTCGGCCAGCCGGCCCATGCGGATGGCGATGTCGATGCCCTGCTCGACCAGGTTCACGTAGCGGTCCTCGAAGCCCAGGTCGATCTGCAGTTCCGGGTGCTGCTGCATGAAGCGCAGCACCAGCGGCGTGAGCACCCGGCGGCCGAAGGCGACCGAGCTGTTGATGCGCAGCGTGCCCTGCACACGGCTCTGCATCAGCGCGGCCAGGTTGTCGGCTTCCTCGAGTTCGCGCGCGATCAGCTTGCACTTGTCGTAGTAGGCGGCGCCCACCTCGGTGGGGGCGACGCCGCGCGTGCTGCGGTGCAGGAGGCGCGCGCCCAGGCGCCTTTCCAGCGCCGCCACGTGCTTGGTGGCGGTGGGCTGGGTGATGCCGAGGTCGGCGCTGGCCTTGCTGAAGCTGCCGGCCTCGACGACGCGGATGAAGAGGCGGATGCCGGTGACCGTGTCCACCCTCTGGACTGTAGCCGCGGCTATTCCACACTGGAATAGCTCATATCCCGGCCCGCGGATTGCCCTCGGCGGGTCCCGGCGCGACCATCGCGGCCAGTCGGTTCCCCAGCTTCACTTCAGGAGACTCTCGATGGCCAAGATGAAAGCCGCCATGGCGGCCGTGCTGGTGATGGAGAAGGAAGGCATCTCGCAGGCCTTCGGCGTGCCGGGCGCGGCGATCAACCCGCTCTACGCCGCGCTGCGCGAGCGCCAGGGCATCGCCCACATCCTGGCGCGCCACGTCGAAGCCGCCAGCCACATGGCCGAGGGCTTCACGCGGGCGCGCGCCGGCAACATCGGCGTGTGCATCGGCACCAGCGGCCCGGCGGGCACCGACATGATCACGGGGCTCTATTCGGCCAGCGCCGACAGCATCCCCATCCTGTGCATCACCGGCCAGGCGCCGCGCGCCCGCCTGTACAAGGAAGACTTCCAGGCGGTGGACATCGAGAGCATCGCCAAGCCGGTCACCAAGTGGGCCGTCACCGTGCGCGAGCCGGCGCAGGTGCCGCGCGCCTTCCAGCAGGCCTTCCACCTCATGCGCAGCGGCCGCCCGGGCCCGGTGCTGATCGATCTGCCCTTCGACGTGCAGATGGCCGAGATCGAGTTCGACATCGACACCTACGAGCCGTTGCCCGTGTACAAGCCGCAGGCCAGCCGCAAGCAGGTGGAAAAGGCCTTCGACATGCTGATGGCGGCCGA
>CAYVXO010000019.1:0-40947 GCA_964454485.1 uncultured Rubrivivax sp.
GACCCGCGCGCCATCCAGCCCGGCAACAGCGTGCCCAGCTCGCAGATCGCCAACGTGCGGCTGGAACACCGCGGCCGCGGCGCCCAGGCCGACGCGCAGGCGGTGGGCTGGCTGCAGCGGGTCTTCCTCTCCGTCGTGAGCCCGATGTGATGAAGCCCGAACGCGTCGAGAACCTGATCCGCTGGGCGGTGGCGGCCGCGTTCCTGCTCGCCAGCGCCGCCGTCTGGTGGCCGCTGCCGGCCGCCGCCGCGCGCGTGAAGGAGGTGGCGGCGGTGCAGGGCGTGCGCTCCAACCCGCTCACCGGCTACGGCATCGTCGTCGGCCTGGACGGCACCGGCGACCAGACCACGCAGACCCCGTTCACGGTGCAGAGCGTGCAGGCCATGCTGCAGCAGATGGGCGTCACGGTGCCGCCGGGCACGACGATGCAGCTGAAGAACGTGGCCGCGGTGATGGTGACGGCGCAGCTGCCGGCCTTCGCCCAGCCGGGGCAGACGATCGACATCAACGTCTCCTCGATCGGCAACGCCAAGAGCCTGCGCGGCGGCACGCTGATCACCACGCCGCTGAAGGGTGCCGACGGCCAGATCTACGCGCTCGCGCAGGGCAACCTGATCGTGGGCGGCGCGGGCGCCTCGGCCAACGGCTCGAAGGTGCAGATCAACCACCTCTCGGCCGGGCGCATTCCGGAAGGCGCGACGGTCGAACGCTCGGTGCCGACGCCGCTGCTGGAAGGCGACTCGCTGACGCTGGGCCTCAACGCGGCCGACTTCGCGACCGCGCGCGCGGTGGCCATCGCCATCAACACCGCCAAGGGCGCCGGCACCGCGAGGGCGCTGGACGGCCGCACGGTGCAGGTGAAGGCGCCGCCGCCCAACGAGCGCGTGGCCTTCCTGGCCGACATCGAGAACCTGAACGTGGAACTGGCCAAGCCGGCGGCGCGCGTGGTGCTCAACGCGCGCACCGGCTCGGTGGTGATGAACGACGCCGTCACGCTGGGTTCCTGCGCGGTCGCGCACGGCAGCCTGGCGGTGACGATCAGCACCACGCCCAGCGTCAGCCAGCCGGCACCGCTGTCGGGCGGCCAGACGACGACGACCGAGAAGAGCGACATCGCCATCACCCAGCAGGGCGGGGCGATCGTGCAGATGCCGGCCGGCACCAAGCTGGCCGACGTGGTGAAGGCGCTCAACGCGCTCGGCGCCACGCCGCTGGACCTGCTGGCCATCCTGCAGGCGATGAAGAGCGCCGGCGCGCTCAATGCCGAGATCGAGGTGATCTGAATGACCATCACCACGCAGGGCAGCACCGGCGCGCCGCTGGCCGTCGACGCCCAGGGCCTGGCGGCGCTGAAGGCGAGGGCGTCGAGCGACCCGAAGGCGGCCGCGCGCGAGGCGGCCAAGCAGTTCGAGGCGCTCTTCATGAACGAGCTCGTCAAGAGCATGCGCGCTTCCACCATGCCCAGCGGCCTGGTCGACAACGGCGCCAGCCAGATGGGCACCGAGATGCTGGACAGCCAGCTCGCCACCCAGCTGGCCGGCCGCCCCGGCGGGCTGTCGGAGGTGATCGCGCGCCAGCTGGAGCGGCAGATGGGCATCACGCCGGGGCCGATTCCGGTCACCGGCAGCGCCAACAACACGCCGGCGCCGCTGTCGGCGAAGCCGGAAGCCACGCGCATCCCGCAGACCGGCGCCGCCGGCTTCGTGCAGCAGCACACCGAGGCGGCGAAGGCCGCCGAGGCGCAGACCGGCATACCGGCCACGTTCATGGTGGCGCAGGCGGCGCACGAGACCGGCTGGGGCCGCAAGGAGATCCGCCACGCCGACGGCTCGCCTTCGTACAACCTGTTCGGCATCAAGGCCGGCGGCGACTGGAAGGGCCCGGTGGCCGAGATCCCGACCACCGAGTACGTGAACGGCAAGGCGCAGCGCACGACGGCGAAGTTCCGCGCCTACAGCAGCTACGCCGAGTCGTTCGCCGATTACGCGCAGATGATGAAGTCCAGCCCGCGCTACGCGAACGCGGTGGCCAAGGCCTCGAACGCGAGCGCCTTCGCGCAGGGCCTGCAGAAGGCCGGCTATGCCACCGACCCCGCCTATGCCGACAAGCTGACGCGGGTCATCAACACGACGCTGCGGCTGCAGCGTTCGCTGGCCTGAGGAGGCTGAACGATGGGTGCCTCGCCGCTGATGTCACTGGGCATGCGGGCCATGGCGGCCAGCTATGCCGCGATGCAGACCACCGGCCACAACATCGCGAACGCCAACGTGGCCGGCTACTCGCGCCAGAGCGTCGAGCTGGCCACCTCCAAGGGCCAGTACCTGGGCACCGGCTTCATGGGCAAGGGCGTCGACATCGCCTCGATCACGCGCGCCCACGACGAGTTCCTCACCCGCGCGGCGGCGCAGTCCAAGTCGCTGTCGGAGATGGATTCGGCGCGCCAGCAGCTGCTGTCGCAGCTGCAGGCCGTGTTCCCCACCGGCGAGGCCGGCCTGGGCTACAACATGAGCCAGTTCCTCAACTCGATGAGCGACCTCGCGGCGCGGCCGGGCGACTTCTCGACGCGTCAGGTGGTGATCGCACGCGCGCAGGACATGGCCACCCAGTTCAACGCGGCGGCCAGCCAGTTGACGCAGATCCAGCAGGGCCTCAACGAGGACCTGCGCACGACCGTGAAGACGGTCAACGGCATCGCCGCCGACCTCGGCACCGTGAACCAGCAGATCGCGGCGCTCAAGGGCACCGGCCAGCCGCCGAACGACCTGCTGGACCAGCGCGACCGCCTCATCAACCAGCTCTCCGGCTACCTGCAGGTGACCACGATCCCGGCCGACGACGGCACCGTGGGCGTGTTCATCGGCGGCGGCCAGCGCCTGGTGCTGGGCACCTCGGTGCAGCAGCTGCAGGCGGTGCCCGACCCGAGCGACCCCTCGCGCTCGGCGCTGCAGCTGGTCGACGACGGCACGGTGCGCATGCTCAAGCCCGACTCGCTGGGCGGCGGCAGCCTGGCCGGCCTGCTGCGCTTCCAGAACCAGGACCTGGTGGACGGCCGCAACCTCATCGGCCAGATGGCCTCGGCCATCGCCGGCGTGGTCAACCAGCAGCAGATGCTGGGCGTGAACCTGCAGCAGCCGGCCGGCAGCGTGGCTTCGCAGCCGATGTTCTCGCTCGGCAACCCGGTCGCGATCGCCGCCTCCACCAACTCGAAGGACGGCACCGGCGCCTATGCCGCCGGCGTCACCCTCACCGTGACCGACCCGACCGCGCTGCAGGCGGCCGACTACTCGCTCGCGCCCGACCCCGCCGGCAGCGGCCAGTTCGTGCTGACGCGGCTGTCCTCGCCGCCGCTCACGCGCATGGTCAACAACGGCGACGTGGTCGACGGACTGCGCATCGACGTCACCGGCACGCCGGCGCTGTCCGACCACTTCCTGCTCAAGCCGGTGGGCGACGCCGCGAGCACGCTGACCGCGCTGCTGCAGGACCCGCGCGACCTGGCGGCGGCCTCGCCGCTGGTGGCGACGATGGACCCGGCCAACACCGGCACCGCCGCGGTGGCCTCCATGAAGATGGTGACGTCTCCGCTGCAGCCCGCGGCCACCGCGCACATCACCTTCACCGACAACAACGGCGGCTACACCTGGGACCTGCTGGACGCTTCCGGCAACAGCGTGGGCTCGGGCGCCGGCACCTGGACGGCCGGGCAGCCCATTCCCGCGCCGCCGGCGGACATCAATGGCTTCTCGATCCAGCTTTCCGGCGTGCCGCGCACCGGCGACGTGCTGGACGTGGCGCCGATCAGCCCCGACTTCATCGGCAGCAACAACGGCAACGCGCTTTCGCTGGCGGCGCTGCGCGACGTGACCTTCGTCGGCCGCTCGATGGCCGCCGACGGCAGCACCAGCGGCGGCGCGGTCGCCACCGACGCCTACGCGGCCGCGATGTCCACCATCGGCGTGCGCGTGCAGAGCGCCAAGTCGACCGCCGACATCTCGGCGGCGGCCGCCGCGCAGGCCGAGGACGCGCAAAGCTCGGCCTCGGGCGTCAACCTCGACGAGGAGGCGGCGCGCCTGATCCAGTTCCAGCAGAGCTACCAGGCCGCCGCCAAGGTGCTGCAGGTGGCGCAGAGCATCTTCGAGACCCTGCTGCAGACGACCACCGGTTGAGGAATCCCCCATGACGCTGCGCATCACCACCCAGCACGCCTTCGACGCCGGCGTGTCCAACCTGCAGAAGCGCCAGCAGGAGATGAGCGACGCCCAGGAGCGGCTCACCAGCGGCAAGCGCGTGGCCGTGGCCAGCGACGACCCGGTGGCCGCGGCGCGCGCCGAACGCGCGCTTGCGGCCATGCTGCGCAAGGAGACCGAGCAGCGCGCGCTGGAAGCCAGCCGCAACGTGATGCAGCAGGCCGAAAGCTCGCTCGGCGACGCCGGCGAACTGCTGCAGCAGGCGCGCGAGCTGGTCGTCAACGCCGGCAACGGCAGCTACGACGACACCAACCGGCAGACGCTGGCGGTGCGGCTCAAGGGCCTGCGCGACCAGCTGCTCGCGGTGGCCAACCGCGACGACGGCGCCGGCAGCTACGTCTTCGCCGGCCAGGGCACGAAGGCGCCGCCTTTCGTCGACACGCCCACCGGCGTGGCCTACCAGGGCTCGGCCGGCCAGACCCAGGTGCCGGCGGGCGAGAGCCTGCCGATGTCGGTCGACGGCCAGCAGGCCTGGCTGAAGGCCCCCGACCCGTCGAATCCGGGCAGCACGCTGTCGGTGTTCGACGTGCTCGACCGCGTGATCGGCCAGATCGGCACCGCCGGCGCCACCGGGCCGCAAATCAAGCAGGACGTGAGCAACGGCCTGAAGGACCTGGACGCGGTGTCCAACCACCTGCTGGCGATGCGCTCCAGCGCCGGCGAGGTGCTGAACCGCACCGACTCGGTCGAGCAGCGCATCGCCAACGCCAAGCTGGCGGCGCAGACGGAGCGTTCGAATGCGGAAGATTTGGACATGGTGCAGGCCGTGTCGGACTTCCAGAACAGGCAAAGCGGCTACGATGCGGCGCTGAAGTCGTACTCGCTGGTGCAGCGGCTGTCGCTGTTCCAGTACCTCACCGCCTAGCCGCCCCTTGGAATCGAGCCCCGCCCTGGCCCAGGTCGTCCTGGGCTACAGCACCATGGTGGACCGCCAGCGCGCGGTCATCGCGACGCGGCTCACGATCTTCCCCGAGCAGCCCGACGCCCGCTGCGACGCGCGCGCGCTCATCGCCGCGCTCGAAGCGGTGTGGCCGCCGCAGACCGCGGCGCCGCCCAAGCTGTCGCTCAACCTGCGCCCGCTCGACCCGGCCACGGTGGCCTCGCGCGGTTCGGCGGCCTCGCTGCAGCCGGTGTCGCTGAACATCGCCGGCGAGGCGCTGCTGCACGCCGTGATGGAAGCGCGCCCGGGGCCGCACCTGATGGTCGAGGTGCCGGCCTTCCTGGCCGGCGACGCCCGCCATGCCGACGCGCTGCACGTGCTGCACGAAGGCGGCAGCGCGCTGCTCATCAAGGGCCGGCCGCTCGCCGAACTGCCGCGCGACCTGCTGCCCTGCTTCAGCCATTCGATCGTCGACGCCGCCGACGAACGCCGCGGCGACGCCGCCGCGGCGCCAGCCGGCGTGCGCGGCATCACCAGCGTGCAGTCGGGCGTGCGCAGCTCGGCCGAGATGGAGCGCGCGTTCCAGCGCGGCGCCGTCGCCACCCTGGGCTGGCCCTTCGACGACCCGCCGCCGGCGGCGAGCGCGAAGAAGAGCGTGCCGCAGGACGTGCAGGTGGTGCTGGAGCTGATCGCCGGCGTCGACAAGGAAGAGCCGGTGGGCCGGCTCGAGGCGGTGCTGAAGAAGGACCCGACGCTGGCCTTCCGGCTCATGCGCTACCTGAACTCGCCCGCCTTCGGCCTCACGGTGGAGATCAATTCCTTCGGCCATGCGCTCATGATGCTGGGCTACCAGCGCCTCAAGCGCTGGCTGGCGGTGCTGCTGGCCTCGTCGGCCAAGGGCGCGAACGCCAGGCCGCTGATGTTCGCCGCCGTGCGCCGCGGCCTGCTGCTGGAGGAACTGGGCCGCGAGGCGGGCGACGCCGAGATGCGCGGCGAGCTCTTCATCTGCGGCGTCTTCTCGCTGCTCGACCGGCTGCTGCGGCAGCCGGCGGCCGACCTCTTCAAGAGCCTGCCGGTGCCGGAGAAGGTGCAGCAGGCGCTGGTCGGCGAGGAAGGCCCCTACCACCCCTACCTTGAACTGGCGCGCGCGATCGAGTCGGAGTCGCTGTTCGACATCCGCGAATGCGCCGGCCGGCTGCTCATGTCGGCGGCCGAGGTCAACCGTGCGCTGCTGGCCGCCCTGGCGGCCGCGCGCGCCCTCGATTGACCACCGCCACGGCCGCCGGCAGCGCGCCGGCGGCGCTGGCGGCGCTGTGGTCGGCCCCGTTCCCGGCCATGCTGCAGGACGCGCAGTTCCGGCTGCTCGACGTCAACGAGGCCTTCTGCGCCTACACCGGCCGCGCGCGCGACGCGCTGCTCGGGCTGGACCCGCTGGAGCTGGAACCGGCCGCCGACCGCGCCGCCGGCCAGGCCGCTCGCCAGGCGCTGGCGGCGGCGCCGCCGGCCGCGCCAGTGCACGAGCAGCACCGCATCGTCCACACCGACGGCAACGAGCGCTGGTTCACGCTCGTGCTGCAGAACCTGGCCGGTGCCGGCGAGCCGCCGCGCTGGCTGGGCCTGCTGCAGGACACCACCGCCGAGCAGCAGGCGCGCGAGCAGCTGCGCCGTTCGCAGGACGAGCTGCTGCGCTGGTTCGAGCTGGCGCGCAACGGCATGCTGATCTACGACGACAGCGGCCTCATCGTGCGTTCCAACACCGCCGCCGAGGCGCTGGTCGACCGCGTGCCGGTGATGCTGGGCGACGCCGCGCCCGAGCTGCAGGCGCTGCTGGGCTGGCACGACGGCGGCCCGCGGCCGGAGCTGGTGCCGGGCGCGCCGCCGATCGAGTGCGTCGCCGTCGTCGGTGCCGGCGGGCGGCGGCGCCGGCTCGCCGCCCGGCTGGCCGGGCTGGCCACCGAGCAGGGCCAGCGCCGCGTGATGGCCGTCATCGAGGACCGCAGCGCCGAGGAGGAACGCGACCTCGCGCGGCGCGAGATGGGCATGCTGATGGACACCGCCAGCGTCGGCGTCGCCACCTACGACCCGGCGCGCGGCTGGCTGCTGCCTCAGCTGGGCAGCGGCGGCCGCGGCCCCTCGGGCCTGCAGGGCATCAACCGCGACCTCGTCGAGCCGGAGTCGATGCCCGACTACGAACGCCTGCAGCGCGCCCTGCGCCAGGGCGAGCGCATCGAGGTGCGCTACGCGGTGCGCCACCCCGAGCTGGGCCAGCGCTGGCTGCTCACGCGGGTGGAGCCGGGGCCTTCGGCCGGCGGCCGGCCGAGCGCCAGCGTGGTGACGCTGGACGTGACCGAGCAGGAACACGCGCAGCGCCGCAACGAGCAGCTGCTGCGCGAGCTGACGACCATCCTCGACGGCTCCACCGCCGGCATCGCCTACCTGCGCGGACCGGTGCTGGTGCGCTGCAACCGCCGCTTCGAGCGCATGCTGGGCTTCGCGCCCGGCGCCGCCGCCGGCGCTTCGCTGCTGGAAGTCATCGCGCGCTCGCCCGAAGGGCAGCGCATCGCCGCCGAGGCGCAGGCCGCGCTGGCCGCCGGCCGCCCCTACGAAGCCGAGCTGCCGGCCGGCGACGCGAAGGGCCAGCCGGTCTGGTATTCGCTCTCGGTGCGGCGCGCCGAGCCGGTGCGCGACGAGATCGAGGCGGTCGCGGTGCTCACCGACGTCACGCGCCTGAAGGCGCAGCAGACCGAGCTGGAACGACTGCTGCGCGACCGCGAGCTGATGTTCAGCCTCTCGGACGTGGGCATCGTCTACCTGCGCGGCGCGCGCATCGAGCGCGCCAACCAGGCGATGGCGCGCCTCACCGGCTACGCCGGCCCCGAGCTCACGGCGCTGGACAGCGCCGAGCTCTACGAGAGCGCACGCGAATGCGTCGAGTTCGAGGCCCAGGTGGCGGCCGCGCTGCGCGGCCACGGCCGCTTCAACGGCGAGCGCCGGCTGCGCCGGCGCGACGGCAGCCTGATCTGGGTCCAGGTGGCGGTGCGCCCGGTCGACCCCGAGCGGCCCGACGACGGCCTCATCTGCTCCTTCGTCGACATCGACGAGCGGCGGCGCGCGCGCGAGTCGCTGGCCGTGCAGGCCGAGCGCACGCGCGCGGTGCTGAACTCGGTGCTGGTGGGCATCGTCACCGTCTCCGGCGAGGGCATCGAGTGGATGAACCGCTCGGCGCGCCGCATGTTCGGCGGCGAACTGGCCGACTTCGTGGGCGAGCCGATCTCGATCGTCGCGCCGCCGGATTCGCCCGAGCACCCGCTCAGGCGCAGCGACTGGCTGCAGAACCTGGCCGAAGGCAAGGCCGAGACCTTCGAGTGCCGGCTCAAGGCGCGCGACGGGCGCGAGTTCTGGGTCGTCGGCAACGCGGTGGCCACCGGCAGCGAATCGAGCGGTCGCCAGCTCACCTTCGCGCTGCTGGACATCGAGCGGCGCCGCCAGGCCGAGGTGAGCATCGCCCAGGCGCGGGCGTCGCTGCAGCGCGTGATCGAGACCGCGCCGCTGGCGATCGCGCTCTTCGACGCCCGCAGCCGGCGCGTGCTGCAGGCCAACCAGACGGCGGCCGAGTTCTTCGTGCGCGAGCTGGAGGAGCTGGCAGGCCGCACGCCGGCCGAACTGGCCGCGCCTTCGAAGGCGGCGCTGCTGGAACAGTGGTTCGGCGCCGCCAATGCCGCCGCCGAGGTGCAGCACCACGAACTGCGCGAGGAGGTCGGCGAGCGCCTGGAGGCGCCTCGCGTGTGGGACCTGCGCGTGGTGCCGCTGGAGGCGGCGGCCGAGGACGAAGGCTCGCAGCTGCTGCTGGTGGCCAGCGACGTGACCGAGCAGCGCGCCGCCGAGCAGGCGCGGCTGCAGGCGGCGATCGCGCAGCGCGAGGTGCTGGTGCGCGAGGTGCACCACCGGATCAAGAACAACCTGCAGGGCGTGGCCGGCCTGCTGCAGCAGAACGCCCAGCGCCACCCCGAGATGGCGGTGCTGCTGACCGAGGCGGTGAGCCAGGTGCAGGCGATCGCCCAGGTCTACGGCCTGCAGGTGGGCGCCAGCGGGCCGCTGCGCGCGGCGCGCGTGATCGAGGCCATCGCGGGGTCGGTGCAACGCACCTTCGGGCGCCCGATCGGCTTCGCCGCCGCGCCAGCGGCCGAAGGCGTGGTGCTGCCGGAAGCCGAGGCGATTCCGGTCGCGCTCACCGTCAACGAACTGCTCACCAACGCGGTCAAGCACTCGGCCGGCGGCGCGGTGCGCTGCGCGGTCACTGCCGACGGCGAGACCCTGACGGTCGAGATCCGCAACCCGGGCCACCTGGCGCCGGGCTTCGACGTCGCGCGCGTGCCCAGCGGCGTTTCCGGGCTGGGGCTGGTGCGCGCGCTGCTGCCGCGCCGCAGCGCCACGCTGGCGATCGAACCCGACGGCGACGAGGTGCGCGCGCGCATGACGCTGCGCGTGCCCAGCGTGCGCTTCGAGGCCGGCGCCGCCCATGGACGAGAATAGGGCCATGTCTTCGAAGGGCAGGATCCTCGTGGTCGACGACGACCGGCTGGTGCTGGCGACCGTGGTGCACGGCCTCGCGCAGGCCGGCTACGAGGTGATCGACGCCGACAACGGCGACGAGGCGATCCTGCTCGCGCGCGAGCACCGGCCCGAACTCGCGCTGCTGGACATCCGGATGGAAGGCAAGAGCGGCTTCGACGTCGCCGAGTACCTGCGCGACGTCTGCCGCATCCCGTTCATGTTCCTCTCGGCCTTCTCCGACCCCGCCACGCTGGCCGAGGTGGAGCGGCTGGGCGCGGTGGCCTACATGGTCAAGCCGCTGGACGTGGGCCAGATCGTGCCTACCGTCGACGCCGCCTTCGCGCGCCTGCGCCAGGACCCCGTGGCCGCGCCGGCCGCCAACGCGCCCGAGGCGGCGCCGGAAGACCCGGTGCCGCTGGCGGTGGGGGTGCTGATGCACCGCCATTCGCTGTCGCGCCGCGACGCCCGCGCGCGCCTGCTGCGCATGGCCGCCGAGGCCGGCCTCGGCGAAGCGGCGCAGGCCGAACGGCTGCTCGCCGCGCTGGAGGAACTGGCGCGCTCGGCCTGAACGTTGCGCTATTCGCGCAGCGTGAAGTGGAAGGTCGCGCCGCGGCCGGGTTCCGCTTCGGCCCAGATCTCGCCGCCATGGCGGCGCACGATGCGCTGCACCGAAGCCAGGCCGACACCGGTGCCCGGGAACTCGTTGTTGCTGTGCAGGCGCTGGAAGAGGCCGAACAGGCGGTCGGCCGAGCGCATGTCGAAGCCGGCGCCGTTGTCGCGCACGAAGAAGGCGCGCCGGCCTTCGTGGGACGCGCTGCCGAAGACGATCTGCGCCTTCTTCGTGCGCGCGCTGTACTTCCAGGCGTTGCCGAGCAGGTTCTCCAGCACCAGCCGCAGCAGCGTGGGGTCGCCGTTGGCGGCCAGGCCGGGTTCGATCTCGATCTCGGCCGCGCGCTCGGGAGTGCCGCGGCGCAGGTCGTCGACGATGTAGGCCGCCAGCTGCGACAGGTTCACCGGCTGGCGCGCTAGCGGCTGCTGCGAGAGCTTGGCCAGCGTGAGCAGGGCGTCGATCATGTGGTTCATGCGCGCCGCCGCGCCCAGCACGCGGTCGAGGTGGTCGTTGCCGACGCGGTCGAGCGCGCGGCCGTAGTCTTCCTTCAGGATGCGGGTGAAGCCTTCGACCACCCGCACCGGCGCCCGCAGGTCGTGCGAGACCGTGTAGCTGAACGAGGCGCCTTCGCTCGCCGTCTCGCCCTCGGGCTGCGGCAGGCGCACCAGCCAGAGGCCTTCGCCGGCGACGGTGCCGAAGCGGCGCAGGCGCCAGCCCTCGTGCTCGGCGGCGCTGTCGGCGCGCGATTCGGCGACCGCGTTGCGCAGCGGCGCCGGCAGGCGCGTGACCAGGTCGGCCCATTGCAGTTCGGGCTGCTGCTCCAGCTCCAGCAGGCGGCGCGCGCTGGCGCTGGCCTCGCGCAGGCGCCAGCCGGCCACGCTGCCGTCGCCGAAGGCCAGCAGCGCGGGCAGGTCGAGCGCGGCCACCAGCGCGGCCAGCGCGTCCTGGTCGGCGATGCGGCAGTCTTCCACCGCCGTCGGGCGGGCGGTGCCGGCGTAGCCGGCGAAGCGGCCGTGGTCGTCCAGCCGCGGCAGGCCCCGCATGAGCCAGTCGCTGCCGTCGGCGGCGCGGCGCACGCGCAGGCCGTCGAAGGGCACCTGCGCTTCGAGCCGGCTGCGCAGGCTGTCGCCGCGCGCGCTCTGCGGGCACTCGAAGCGTTCCCACAGCAGGCCGCCGGCTTCCGTGCCCTGGGCCCAGTGGGCCGAAGGCGCGCCGGCCGGGGGTTGCAGGTGCAGCAGGCGGTGGCGGGCGTCGGTCTGCCAGGACCAGCCCTCGACCAGGCCGGCCAGCAGGTGCTGTTCGCGGCGCGCCTCGCGCAACGCGGCTTCCGAGCCGCGCCGCTCGCGCAGCTGGCCGACGCCGAAGGCGCCGGCGGCCACCAGCACGAGCGCCACGCAGGCGAAGAACCAGGGGCCGCTGCCGGCCAGCGATTCGCCGCAGCCGCCGAGCGAGGGCAGGGCGGCCAGGGCGGCCAGGAGCGGCAGCCGCGCGGCAGGGGCGGAGGGGCCGCCGCGCGCGTCGCGAAGACCAAGCATGCGGGGAATTCTACGGAGCGGCCTTCGGCCGCCCCGGCGCGCAAAGCCTCAAGTTGCGAGAAGAACGGCCGAAAGGCGAGGTCTTGCCTTCCCCCGATTGACGGCAGCGCCGCGCCGCCCGATCCTTGTCTCCAAGGGCGGCCGTGCCGGACCGCCGCGCCCGATGAACGCCAAGCCCACCCTCGACGAACAGACCCTCCAGAACCTGCGCCAGCTCGACCCGAGCGGTCAGCACGGTCTGCTCGAACGCGTGCTCGGCACCTTCGACGTCGCCCTGCGGCGGCAGATGGCGCAGATGGCCGAGGCGCGCGACCGCGGCGACGCCGCCGGCGTGGCTTTCGTCGCCCACACCGTCAAGTCCTCGGCCGCCAGCGTGGGTGCGCTCGCGCTGTCGGCGCAATGCCTGGAGACCGAGCGCCGCCTGCGCGAAGGCCCGCCGGCCGATCTGCACGCGGAAGTGGAGAACTTGTTGACGCAGGCCGAGGGTGCGCTGCAGGCGGTTGAGGCTATGCTGAACGCCTCCAGATCGCGATGACTCTTCCGACCTCCTTCGCCGACGCCGGCCCGCCCGGAAAGCCGCAGGTGCTGCTCGTCGACGACGACGAGGTGAACCTGCTGCTCACCGCGCACGCGCTGCGCGACCGCGGCTTCCGCATCACCGAAGTCGCCGGCGGCGAGCAAGCCCTGGCCAGGCTGGCCGACTGGACGCCCGACATCATCGTGCTCGACGCGTTGATGCCCGGCCTGGACGGCTTCGACACCTGCCGCCGCATCCGCGCGATGGCCGGCTTCGAGAACGTGCCGGTGCTCATGCTCACCGGCCTGGAGGACGACGCCTCCATCACGCGCGCCTACGAGGCCGGCGCGACCGACTTCTTCGTCAAGGCGACCCAGTGGAGCCTGCTCGCCGGCCGGCTGTACTACCTGCTGCGCGCTTCGCGCACCCGGCTCGAACTGGAGCGCAGCAAGGCCAAGCTGGCGCGCGCCCAGGACCTGGCGCGCATGGGCAGCTTCGACTGGCGGCGCACCGAAGGCGGGCTGACGATGTCGCCCGAAGGCCTGCGCGTCTTCGGCCACGGCCCGCACGACCGGCTGACGCTGCGCAAGCTGCTGCGCATGGTGCCGCGCGACGAGCGGCGCGCGCTCATGCGGCTGCTGCACGAGGTGCTGCGCCACAGCTCGGTGATCGCCACCGACGTGCCGATCACGCTGATCGACGGTCGCCAGCGCATCATCCACGTCGAGGCCGAGCCCGAGTTCAACGAGCACGGCCACAGCACCGGCTACACCGGCATCGTCCAGGACGTGACCGACCGGCGCATCGCCGAGGACAAGATCCGCCACCTGGCGAACTTCGACGCCCTCACCGGGCTGCCGAACCGGCGCCAGCTGATCTGGCGCGCCGAACGGGCGCTGGAACACGCCCGCCGCATGCAGCATCAGTTCGCACTGCTGCTCATAGATCTCGATCGCTTCAAGGTCATCAACGACACCCTCGGTCATTCCGCAGGCGACGAACTGCTGATGGAAGTGGCGCGCCGCCTGCGCGGCTGCGTGCGCCACAGCGACCAGGTGATGGAAGGCGCGCTCGAATCGGCCGGTGCGCGCTCGCACCGCACGCTGGAAGCGGTGGGCCGGCTCGGCGGCGACGAGTTCGTCGCCCTGCTGCCCGAAGTCGGCGAGGACCGCGACGCCGAGCGCGTGGCGCAGCGCATCCTGGAAGTGATGCGCGAGCCGATCTTCGTCTCCGGCCAGGAGTGCTTCGTCACCGCCAGCGTGGGCGTGGCGATCTACCCGCGCGACGGCGCCACCGTGGCCGACCTGATGCGCAACTCCGACGTCGCGATGTACTCGGTGAAGGCGCAGGGCCGCAACGCCAGCGCCATCTACTCGCCGGCGCTGGTGGGCCGCGGGCGCGAGAAGCTGGAGCTGGAGACCGCGCTGCACAAGGCGATCGAGCGCGACGAGCTGGTGCTGCACTACCAGCCGAAGATCGACGTGCGCTCGGCGCGCATGGTCGGCGCCGAGGCGCTGATGCGCTGGAACCGCAACGGCAGGCTGGTGCCGCCGATCGACTTCATCCCCCTGGCCGAGGAAAGCGGCCTCATCGTGCCGCTCTCCGAATGGGCGCTGCGCGAGGCGGCGCGCCAGGCCAAGGTGTGGCAGACCAGCTTCGGCTTCCAGGACTCGATCGCGGTCAACCTGCCGAGCCACCTGTTCAGCCGCAGCGACCTCATCGAGCACATCCACCAGTGCGTCACCGCCTACGGCGTGCCGCACCGGGTGATCATGCTCGAGATCACCGAGACGAACCTGATGAAGGACCTGCAGGACGTCATCCCCGCCCTGCACCGCCTCAACGAGATCGGCGTCGAGATCGCGATCGACGACTTCGGCACCGGCTATTCGTCGCTCGCCTATCTGACCACGCTGCCGATCTCGGAACTCAAGATCGACCGCAGCTTCGTGCGCGACCTCGGCATCACGCCGCAGAGCAGCGCGGTCGTCACCGCCATCATCGCGCTCGCGCGCTCGCTCGGCCTGCGCGTCATCGCCGAAGGCGTGGAGACGCTGCGCCAGATGGAGGTGCTGCATCGCCTGGGCTGCGGCGTCATGCAGGGCTACATGTTCAGCAAGCCGATCGCCGCCGACGACCTGGAAAGCTGGCTCGAGCAGACCGTGCTGCCGCGCAAGGCGCCCTGGATCGGCCAGGCCAACGAGTTCGACTTCGGCAGCGACGGCGGCGTGCCGCGCGCCGCCAGCCTGCGGCTGCGCTGATGAACGCCCCCGACACGGCCGCGCCGGCTGCCACGCCGGCGCAGGTGGCCAAGGGCGCGCTGCGCCGGCTGGCGATGGCCAAGCTGGAGCCCACGCCCGAGAACTACGCGCGCGCCTTCGCCGAGGAAGCGGGCCTGCCGCCACCGGTGGCACAGGATGCCAAGTCGCAGGGCCCGATCTGGGCGACGCTGATCGAGAAAGTCGCGCGCGGCCTGGAACGCAGCGGGCGCCAGTGGACCGCCGGGCGCCGCAGGGAGAGCCTGCACCGTGTGCTGGACGGCAGCCGCGGCGACGCCGCCCGCCTGCAGCAGCGGCTGCAGGCGCTGCTGGCGTCCTGGGAAGGCGACCGCGCGTTCGAAGGCGAGACCCCGGCGCCGGCCGAGACCGCGCCGATGCCGCTGGACGGCGGCACCGACTGGCGGCCGATGGTCGGCACCTTCGAAGGCACGCTGCGCGCGGCGCTGCCGGAGTCCGACGCCAACGCCAACGAACTCGCCGACCGCCTGGGGCGGCTGGCCGACCGCATCGCCGCCGAGGGCGTTTCCGACGTCCGCCTGGCCGAGCTGGACGACCTGTGCGAACGCGCGCGCCGCTTCTTCGGCCAGCGCCACCGACTGATCGACGAGCTCGGCGCGCTGGCGCGCGAGCTGGGTCGCGGCCTCACCGAACTCTCGGAAGACGAGAGCTGGGCGCGCGGCCAGTGCGAGACGCTGGAGGCGCGGCTGGCCGAGGGGCTTTCGGTGCGCAGCGTGCGCGCCGCCGGCGCCCTGCTGGCCGAGACGCGAACGCGCCAGCGGCGCGTGCGCCAGGAACGCAACGCGGCGCGCGACGCGCTGAAGAACCTGTTCCAGCGCATGCTGGCCGAGATCGGCGAACTGGGCGAACACACCGGGCGCTACCAGGAATCGATGGGCCGCCATGCGGCGGCCATCGAGCGTGCCGACAGCATCGAGAGCCTGGCCGGCGTGGTGCGCGAGATGCTGGAGGAGAACCACGCCGTCCAGCAGGTGGTGGGCCGCACGCAGGAGCGGCTGCAGGCCGAGCATGCGAAGGCGGCCGGGCTGGAGGCGCGCGTGCGCGCGCTCGAAGGCGAGCTGCGCCGCCTGTCCGACGAGGTCTCCACCGACGCGCTGACGCAGGTCGCGAACCGGCGCGGCCTGGCCGCCGCCTTCGAGGCCGAAAGCGCGCGCGCGCAGCGCGCCGCCGAGGGCGCGCCCGGGCTGGCGGTGGCGCTGATCGACATCGACAACTTCAAGAAGCTCAACGACACCCTGGGCCATGCCGCCGGCGACGTAGCGCTGAAGTCGCTGGCCGCCGCGGTGCGCGAGCGGCTGCGCCCGGTGGACCACCTGGCGCGCTTCGGTGGCGAGGAGTTCGTGGTGCTGCTGCCCGCGACGCCGGTCGACGAGGCGCAGCAGGCGCTGACGCGGCTGCAGCGCAGCCTGACCGAGGCGCTCTTCCTGCACGAGGAGCGCGAGGTCTTCGTCACCTTCTCCGCCGGCGTCACCGGCTGGCGCCCGGGCGAGGCGCTGGAAGCCGCGCTGGAACGTGCCGACGAGGCGCTCTACGAAGCCAAGCGAAGCGGGAAAAACCGCACGTGCAAGGCCTGAGAAGCGGGCCTTCCACGGGTTGATTCGGCATCAGGTTCGGGCGGCGAGCGGCCGATAATGCCCTGAAGATGGGAGCCCAAAAGCCATGCTGTCGGCGCTGAGAAAGGCGATGGTCGCGTTCTTCCGCCACGACGTCGTCCTGCAGCGGGACGACGAGGGCGTGCACATCTTCTTCGAGGACCGCGAGAACGCCGTGCCGCGGCCGCCGACGCGCGCCCAGCGCGCCGCCCAGAAGGACCAGGCCACGCTCGAACGCGCGCGTGCCGCCCTTGCCGCGCTGCTGGACGAGGACGCCACGCTGCGTTCCGGCCTGCGCCAGCTCGCCTTCGTGGAATACGCGCTCGAGAAGAAGGGCTGGCGCGGCCTGCACAAGATCCCGCTGGAGACGCTGCAGAAGGCGCTCGAGCAGCTGGAAAGCATGGTCCAGAACTGGTCCGACGAAGGCCTGGCCTGCCTGCGCTCGAAGATGGCGGTCGCCGTCATCGACCGCGAGCACATGGACCCGAACAAGGAACCCGAGGCCTACCGCACCGCCGCCTTGCTGGACAGCCCGCCGGCGGTGGCCGCGAAGGCGATCCGCGCCGCCAAGGCGACGGCCGGCGTGGAAGTCACCGAACTCTCCGAGGGCACCGACTCGCCCGCCGACGACGCGCAGGCCCTGCTCGCGGCCTATGCGGCGATGGGCGTGCAGGCCGAGGAGCCGCCGGCCGGATCGGTGGAACTGCACGGCGAACTCGACTCGCCTTCGGCGAAGGCGCTCGCGCGCGAGGCGCGGCGCGCTCCGCCGCGGGAGGCCCTGCACGGCTGAAGCCGCCCCCGGCCCTTCAGGGGTCGACCCGCAGCACCGTGTGGTCGAACAGGACCAGGAAGCGCCCGTCCACGGCGGTGGCTCGTCCGAGCGTCGAACCCACGGCCACCAGCGCCGCACCGGGCTTCGCCACGTAGCGCCGGCCGCCGTTGCGCAGCAGGATGGTGCCGTCGGGCAGCATCGCCTCCACCGCGCTTGAGGTGCCGAACAGCGTGACCTGCTCCAGGCTGCCGGCGGGGCTGCGGCGCCAGACCTGGCCCACGTCGGCGCCGTCGGGGCTCATGAAGGCGACGTAGCCGCCGGCGGCCGCGTAGCTGACCGCTGCCGAGCCGTCCGCCAGCGCCGGCACCGTGGACAGCAGCGTCTCGACTCTGCCGTCGAACATCATGATGTCGTAGCCGTAGCGGATCTGGCTGTTGCGGTAGAAGACCACGTGGGTGCCGTCGGTCACCGGTCCGTCGTTGATGGTGTTGTGGCGGCTGCTGATGATGTCCACCACCGGACCGTGCCAGCGCAGGATGTCGTAGTAGACGATCAGCTCCGGACCGGTGCGTGCCGACCAGAACACGTCGCCGTTGGGCGCGAGCGCGTAGCGCGTCGCGGGGCCGAGGTAGGCGATCGCCGGCTGGTCCTCCAGCAGGCCGCTCTCCAGTTCGCGGCGCTGGAACCGGTAGCCGTCGCCGACGTAGCCCACCCAGGTTCCGCTGCAACGCAGCGAACCGGTGTTGACGAGACCGACCAGCCGCCGGACGGTGCCGTCGCGCCACTCGTAGACCGCGGGCGTCGCCGGGTTCGTGCCGTTGCCGGCTTCACCCCGCCAGTAGACCGCGCCGCGCGGCATGAGACAGCCGTGGGTGGCGGCATTGCCGGCAATGGAAGTCAGGTCCGGCGTCGATTCCACCAGCGTGCTCGCGCCCGAGGCCGTGTCCAGCTGGCGCAGCGCCGGCACGGCCGCACTGCCGTCCAGGTAGAGCACGCGTGAAGGCGAGGCGTCCCACACCGGGCCGGGCAGGTCGGCGAGCGTCGCGAGCTTGGCGCTCGACTCCACGAACAGCGTGCGCGTGACGCTCACGGCCTGTCCGCCGCTGTCCACCCCGCTCAGCACCAGGCCGACCTGCTGGCCCTCCCAGGCCGACAGGTCCAGCACGGCGTCGATCGCGTTGCGGCCGCTGGCCAGCACGGTGCCGCCGACCGCGGCCGTGACCTGACTGCAGCCGGCGGGGTCGTCGTCGCTGCAGCTGAAGGTGGCGCGGATCGTCGGCCGCGGCACCGAGCCGTCGGCCGGCTGGCTCACGGCCAGCTTGGGCAGGCGGTCGAGCGCGATCGGGACACCGAGCTCGGTGACGTTGCCCTGCACGTCGGTCGCCTGCACGACGAGCAGCGTGTCGCCCAGCGCCTCGCCCGCCAGCGAGAGCGTCGCGCCCCAGGTCATCCCCCAGGGCGGATGGTTGGCGTAGGCGAGCGCGACGCTGTGGCCGCGCGTGCTGGCGGTGACCGAGGCGATCGAGTAGGTCGACGAGACCCGCACCGTGACTGGGAACGACTCCTGCACGATCTCACCCGAACCCGGCTGCAGGCCGCTCACGGTGACGTCGGCCGACTTGCGGGTCGCGATCGCCGTCAGCGTGACGGCCGGGACGCCACTTACGCTGGCCGTCAGCCGGTTGTACCCGGTCGCCGGCCCCAGGGTCCAGGCCCCCGGCGAGGCTTCCCCCGCAGCGTCGGTGTCGACGGAGGCGTGTTCGATGCTGCCGCCGCCGGCGGTCACCGAGAACTGCACCGGGACGCCGGCCAGCAACCGGCCCTGCGCGTCGGTGACCTGCACGCGCGGCGACACCGGCGCGGCCACGCCGATGGCGCCGTACTGGTTGTCGCCCTGCAGCACCGTGAGCGCGGCCGGCGCGGGTGAAGCCGGAGGCGAGGGCGAGGGCGACACAACGCCGCTGCCGTCGCCGCCGCCCCCACCGCCGCAGGCCGCGAGCAGCAGGGACACGAGGACCGGTACGACCCATCGAAGCGACGCGTTCATTGCAACCTCCGCGGCCGCATTGTCGCCACCGCGGACGGCGCGCGGGGCTGACCCAGGGCAACGAAAGCGCGCGCCGCTCAGCCGCCGCTGGCGTGCCGCTTCAAGAGCGGCAGCGTGAACACGTAGCCCGTGGCCACCGCCAGCAGGTGGTAGGCCAGACACTGCGCCTGCTCGCTACCGAGGCGCGGCTTGCCGTCGGCCGCAAAGAGGCCGTACTGCCAGTCGCCGTTGCGCAGCAGCGCGGGTATCGCCTCGCCCCAGCCGGCGCGCGATTCCATCGCGGCGTAGGACTGCACACCGTCGGGCGCGAAGCGGCCGTCGGCGGCGCGCCGCGCGCCGCGGTTCTCCACCACGATGGCCGAGCCCGGCGGCAGCGGTTGCCCGGCGCGCGCGGCCACGATCGCCGCACGGTTGGCGAAGCGGATCGTGAAGCCCTGGCCTTCGGGCCGCTCCTCGCGCGAATACTCCTCGAAGCCGGCGGGAAAGCCGGCCGGCAGCGCCATCGGCGACTCGAGCGCGGCCACGCCCGCCGGCGACTGTCCCGGCAGCCGGCTCCAGTGGCCGGCCAGCGCTTCGATGTCGGCGTCGCTCAGCTGGGCGGCGATCGGGTTCATCAGGTCCTTCTTGCGCGTGCCGGCGCGGAAGGCCTTCAGCTGCGCCGCCAGGTAGCCCGCCTTCTGGCCGGCCAGGTTGGGGATGCCTTCGCTCGCGCTGACACCTTCGCGGCCGTGGCGGGCCAGGCAGGCGGCGACCGCGGCGAGGCGCTTCACGGCGTGGTCTTCGGCTTGCCGCCGCCGGCGTCGAACTCGGCGATCGCCTTCTTCAGGTCGGCGTACTCCTCGCAGCGCGCGCTGCACACCTGCTCCAGCGTGGCCAGCCGCGCGCGCGCCTTGTCGGGCGCCGAGATCATCAGGTAGAGCTCGCCCGAGTATTCGAGCGCGCCGCGGTGCTTCGGGTCGATGCGCAGCGCGGCGTCGTAGTAGCGCTCGGCGGCGGCGTAGTCGGGCGTCTTGGCCTTGCGGTGGCTGTAGCCCATGAGGTTGTTCCAATCGGCGCTGCCGCTGTCGTTGACGCGCTTGAGCTCGTCGATGGCGGCGGCCCACTGCTGCTTGGCGACGAGCGCGCGCGCCGCCGCCAGCTTGTCGCGCGCGGGCGCGGCAGGTTCGGTGTCGGCGGCGAAGGCGGCGCCGGCGCAGGCCAGCAGGGCAAGCGCGGCGAGCCGGGTCGTGAAGACGGACATGGCGGAACCTCCCTGAATGAAGCGCTGGACGACAGCGGCGGCGCAAGCTTAGCGGAGAACATGTCCCGGCGCCCTGCACGGCCATGCGGGCAGCGGCGCCGGGCGCCGATACCGGTTACCGGTATCATCCGGCCGCGCCCACTGCAGCGCCGCTTCGCACCGGGCCGCAGTCCGGCGCCTCGGGTGGTCGAGCCGGCCACCATTGGACGGAGACGAGCATGACCCCCGAGCAAACCGATCGCGCCGACGAAGGCCGCCCGCTGCGCCTGCGCTGCCTGTGCCTCGTGATCCAGGCCGCCGACGACCTGCGCGTCGTCGAGCAGGACGCGGGCGAACTGGCGCCCGGCCAGGTGCTGGTGCGCGTGGGCTACGGCGGCATCTGCGGGTCCGACCTGCACTACTTCCACGCCGGCGGCTTCGGCACCGTGCGCATCAAGCGGCCGATGATCCTGGGCCACGAGGTCGCGGGCACGGTGAGCGCGGTGGCGCCCGGGGTCACGCGCGTGAAGCTGGGCGACAAGGTGGCGGTGAACCCCAGCCGCCCCTGCGGCGCGTGCAGGTACTGCCTGGAAGGCCTGCCCAACCAGTGCCTGGACATGCGCTTCTACGGCAGCGCCATGCGCGACCCGCACGTGGAAGGCGCGTTCCGCAACCTGCTGGTGTGCGACGCCGTGCAATGCGAACCGGTGGCCGCGCACGTGCCGCTGCAGCACGCGGCGCTGGCCGAGCCCTTCTCGGTGGCGCTGCACGGCGTGCAGCGCGCCGGGGCGCTGCTCGGCAAGCGCGTGCTGGTCTCCGGCTGCGGGCCCATCGGCACGCTGGCGGTGGCGGCGGCGCGCATCCACGGCGCGGCCGAGGTCACCGCGGTCGACCTGACCGAGGAGACGCTGGCGGTGGCGCGCAAGATGGGCGCGCACGTCACCCTCAACGTCGCCCGCGACGCCGACTGGGTGCAGCGCTACAGCGCCGACAAGGGCACGTTCGACGTCATGTTCGAATGCAGCGGCAACGAACGTGCGCTGCGCGCCGGCCTGGAAGCCATGCGGCCGCGCGGCACGGTGGTGCAGCTGGGGCTAGGCGGCGACGTCTCGGTGCCGCAGAACATGATCGTCGCCAAGGAGCTGAGCCTTTGCGGCAGCTTCCGCTTCCACGCCGAGTTCGCGCTCGCGGTGCGGCTCATCAACGAAGGCCGCGTCGACATGCAGCCGATGATCACCGGCGCCTACCCGCTGGCGCAGGCGCGCGAAGCCTTCGAACTGGCGAGCGACCGCAGGCGGGCGATGAAGGTGCTGCTGGACTTCGCGGCTGCGGCCTGAACGCGCCTTCTCAGGTGCTGCCGCGCATCTCCACGCGGTAGGGGATGAGCACCGTCTCCGGTGCCAGCCGCCGATGCTCGCGCGCGGCGGCGATGGCGCGCAGCAGCAACTCGCCGGCGGCGCGGCCGATGCCGGTGCAGTCCACCGCCACCGTGGTGAGCCGAGGGTGGCAGCTGGCGCCGACCTCGAAGCCGCCGAAGCCGGCGATCGCCAGCTGGCCCGGCACCGCGATGCCGCGGCGCTGGCATTCGGCCAGCGCGCCGAAGGCCGGGTGGTCGGACACGCAGACCAGCGCGTCGGTGTCGGGCCAGCGCTGCAGCAGCTGCACCACGCCCTGCGCGCCGTGGTCCATCGAGACCGGCGCAGCGCCCACGCTCAGCTGGCGCGCCGCGTCGAGGCCCAGTTCGCGCGCCGCCATCTCGAAGCCGCGCCGGCGGTCGGCGCCGCGCGCGTCGCTCTGCGGCACGCCGCCCAGGAAGGCGATGCGCCGGTAGCCCTGTGCGTGCAGCTGGCGCACGAGCTGCGCCACCGCTTCCGCGTTCGAGAAACCCACGCAGTGCTCGACCGGCTGCGCGGGCAGGTCCCAGGTCTCGACGACCGGGATGCCGGCCGCCTTCAGCAGCTTGCGCGTCGCCGGCGTGTGGGCGCCGCCGGTGACCACCACGCCTTCGGGGCGGCGGCCGAGCAGCGCGCGCAGCAGGCGTTCCTCGGTCGTGCTGTCGTAGTCGGTGTAGCCCAGCAGCAACTGCAGGCCGCTCGGTTCCAGCGCCGCGCTGAGACCGTGCGCGGTGTCGGAGAAGTTGGAGTTGTTCAGCGCCGGCAGCAAGGCGGCGACGAAGCCCGAACGCTTGGTGGAGAACGTGCGCGCCGTCTGGTCGATGACGTAGCCCATCTCCTGGCAGGCCTGCAGGATGCGCTGGCGCAGCGCTTCGCTGGTGCTGCGCGCGCTGCGCCCTTCGCGGGCGAGCGCGCGTGAGACCGTCATCTTCGAGACCCCCACGTGGGCGGCGACGTCGGCCATGGTCACCTGCGCCGCAGCCGCGCGCGGCGCCGGGCGGGCAGCGGGCTTGCGGGCGGGTGCTTTGCGGGCAGGCGGCTTGCGTGCGGGCACGGGGCGGACGGGTTTCGAGGCGCGACGATCATAGGGTGCGCCACCGGCGCCGCCGCCCGCGGGTATCCACTAGTTACCGGTAACCTTTGATCCCGGACACTGCCGCCCCATGTCCACGGTCCAGGTGCTCGACCCGCGATTCGCTGCCGTCGCCGAAGGCGCTTCGGCGCTGCAGCGGCTGTGCGGCGGCGCGGCCTGGAGCGAAGGCCCGGTGTGGATGCACGAGACGGCCGAGCTGCTGTGGAGCGACATCCCGAACGACCGCATGCTCTGCTGGCATGCCGAGCGCGGCCTCAGCGTCTGGCGCGAGGCGGTGGAGTTCACCAACGGCCATGTGCGCGAAGCCGACGGCGCGCTGCTGCACTGCTCGCACGGCCGGCGCGCCGTCGTGCGCACGCGCTTCGACGCCGCGCACCGCCCGCTGCCCGACGAGGTGGTGGTCGACCGCTACCAGGGCCGGCGCCTGAACTCGCCCAACGACGTCGTCGTCAAGCGCGACGGCAGCATCTGGTTCACCGACCCGCCCTACGGCATCGTCTCCGACCACGAAGGCCACAAGGCCGACAGCGAGCTTGGCGACTGCTACGTGTTCCGCTTCGACCCCGCCAGCGGCGCCCTGCGCATCGTGAGCGACTTCGTCGAGGAACCGAACGGCCTGGCCTTCTCGCCCGACGAATCGGTGCTCTACGTGAGCGACACTTCGGCCGCGCTGCGCCAGGACGGCGGCGGCCACCACCACATCGTCGCCTTCGACGTGGCGGGCGGCCAGGACCTGGCGAACCCGCGCGTGTTCGCGGTGGTGGAACCGGGCCTGGCCGACGGCTTCCGGGTCGACCGGCACGGCTTCCTCTACACCAGCAGCGCCGACAGCGTGCAGGTCTTCCACCCCGACGGCACCCGCATCGGCCGCATCCCGGTGCCCGAGAAGGTGGGCAACCTGGTGTTCGGCGGCGCCGGCGGCAACGAGCTCTTCATCTGCGCCAGCACCTCGCTGTACCGCATCGTGCTCAACACGCGGGGAGCGACCGCGTGACGGCGCTGCTGCGCTTCGAGAACGTCAGCAAGCGCTTCGGTGGCACGCAGGCGGTCGACGACGTCACGCTCGAGGTGCAGGCCGGCGAGGTGCTCGCGCTGCTGGGCGAGAACGGCGCCGGCAAGAGCACGCTCATCAAGCTGCTGGCCGGCATCCACCGGCCCGACAGCGGCCAGATGCTGTTCGACGGCCAGCCCGAGAGCGCCTGGCGCAGCCGCGACCCCTTGCGGCAGCCGGTGGCCTTCATCCACCAGGACCTGGGCCTGGTGGAGTGGATGACGGTGGCCGAGAACGTGGCGCTGGGCATGGGCTACCCGCGCCTCTTCGGCTGGAAGCACGGCCTGGTGGACTGGCGCGCCGCCGACGCGATGGCGCGCCGCGTGCTCGCACGCGTGGGCTGCGAGATCGAACCCGGCCGGCGCGTGTTCTCGCTCACGCGGGCCGAGAAGTCGCTGCTCGCCATCGGCCGTGCGCTCGAGGTCAAGGCGCGCCTGCTGGTGCTGGACGAGCCCAGCGCCAGCCTGCCGGCGGCCGACGTGCAGCGCCTCTTCGGCGTGCTGCGCGAACTGCGGCGCCAGGGCGTGGGCATGGTCTACGTCTCGCACCGGCTCGACGAGGTGATGCAGCTCTCGGACCGCGCCGCCGTCATGCGCGACGGCCGCCTGGTCGGCGTGCGCCGCACCGCCGAGACCACCGAGGCCGAGCTGGTGGAGCTCATCGTCGGCCAGGCCCTGGGCGCCGAGGAGGAGGGCGCCGCAGCGCCGGCGAACGCGGGCGCTCCGGTGCTGGTCGAGCTGCGCGGCGCGGTCGCGGGCAACGCGGGCCCGGTGGACCTGGCCCTGCGCGCCGGCGAGATCCTGGGCCTCGTCGGCCTGCGCGGCGCCGGGCAGGACGCGATCGGCCGCGCGCTCTTCGGCTGCGAGCCGTTGGTGGCCGGCACGCTGGCGGTGGCCGGCCGCGAGCGCACGCTGCGCAGCCCGGCCGAGGCCATCGCGGCCGGCATCGGCTACACCGACGGCGAGCGGCTGGAGCAGAACCTGGCCGGCTCGATGAGCGTGCAGGAGAACCTGTTCCCCAATCCGCGCCTGCACGGCGAGCGCGGCTTCGACGCCGGCCGACGCCGGCGCGAAGGGCAGCGCGCGCGGGCGCTGGCCGAGCGCTTCGACATCAACCCGCGCGCGCCGCAGGCGGTGGTGCAGCAGCTTTCGGGCGGCAACCAGCAGAAGGTGGTGCTGGCGCGCTGGCAGGCGCTGGCGCTGCCGGTGCAGGTGCTGGAAGAGCCCACCGCCGGCGTCGACGTGGGCGCCAAGCGGCAGATCTACGCGCTGCTGCGCCGCCGCGCCGGCGAAGGCGCCGGCCTCGTCGTCGTCTCCACCGACTACGAAGAGGTGGCCACCGTCTGCACGCGCGTGCTGGTGTTCCGCGCCGGTCGCGTCGCCGCCGAGCTGCGCGGCGCCGAGATCACCATCGCGCGCCTGCTCGCGCTGTCGGCCGGCTCGGGCGGCGACGAGAGGAGGGCGGCATGAGCTCGTCGATCAAGTCCACCGCGCTCGAGCCCGACGCCAGCCTGGACGGCGCCGCCGCCACGCCGGCGCAGCGCCTGCTGCGCGCCGTGCCCAGCTACGGCCTGGTGGTGCTCACGGTGCTGCTGGCGCTGCTGTTCTCGCTGCTGCTGCCCGAGACCTTTCCGACCCTGTTCAACCTGCGCGCGATCCTGTCGGACAAGTCGATCATCGCGCTGCTGGCGCTGGCCGCGATGATCCCGATGATCACCGGCAAGATCGACCTCACGGTGGGCTACGGCATCGTGCTGTGGCACATCCTGGCGATCAGCCTGCAGACGCGCTACGGCCTGCCCTGGCCGGCCGCGGTGGCGCTGGTGCTGGCCTGCGCGGCGCTCTTCGGCATGCTTAACGGGCTGCTGGTGGAGATGGCGCAGATCGACAGCTTCATCGCCACGCTGGGCACCGGCACCGTGCTCTACGCGGTGGCCATGTGGCACAGCGGCGGCCGCCAGGTGGTGGGCGAACTGCCCGCGGGCTTCGTCGCGCTGGCCGGCGCCGACCTGCTGGGGCTGCCGGTGCCGGCGTTCTACGTGGCCGCCATCGCGCTGCTGCTGTGGGCGCTGACCGAGTTCATGCCGATCGGCCGCGCGCTCTACGTGATCGGCGCCAACCCGAAGGCGGCCGAGCTCAACGGCCTGTCGGTGCGCCGCCACGTGATGGGCGCCTTCGTCGCCAGCGGCGTGCTGAGCGGCTTCGCCGGCGTGCTGCTGGCTTCGCGCCTGCAGATCGGCCAGGCCAGCGTGGGGCTCGAGTTCCTGCTGCCGGCGCTCGTCGGCGCCTTCCTCGGGAGCACCACCATCCGCCCCGGGCGCGTCAACGTCTGGGGCACGCTGGTGGGGGTGGCGATCCTGGCCATCGGCATCTCCGGCATCCAGCAGTTCGGCGGCGCGTTCTACGTCGAGCCGCTCTTCAACGGGCTCACGCTGCTCATCAGCATCGGCATCGCCGGCTGGGCGCAGCAGCGCCGAAATGCATCGATCCGCCGCCGCATCTCGCAACGACAGCTCGACGAAGGGGCGCCGGCGGCGCCGAGCCCCGCGCCACCGGCCCCCGGCCGTCCCTGACCCCGCTCACCACAACCAGCAAGGAGACAGACCATGCCTGCCCACCGCAACTTCCGCTTCGCCCTGGCGGCACTGGCCTGCGCCAGCGGCGTCGCCCTGTCCGGCCCGGCCGCGGCCGACGCCTTCGTCGACGCCGCCAAGGCCAAGGTGGCCAAGCTGGCCGGTGCCAAGAGCACCTGGGACGGCCCGACCAGCGGCCCGAAGGCGGCCGCGAACAAGACCGTGGTCTTCGTCGCCGCCGACATGAAGAACGGCGGCATCGTCGGCGTCAGCAAGGGCGTGGAAGAGGCCGGCAAGGCGATCGGCTGGAACGTGCGCGTCATCGACGGCCAGGGCAGCGTCAGCGGCCGCACCGCGGCGCTGAACCAGGCGCTGGCGCTCAAGCCCGACGGCATCGTCGTCGGCGGCTTCGACACCACCGAGCAGAAGGTGGCCTTCGGCAATGCCGCCAAGGCGGGCATCCCGCTCGTCGGCTGGAACGCGGGCCCCAAGCCCGGGCCCGACGCGGCCGCGGGCCTGTTCGCCAACGTCACCGTCACCGCCGACGACATCTCCGAGGCGGCGGCGCTGTGGGCCGTGGCCGATTCCGACGGCAAGGCCGGCGTGGTGATCTTCACCGACAGCCAGTACTCGATCGCGATCTACAAGGCCAAGGCGATGGAGGCCGTCATCAAGAAGTGCGGCGGCTGCACCGTGCTGAGCTTCGAGGACAGCCCGATCGCCGACAGCGCCACGCGCATGCCGGGGCTCACCACCTCGCTGCTGCAGCGCTTCGGCGCCAGGTGGACGCACGCGCTGGCGATCAACGACCTGTACTTCGACTTCTGGGGCAGTTCGCTCAAGGCCGCCGGCAAGAAGGGCGACGACATGCCGCGCGCCGTCTCGGCCGGCGACGGCAGCGAAGCCGCCTACCAGCGCATCCGCGCGAAGAACTACCAGAGCGCCACCGTGCCGGGGCCGCTGAACATGCAGGGCTGGCAGGTCATCGACGAGATGAACCGCGCCTTCGCCAAGGCGCCCTGGTCGGGCTACGTGCCGCTGGCCCACGTGGTGACGGCGGCCAACGTGGGCGCCGACGGCGGCGACAAGAACCTTTTCGACCCGGGAAACGGCTACCGCGACCAGTACCGGAAGATCTGGGGCAAGTGAGGGGCGGCGGGGGCCGCAGGGGCCGCGGCGGAGAGAGTGGGATTCGAACCCACGGACGGTTGCCCGTCGCCGGTTTTCAAGACCGGTGCAATCGACCGCTCTGCCATCTCTCCTGTCGACGGCCGCAAGTGTAGGGCGCTTCGGTAGGGCGCTTCAGCCGCCGGGCTGCTGCGCCGCGCGGCAGCGCACCTGGAACACCTCCTGGCGGCCGCCGTCCACGCGCACCGCGGTGAGTGCGCCGCCCCACACGCAGCCGGTGTCCAGCGCCAGCAGGTCGGGGCGCTGCACCAGGCCCAGCGTGCTCCAGTGGCCGAAGGCCACCGGCTGGCCGGCGCTGCGGCGGCCGGGCACGTCGAACCACGGCCGGTAGCCGGGCGGTGCGGCGCCGGCGCCTTCCTTGGTCTGCAGGTCGAGCACGCCCTCGTCGGTGCAGAAGCGGATGCGCGTGAGCACGTTGACGATGAAGCGCCAGCGCTCGAAGCCCTGCAGGTCCTCGCGCCAGGCCAGCGGCTCGTTGCCGTACATGCGCTTCATGAAGGGTTCGAGGTCGGGGCCGCGCAGCAGCGCCTCCACCTCGGCCGCCAGCGCCAGCGTGCGCGCCGTGTCCCACTGCGGCACCAGGCCGGCGTGCACGCACAGCCAGCCGCTTTCGACGCAGGCCATGCGCTGGCGGCGCAGCCAGCCGATCCATTCGTCGCGGTCGGGCGCTTCCAGCACGGCCGCCAGCGTGTCGTCGTGGCGCGGCGGGCGCGCGCCCAAGCTGACCGCGACGAGGTGCAGGTCGTGGTTGCCCAGCACGCAGGTGGCGGCGCCCTCCAGCGCGCGCAGCCGACGCAGCACCTGAAGCGACTGCGGGCCGCGGTTCACCAGGTCGCCCAGCACCACCAGGCGGTCGCGCGAAGGCGAGAAGGCGCAGGCGGCGAGCAGCCGCTCGAAGGCGTCGGCACAGCCCTGCACGTCGCCCACGAGGTAGTCCATGCGGCGATTCTGCTACGCTTGCCGCCCCCCAAAGGCTTGCCGGCACCGCATCCAACGGACGGCAGCGCGCATGGACGTCACGCTGCTCGCGTTCCTGATCCTTCTCAACGGCCTGTTCGCGATGTCGGAGATGGCGCTCACCGCCTCCCGCAAGGCGCGCCTGCAGGTGATGGTGGAAAGCGGCGAGCCCGGCGCGCAGGCGGCGATGGACCTGCACGAGCACCCCACGCGCTGGCTGTCCACGGTGCAGATCGGCATCACCTCGATCGGCGTGCTCAACGGCATCGTCGGCGAGAACGCCTTCTCCGAGCCGCTGGCGCACTGGCTGGAAGCCACCTTCCGCGTCGCGCCGCGGCCGGCCGCGCTGGCGGCGACCGCGCTGGTGGTGTTCATCATCACCGTGCTTACCATCATCTTCGGCGAGCTGGTGCCCAAGCGCATGGGCCAGATGTACCCGGAGACGGTGGCGCGCCTGGTGGCGCGGCCGATGAACTGGCTGTCCACCGCGACGCGGCCGCTGGTGATGCTGCTGTCGGCCACCACGGTGGGCGTGCTGCGCCTGCTGGGCATCAAGGGCGACCCGCAGCGCGCGGTGACGGAAGAGGAGATCGCCGCCAGCCTGGAGGAGGGCGTCGACGCCGGCGTGATCGAGGCGCAGGAGCACCAGATGGTGCGCAACGTGTTCCGCCTCGACGACCGCCAGATCGGCAGCATGATGATCCCGCGCGCCGAGATCGTCTGGATCGAGGCCGACGCCGGGCTGGACAGCGTGCTCGCGCTCATCCGCGAGAACGGCCACACGCGCTACCCGGTGTGCCGCGGCGGCCTGGACGACGTGCTGGGCGTGCTGGACGTGCACCGCCTGCTGGAGCCGCTGGCGCAGGGCGCCAAGCCCGACCTGGCGGCGCTGCTCAAGCCGCCGGTCTTCGTGCCCGAGACGCTCTCCGGCATGGAGTTGCTGGAGCACTTCCGCACCAGCGGCGCCGACATCGTGTTCGTGGTCGACGAGTACGGCGCGGTGCAGGGGGTGATCAGCGAACGCGACGTGCTCGAGGCCATCACCGGCGAATTCGCCACCCCCACCGACGAGGACGCCTGGGCCGTGCAGCGCGACGACGGCAGCTGGCTCATGGACGGCCTGATCCCGGTCACCGAGCTGAAGGACCGGCTGGCGCTGAAGGACCTGCCGGAGGAAGACCGCGGCCGCTACAACACGCTGGCCGGCATGGTGATGCTGCTGCTGGGCGACCTGCCGAAGACGGCCGATTCGGTGCAGTGGCAGGGCTGGCGCTTCGAGGTCGTCGACCTCGACGGCAAGCGCGTCGACAAGGTGCTCGTCACGCGCACCGAAAACCGCGGAGAGGACACATGATCAACCCGCTGCTGCACCGGCAGCCCGTCGCCACCGACCGGGCGGAGCACCGCTTCGTGCGCATGAAGGTGCCCGTGACCGACTGGTCGGTGGCGTCGCGCCTGAACTCGATGTTCGTTGCCGCGACCGAGTTCGCCGACGCCGCGCGCGAGTTCCCCATCGTCTTCGTGCGCGCCGGGCAAGACGACGACGGCAAGCCCGCGATCGCGCCCATCGTCGTGCTGGGCCTGGTCGCCGAGGAGAACCTGTTCGTCGAAGGCGCGTCCTGGCGGGCCGGCTACATGCCCGCGCTGCTGCGTTTCTACCCCTTCTGCATCGGCCGCCTGGACGACCAGCGCTTCGCGATCTGCTTCGACGCCGCCTGGGCCGGCGTCTCGGGCACCGAAGGCGAGCGCCTCTTCACCGCCGAAGGCGAAGCCACGCCGATGCTGGAGGAAGTGCGCCAGAACCTGGAGCGGCTGGACGGCGAGACCCAGCGCACGCGCGTGCTCTGCCGGCGGCTGCGCGACCTGGAACTGCTGCGCGAGATGCGCTTCGACGCCACCCTGCCCGGCGGCGACAAGCTCAGCGTGGACGGTTTCCTCACGGTGGACGAACAGCGCTTGGCCGACCTGCCCGACGCGCAGGTGCTGGAGCTCTTCCGCAGCGGCGCGCTCGGGCTCGTGCACGCCCACCACGTCTCGCTGGGCGCGATGCGCAAGCTGCTCGAGCTGCACCTGCAGCGGCGCGCCGCCGCCGGCCGCTGAGGGATGCCGAAGCGGCATAGCAGCTAGTCCACTGTTGCCGGAAGGTTCAGCACTTGCACGGCTGGTGGGGCGCCGCGGCGCGACCACAATCGAATTCTTGATTTCCCTTCGCCGGAGACAAAGCATGATCACGAGACGACAGCACCTCGCCCTGGCCGCCGCCGCGCTGCTCGCGGGCAGCGCGCAGGCCCAGACCGACACCGTGAAGATCGGCGTCATCCTGCCGATGACCGGCCAGCAGGCCAGCACCGGGCGCCAGATCGACGCCGCCATCAAGCTGTGGGTCAAGCAGAACGGCACCAAGGTCGCCGGCAAGACCGTGGAAGTGCTGGTGAAGGACGACCAGAGCCTGCCCGACCAGACGCGCCGGCTGGCGCAGGAACTGATCGTCAACGACAAGGTGGTGGCGCTCGCCGGCTTCGGCATCACGCCCAGCGCGATGGCGGTGGCGCCGCTGGCCACCCAGAGCAAGACGCCGATGGTGGTGATGGCCGCGGCCACCAGCAGCATCACCGAGGCCAGCCCGTACGTGGTGCGCACCAGCTTCACGCTGCCGCAGGCGGCGGTGGCCATCGCCGAATGGGCGAACAAGAACAACATCAAGAAGACGGTCACGCTGGTGGCCGACTACGGCCCCGGCTTCGACGCCGAGAAGTACTTCGCCGACCGCGTCATCCTCAACGGCGGCCAGGTGCTGGAGAAGCTGCGCACCCCGCTGCGCGCGCCCGACTTCGCGCCCGTGCTTCAGAAGGTGCGCGACGCCAAGCCCGACGCGCTGTTCGTCTTCCTGCCCTCGGGCCAGGGCGCGGCCTTCATGAAGCAGTTCGCCGAGCGCGGCCTGGACAAAGCGGGCATCCGCCTCATCGCCACCGGCGACGTGACCGACGACGACCAGCTCAACGACATGGGCGACGTGGCGCTGGGCGTGGTCAACGCCCACCACTACTCGGCGGCGCACCCGAGCGCAGTGAACAAGAAGTTCGTCGCCGAGTTCCAGGCCCTGAACAAGTTCCGCCCCAACTTCATGGCGGTGGGCGGCTACGACGGCATGCGCGTCATCTACAAGGCGCTGGAAGCGAGCAAGGGCGCCGGCGGCGACGCCCTGCTGGCCGGCATGAAGGGCCAGATCTTCGAGAGCCCGCGCGGCCAGGTGCTGATCGACGCGCAGACGCGCGACATCGTGCACGACATGTACATCCGCAAGGTCGAGAAGAAGGACGGCCAGCTCTGGAACATCGAGTTCGACGCCGTGAAGGCCATGAAGGATCCTGGAAAGTCCAAGTGATCCCCCCCGAAGCGCCTACGGCGCTCCCCCCCAGGGGGGCGCCGCTGGCGGACCGGCGAAGCCGGATCCGCGGCGGCCGCTCGGGAAGACATTTCGCTTCGGAACCCACGTGCTGACCCTGCTCTTCGACGGCATCGCCTACGGCATGCTGCTGTTCGTGCTGTCGCTCGGCCTGGCCGTGACGATGGGGCTGATGAACTTCATCAACCTCGCGCACGGCGCCTTCGCGATGGCCGGCGGCTACGTGCTCGTGGTGCTGCTGCAGCGCGCCGGCTGGCCCTTCCTGCTGTGCCTGCCGGCGGCCTTCGCGGCGGCGGCGCTGCTCGGGGCGCTGGCCGAGCGCACGCTCTACCGGCGCCTGTACGGCAAGCCGCACCTGGACCAGGTGCTGTTCTCGATCGGCCTCACCTTCATGGCGGTGGCGGCGGTCGACTACGTGATGGGCAGCTCGCAGGTCAACGTGCAGACGCCCGAGTGGCTGCGCGGCCGCACCGAGATCGGCAGCGGCGCGCTCACGCTCGGCATGGGCCACTACCGGCTCTTCATCGTGGCGCTGTGCGTGGCGCTGGCGCTGGCGCTGCAGGCGCTGCTGGCGCGCACGCGCTTCGGCAGCCGGCTGCGCGCCGCGGTCGACGACCCGCGCGTCGCGGCCGGCCTGGGCATCCCCGTGGACCGCGTGTTCCTGCTCACCTTCGCCTTCGGCTCCGGGCTGGCCGGGCTGGGCGGCGCGCTCGGCGTCGACGTGCTGGGCCTGGACCCCAGCTTCCCGTTCAAGTACATGGTGTACTTCCTGATCGTCTGCGCGGTGGGCGGCACGAGTTCCATCACCGGCCCGCTGGTCGCCGCGCTGGTGCTGGGCATTGCCGACGTGTTCGGCAAGTACTACGTGCCCAAGCTGGGCGCCTTCATCGTCTACCTGCTGATGATCGCGATCCTGCTGTGGCGGCCGCAGGGCCTGTTCACGCGCGGGGGCGGCAAGTGAAGGCCACGGAACGGCTGCTCGCGCCTTCGAAGTGGAAGGCCTGGGAGATCGCGCTCTGGGTCGTGATCGCTCTCGTGCCGGTGGTCTTCGGGCAGCACGCGGCGCTGGTCAACGAGATCGCGATCCTGGCGCTGTTCGCGCTCTCGCTCGACCTCATCCTGGGTTACGCCGGCATCGTCTCGCTCGGCCAGGCCGCCTTCTTCGGCCTCGGCGCCTACGGCGCAGCGCTGTTCGCCAAGTGGGTCATGCCCGACCCGCTGGTCGGCCTGGCGGTGGGCACGCTGCTGGGTGCGGTGCTGGGCCTCCTGACGAGCCCGATGATCGTGCGCGGCACCGACCTCACGCGCCTGATGGTGACGATGGGCGTCGCGCTGGTGCTGCTGGAGCTGGCCAACAAGTTCGACGGCCTCACCGGCGGCGCCGACGGCCTGCAGGGCGTGGTGATGGGCCCGCTGCTCGGGCGCTTCGAGTTCGACCTCGGCGCGCGCGTGGCCAGCTTCTATTCGCTGGCGGTGCTGTTCGTCGCCTGGTTCGTGGCGCGCCGCATCGTCCACTCGCCGCTGGGCATGAGCCTGCAGGCGCTGCGCGACAACCGACTGCGCCTGTCGGCCATCGGCCTTTCGGTGCAGGGCCGGCTGGCGGCGGTCTACACGTTGGGTGCGGCGTTCGCCGGCGCGGCCGGCGCACTGCTGGCGCAGACCACCGGCTTCGCCAGCCTGGACGTGCTGGACTTCCACCGCAGCGCCGACGTGATGCTGGCGCTCATCATCGGCGGCGCCGGCTGGCTCTGGGGCGGGCTCGTCGGCGCCATCGCGTTCAAGGTGCTGCACGACCTGCTGTCGAGCTTCACCACCCAGTACTGGACCTTCTGGATCGGCCTCTTCCTCGTGGTGCTGATGCTGGTGGGCCGCGAACGCCTGTTCCGGCCCTGGACCTGGTGGAAGCGGAAGTCGCCATGAGCGAAGTCGTCCTCCAGACCCGTTCGCTGGTCAAGCGCTTCGGCGGCATCGTCGCCACCAACAACGTCAGCCTCACGGTCGTGAAGGGTGCGCGCCATGCGCTCATCGGACCGAACGGCGCCGGCAAGACCACGCTCATCAACCAGCTCACCGGCGTCATGGCGCCCAGCGCCGGGCGGGTGGAACTGCTGGGGCGCGACATCACCGGGCTGGCGCCGCACGCGCGCGTGGCGCTCGGCCTGGTGCGCACCTTCCAGATCAACCAGCTCTTCAACTCGCTGACGCCGCTGCAGAGCCTGGCGGTGGCCGTCTCCAGCCGCCGGGACGCCGCCCGCCGCTGGTGGCAGCCGCTGGGCAGCGACGCCGCCGTCGCCGAAGAATGCGAGTCGCTGCTGGCGCAGTTCCGCCTGAGCGAGCATGCCGACCGGCCGACGCAGGAGCTGCCCTACGGCAAGCGGCGGCTGCTGGAGATCGCGCTCGCGGTGGCGCTGAAACCGCAGGTGCTGCTGCTGGACGAACCGGCCGCCGGCGTGCCCGCGGCCGAGCGCGCCGACATCCTGGCCACCGTGGCCGCGTTGCCGGCCGACGTGAGCGTGGTGCTGATCGAGCACGACATGGACCTCGTCTTCAGCTTCGCCAACCGCATCACCGTGCTGGTGAACGGCGCCGTGCTCACCGAAGGCACGCCGGCCGAGATCGCGAAGGACCCGCAGGTGCGTTCGGTCTACCTCGGCGAGACGGAAGTGAACCATGGCTGAGCGGCTGCTCGACGTGCAGGGCCTCAGCTGCGGCTACGGCGAGGCGGTGGTGCTCGCCGACGTGAGCTTCTCGATGGAGGCCGGCCGCTCGCTGGCGCTGCTGGGCCGCAACGGCACCGGCAAGACCACGCTCATCGACACCCTGGTCGGCGTGACGCGGCGCCACGCCGGCAGCATCACGCTCGGCGGGCGCGCGATCCACGCGCTGCCGGTGCACGAGCGTGCCGGCGCGGGCATCGGCTGGGTGCCGCAGGAGCGCAACATCTTCAAGTCGCTCACGGTGGCGGAGAACCTGACCGCCGTCGCCCGCCCCGGCCCCTGGACCGAGCAGCGCGTGTACGAGCTGTTCCCGCGCCTGGAAGAGCGCCGCCGCAACCTGGGCAACCAGCTTTCCGGCGGCGAGCAGCAGATGCTGGCCTTCGGCCGCGCGCTGGTGCTGAACCCGCGGCTGCTGCTGCTGGACGAGCCTCTCGAAGGGCTGGCGCCCATCATCGTGGAAGAGCTGCTGCGCGCCATCCGCCGCGTCGCGCGCGAGGAGGGCCTGTCCTCCATCGTCGTCGAGCAGCACCCGCAGATGGTGCTGGGCGTCACCGACGACGCCATCGTGCTCGACCGCGGCGGCATCGCCTACCGGGCCACGAGCGAATCGCTCCTGGCCGACCCCACGCCGCTGGACACCTGGCTCGGCGTGGCCTCACACTGACGGACAAGAAGGAGCCAGTCATGACCGCCCGCACCACGCCCCCGTTCCGCGCCGACCACGTCGGCAGCTTCCTGCGCCCGAAATACCTGCTCGAGGCGCGCGACCAGTTCTTCAACCAGAAGAGCATCAGCGCCGAGCAGCTGCGCGCGGTGGAAGACAAGGCGATCACCGAGATCGTGAAGTTCCAGCAGGACGTGGGGCTCAAGTCCATCACCGACGGCGAGTTCCGGCGCACCTACTTCCACATCGACTTCCTGGAACAGCTGGGCGGCGTGAAGACCGACATCCCGGTCACGGTGAAGAAGCCCGACGGCACCGAGGAGCTGGCGCCGCCGGTGATCCGCGTCATCGACAAGGTGCGCCACGCGAAGAACATCCAGCTCGCCGACTTCCAGTACCTGAAGAGCCAGATCGCCCCGGGCATGACGCCGAAGGTCACGATCCCGTCGCCCACCATGCTGCACTTCCGCGGCGGCCGCGCCGGCATCAGCAAGGAGGCCTACCCGGAACTGGAGCCCACGTTCTACGACGACGTCGCCAAGGCCTACGGCGACGAACTGCAGAGCCTGTACGACGCCGGCTGCCGCTACGTGCAGATGGACGACACCAACATGGCCTACCTCTGCGACGAGAAGATGCGCGAGGCAGCGCGCCAGCGCGGCGACGACCCCAACGAGCTGCCGCACCGCTACGCGAAGTTCATCAACAAGGTCGTCGCGCGCAAGCCGGCCGGCATGACGCTGGCCATGCACCTGTGCCGCGGCAACTTCAAGAGCACGCACGCGGCGGCCGGCAACTACGAGCCGGTGGCCGAGGCGCTGCTCGCGGAGATGAACCTCGACGCCTTCTTCCTGGAGTACGACGACGACCGCTCCGGCGACTTCCGCCCGCTGCGCTTCCTGAAGGCCGGCAAGATCGTCGTGCTGGGCCTCGTCACCACCAAGTTCGGCCAGTTGGAGACCAAGGACAGCCTGAAGCGCCGCATCGCCGAGGCCGCGCAGTACGTGCCGCTGGAGCAGCTGTGCCTGAGTCCGCAATGCGGCTTCAGCAGCACGGTGCACGGCAACAACATCGCGGTCGAGGACCAGCGGCGCAAGCTGGCGCTCGTCGTCGAGACCGCGCAGGAAGTCTGGGGCTGACGCATGCTGGCGAAGATCGCCGGCGTCGTGCTCGTCGCCGCCGGCGTGCTGGCGCTGGTCTTCGGCGGCTTCAGCTACACCAAGGACAAGCGCGACGTGAAGCTGGGGCCGATCGAGTTCTCGGTCAAGCAGGACGAGCGCGTGCAGGTCCCCGTATGGGTCGGCGTGGGCGCCATCGGCCTGGGCGTGGTGCTGCTGCTCGTCGGCGGCCGGCGCAAGTAGCGATGCCCTCGCCGGCCACGCTGGAGCGCTTCGTCGCCCTCGTCGAAGGCGGCCGCTTCCTGGAGGCGATGGAAGAGTTCTACGCCGGCGACGCCACCATGCAGGAGAACGAGCAGCCGCCGCGCGTGGGCAAGGAAGCGCTGCTGGCCAACGAACGCAAGGTCATCGCCGGCACCGCGCGCGTGAGGGCGCGGCACGTGGCGCCGCTGCAGGTGAACGGCGACCACGTGGTGATCCGCTGGATCTTCGAGTTCGAGGGCGCCGACGGCAGCGTGCGCCGCGTCGACGAACTGGCCTGGCAGCGCTGGCGCGGCGAGAAGATCGTCGAAGAGAAGTTCTTCTACGACCCTTCGCAGATGGCCGCGAGGCGCGGTTCGAACAGCAGCGCCTGAACGGCACGCGCGTCGTTGAGCGTGCGCACGGCGTCGAAGGCGGCGCCGGCTTCGGGGAAGCGGCGCCGCAGCATGTTGAGCCATTGCTTGAGCCGCCCGGCGCGGTGGCGCGGCGCCACGTGCGTGGCCATGCGCTGCCACCAGTCGCGCAGCAGCGGCAAGAGCGCCGGCCAGTCGGGGGCGGCTTGGCCGCGCAGCGCCAGCGCCAGCCCGGGATCGGCGACGATGCCGCGGCCGAGCATGATCGCGCTGCAGCCGCTTTCGGCCAGGCAGCGGCGCGCGTCGTCCACGCTCCAGACCTCGCCGTTGGCGACCACCGGCAGCTTCAGCTCGGCGCGGATCTCGGCGATCCGGTGCCAGTAGGCCGGCGGCCGGTAGCCGTGCGCCTTGGTGCGCGCGTGCACGGTGAGTTCGGCGGCGCCGCCGTCCTCGATGGCGCGTGCGTTCTCCAGCATGCGGTCCCAGTCGCGGTGGCCCAGGCGCATCTTGGCGCTCACCGGCATCTGGGGCGGCACCGCGCGCCGCACCGCGCGCACGATGCGCCACACCAGTTCGGGCTCGTCCAGCAGCACCGCGCCGCCGCGGTGGCGGTTCACGGTGGGTGCCGGGCAGCCGAAGTTGAGGTCGATGCCCGCCGGCCCCAGCGCCGCCAGCGCGGCCGCGTTGTCGGCCAGGCATTCGGGGTCGCTGCCGAGCAGTTGCGCGCGCACCGGCGTGCCGGCGGGCGTGCGGGCGCCCGCGAGCAGCTCGGGCACGATGCGTGTGAACACGCGGTCGGGCAGCAGCTGGTCGGTGACGCGGATGAATTCGCTGACACACAGGTCCACGCCGCCCACGCGCGTGAGCGTGTCGCGCAGGCTGTGGTCGAGCAGGCCCTCCATCGGGGCCAGGAGGATCCTCACGTGAGCCGGTAGAAGTGCAGCAGTACGGCGCGCGCCTCGCGCTGGCCGACGGCGATCGCCATCACCTTGTTCAGGTGCTGCCACTGGGGCGCGCCGGTGGTGAAGCGCACCAGCGTGCGGAAGAAGTACTCGTGCGCGGCCACCGCCTCGCCGCGCGCCAGCCGCGCCATCACGTCCGGCGGGCCATGGCGCATGCCGTCGCTCTGCACTTCCACCAGCGCGCCGTCGGTGGTACGGATGACGTAGTGGGCGGCGATGTCGAGCACGCCGTCGGCACGCGCCACCTGCCAGTCGACGCCGCCTTCGACCAGCGTGCCGGCGAGCTCCGGCCCCTCCACCGTGCCGCCGCCCAGCGGCACGAAGCGGCGTTCGCCGTACTTGGCCGGGCCCAGCGTGACCAGCGCGCCGACCTCGCAGCGCACGAAGCACATCGGCACCAGGGCCGGGGGGGGCGGGAAACTGTCGTGCATGAACATCGTCCTCGGGTGAAAACCGGTGGGCGCCGCGCGCCCGGCCGGAGATGATGCCCGAGCCCGATGAGGATGGAAGCCATGAAGTACCGACTGACGACCCTGGCCGCGGCTGCGCTGCTGGCCGCCTGCGCCCCCATGAGCCCCGGCGTGCGCCCGAGCCAGGTGGCCGACGCCGCCGGCGCCTGCGCGGCGCTCGCGAAGACCGCGCTGCCCGGCGTGCGCATCACCGAAGCGCAGCGCGTCGCCGCGGGCACGCAGCGCGCGAAGGACCCCGGCCCCAACCGCGAAGTGGGCGAAGCCTTGCCCGAACACTGCCTGGTGCGCGGCCGCATCGACGAACGCGTGGGCGCCGACGGCAAGCCCTACCACACCGGCTTCGAGCTGCGCCTGCCCAGCGCCTTCAGCGGCCGGCTGGCCTACCAGGGCGGCGGCGGCAACGACGGCATCGTCTTCAACGCCGTCGGCCGCAACACCGGCGCCAACGGCTGGGCCAACAACGCGCTCCTGCGCGGCTTCGCGACCGTGTCCACCGACGCCGGCCACCAGGGGCCGACACCCGAGTTCGGGCTCGACCCGCAGGCGCGCGTGGAACATGCGTACCGCGCCCACCAGCGCACCGCCGAGACCGCGAAGGCGCTGCTCGCCGCCTACTACGGGCGGCCGGCCGACCGCAGCTACTTCGTGGGCTGCTCGGGCGGCGGGCGGCAGGGGATGATGTTCACGCAGCGCTTCCCGGAGCTGTTCGACGGCGTCGTCGCGGTCGCGCCGGCGATGCGCGTCTCCGAAGGCGCCACCATCGCCGCCGCGTGGACGGTGCAGCGCTTCGGCGCCGTGGCGCCCGCGGGAGCCGATGGCAAGCCGGTGCTGGCGAAGGCGCTCGGCGACGCGCAGTTGAAGCGGGTGGCGCGCGAGGTGCTGGACCGCTGCGACGCTGCCGACGGCCTGAAGGACGGCCTGGTGCAGGACCCCGCCTGCCGCATCGACACCGCCGCGCTGCTGTGCCCGGCCGGCGGCGAAGGCTGCCTCTCGGCGCCGCAGGCGAAGGCGCTGGCCGACATGATGGCCGGCCCGCGCAACTCGAAGGGCCCGCTCTACTTCGGCTGGCCCTGGGACCCGGGCATCGCCGAACCCGGCTGGCGCGCCTGGACGCTGGGCACGGCGCAGGAAGGACCTTCCAACGCGCGCCACATCACGCTCATGGCCGGGGCGCTGGGCCACGAGTTCGTCACGCCGCCCGACCCTTCGCTCAACACGCTCAACTTCGACTTCGAACGCGACCCGGCGCGCATGCAGGCCTTCCACAAGGTCTACGACACGGCCGACGACGTGCAGCTCGAAGGCTTTCGCAAGCGCAACGGCAAGCTGCTGATGGTGCACGGCATGGCCGACCCCATCTTCTCGGCCTTCGAGTCGATGGACTACATCCGCCGCGTGCAGGCCGCCGATGCGGGCGCCGACCGCTTCGCGCGCCTGTTCCTGGTGCCGGGCATGAACCACTGCGCGGGCGGCGCGGCCACCGACGACTTCGACGGCCTGGCCGCCATCGTGCGGTGGGTGGAGGAAGGGCAGGCGCCGGAGCGCATCGAAGCGCGCGGCAGCGGCGGCGCCTTCGCCGGCGTTTCGCGCCCGCTGTGCCCGTTCCCGAAGGTGGCGCGCTACACGGGTGGCGACGAGAAGGCGGCGGCCAGCTTCGAGTGCCGGTGAACCGGGGCTGAAGGCGTCGGCGGCACAATCGGCCGCATGACCGTCCAGCTCAAGAAACCCGCCGCCGGCGCGGTGCCGCTGCATGCAGTGGACCGCGCCCACTTCGATTCGCACCTGAAGGCCGCACCGGCCGCCACCCGGCGCTGGCTGAAGGCCACCGGCTTCACCGGCGCGCCCGACAGCTTCGCCCTCGTGCCCGCGGCCGACGGCGCGCTGGCCGAGGTGTGGGTGGGCGTGCGCGCCGCCGACCACCCCTGGGCGCTGGCCGCGCTGCCCAAGGCGCTGCCGGCCGGCAGCTACCGCCTCGCGAAGGAAGGCCTGGCGGTCGACCCCACCGCAGCCGCCATGTCTTGGGAACTGGGCAGCTACACCTTCGACCTCTACAAGCCGGCCAAGCGCGAGCCGGCCACGCTGCAGCTGGCGCCCGGCGTGGCGGCCGAACGCGGGCTGCTGTATGCGGCCGCGATCGCCTCCACGCGCGACCTCGTCAACACGCCGGCCGAGCACATGGGCCCGGCCGAACTGGCCGAGGCGGTGAAGCTGGTCGCCAGGCAGCATGGCGCGAAGTTCCGCCAGACCGTGGGCGACGAGCTGCTGAAGGCGGGCTTCCCCGCCATCCACGCCGTGGGCCGCGCGGCGGCGCGTGCGCCGCGGCTCGTCGAGCTGAACTGGGGCGACGCCAAGCACCCGCTCGTCACGCTGGTGGGCAAGGGCGTTTGCTTCGACAGCGGCGGCCTGGACATCAAGGGCGCCGACGGCATGCGCCTGATGAAGAAGGACATGGGCGGCGCCGCCAACGCGCT
>CAYVXO010000020.1:0-40582 GCA_964454485.1 uncultured Rubrivivax sp.
CCTTGACATGGTGGGGGTCGGAGGTTCGAGTCCTCTCGCGCCTACCAGATTCGGTAGTGAAAGAGCACCCGGCGGAAGCGCCCGGTGCTTTTTTCTCGCCGGTACGGTGAGAAGGTGCGGTCAGGCGGGGGTGGGCAGCGTCACCTGTGCGGGCCCTTCCGTCGTGTCAGTGGTGGCTCAGCAGCGTGCCGTAGCCGTCGATCCGGTCGTCCAGCCCCGCGGCGCGCAACGCATGCCAGTAGGTGGCGGTGTTGATGGCGATCACCGGCTTGCCCAGGAAGAGCTCGGCCGCGGCGGCCATGCGCACCATTGACAGGTTGGTGCCCACCTGCACGATCGCGTCGACGTCGTCCCCGTCCAGGTCGAGGATGGCCTTGCGGCACATCGCTTCGGTCGTGTGCGCGATCTGCACCGGGCTCGGCCGCTCGAGCGCCAGGTCGCGCAGCACCGTGAAGCCGCAGTCCTGGAAGAAGCGCCGCACCTGCGCGTTGGCCACCTCGAAATAGGGCGAGAAGAAGGCGATGCGCTTCGCGCCGTAGCGGTGGAGGGCCGCCTCGGTGGAGAAGGACCCGCAGGACACCGGCACCCCGGCACGTTCCTGCAGCACCTTCAGGTAGGTCTCCGCGCCCTGGCGGCCGTTCCAGAAGGTGGTGGCCGACATGCCCATCACCATCGCGCCCATCTCGCAGGTCTTGAGCACGTCGATGGCGTGCAGCGTGTTGTCCTGGATCAGCTTCACCAGCCGCAGGAAGTCCTCGTTCGAGCCGACCGACATGCCGGGGATCTCGATGCGGCCGTAGTGGTTGGTCACGCCCACCGGCCGCATGCCGTCCATGTCGGGCTGGACGATGGTGTTGGTCGAAGGGCCCAGCACGCCGAACTTCATGCGCCAGCCGAGGTGGTCCATCGTGGTCGTCCTTCAGGTCTCCGGGGCGGGCGGTAGCCCGTCCTCGTGGTTCAAGTCGATGCCGCCTGCCGGGCCCGCCGCTCGCGCTGGCCGCGCAGCCAGGCGATGCTGCGGCCGCCGAGCGGACGCCCGAGCTGCTGCTGCGCGAAGTCGATCGCCTCCAGCAGGCCTTCGAGTGCGATGCCGGTGGCCAGGCCGCTGCGTTCGGCCATCAGCACCAGGTCTTCGGTCGCCAGGTTGCCGGCAGCGCCGGGCGCGAACGGGCAGCCACCGATGCCGCCCACGCTGGCGTCGAGCCGCCGCACACCGGCTTCGAGGGCGGCCCAGGCATTGGCCGCGCCCAGCCCGCGCGTGTCGTGCAGGTGCACGCCCAGGCGCTGCACGGGGACGGCCTGGGCGATGACGCGCAGCCGTTCGCGCACCATGGCCGGCGCGGCGGCGCCGATGGTGTCGGCGATCACCACCTCGTCGGCGCCGGCCGCGGCCATGCGCTGCGCCAGCGCCGCCACGCGGTCCAGCGGCACCTCACCTTCGAACGGGCAGTCGAAGGCGACCGCGACATAGGCCCGCGTGCGCAGGCCGGCAGCGGCCGCCTGCTGCAGCGTCTGTTCGCTCACCTCGGCCGCTTCGTCCAGGCCCATGTTGATGTTGCGCCGGTTCATGGTCTCGGTGGCCGACAGCACCACCGCGATCTCGCGCGCGCCCGCGGCGCGGGCCCGCTCCAGCCCCTTCAGGTTGGGCACCAGGGCCGAGGTGCGCAGCTGCGGCAGCGCCGCCGCCACCCGCGCCAGCACCTCGGCGGCATCGGCCATCTGCGGCACCGCGCGCGGCGAGACGAAGCTCGTCGCTTCCACGCTGGTGACGCCCGCGCGCGCGAGCAGCGCGATCAGCTGCGCCTTCGCCTCGGCCGGCACCGGCTGGGGCTGGTTCTGCAGCCCGTCGCGTGGCGAGACGTCGGTGACGACGAGCCGGTCCATGCGCGTTCAGGCCACGGCGCCGGCGGCGCGCAGCGCGGCCAGCCGCGCGGCGTCGTAGCCGATCGCGCCCAGCACCTCGTCGGTGTGGGCGCCCAGCGGCGGCGGTGGCGTGTGCGGCCGCTCCGGCGCGCCCGAGAGCTTCACCGGGTTGCCCGGCTGCCGCACCGACCCGCCGCCGGCCAAAGGCACTTCGACCACCATGCCGCGCGCCTGCACCTGGGGGTCGGCCAGCGCATGCGCGAAGTCGTTCACCGGGCCACAGGGGATGCGCGCGCGTTGCAGCGCCTCCACCCACTCGGCCGTGCTGCGCGTGCGCATCTTCGCGCTCACCAATTCGTCGACGCGCTCCTTGGCCGCGTAGCGCACCGGCTGCTGCCTGAGTGCCGGGTCCAGCAGCTCCGGAATGTCGATGAATTCGGCGAAGCGCTCGAAGAAGGCGTCGCCGATGCAGGCCACGATGACGTGCCCGTCGGCCGTCGGGTAGCAGTTGTAGGGCACGTGCACGAAGTGGCCGTTGCCGATGCCCTGCGGCACGATGCCCGACATCAGGTACATCGTGGCCATGTAGTTCAGCATCGACAGCTGCGCGTCCAGCATCGAGATGTCGACATGGCGGCCGCGCCCGGTGCGCTCGCGCTCGGCCAGCGCGGCCAGCACGCCGAGCGCGCCGAACAGGCCGCCGCCGAGGTCGCCGATCGGGATGCCGCTGCGGATGGGCCCGGTGGCCGGCGTGCCCGTGATCGACATGCCGCCGCCCATCGCCTGCACCACCTGGTCGAAGGCCGGCCGGTCGGTGGCGGGGCCGGTCTCGCCGAAGCCGGTGACCGAGCAGGTGACGATGCGCGGGTTCACCTCGGCCAGCGCCTCGTGGTGGATGCCCAGGCGGCGCGGCACGCCGACGCTGAAGTTGTCGAACACGACGTCGGCATGGCGCACCAGGTCCAGGAACACGGCGCGGCCGGCCTCCGACTTGAGGTCGATGCAGACGCTGCGCTTGCTGCGGTTGAGGGTGAGGAAATAGGCCCCCATCCCCTGGCGCGCGTAGTCGGGGTCGTGCTCCAGCAGGCGGCGGGTGGCTTCGCCGGTGCCGGGCGGCTCGACCTTGATCGTGCGCGCGCCCAGGTCAGTGAGCAGCATGGTGCCGTAGGGACCCGACAGCATGTGCGTCAGGTCCAGGACGGTGATGTGTTCGAGGGCCATGGATGAGCGCGTCCTCAGGCCGGCAGCGCCGCCTGCAGCTGCTGCAGGCTCAGCACGTCGGCGTACTTTGCCTGCAGGTCGAACAGGTTGGCCTCGTGCGGGGCCGGGTGGCGGTCGCCGCAGGCGTCGCCCACGACCACCGGGATGAAACCGTGCTGGATCGCGTCGACCGCGCTCGCGCGCACGCAGCCGCTGGTGCTCATGCCGGCCAGCAGCACGCAGTCGACGCCCTGGGCACGCAGCAGGCTCGCCAGCGAGGTGCCGAAGAAGGCGCTCGCGTACTGCTTGGTGACCACCGGCTCGGGCGGCAGCGGCGCCAGCTCGGGCACGACCTCGCCCAGCGGGTTGCCGGCGCAGAAGGCCTTGAGCGCCGGGATCTTGCGGAAGAAGACACCGCCGTCCAGCCCGTCGGCGCGGTACTCCACCCGCGTGTGGCAGACCAGCAGCCCGCGCGCGCGCGCCCATTGCAGCAGCGCCTTCGCCTGACCCACCACTTCGGGCCGGTTGGCGAACAGCGGCGATTCCGGCACGAAGTAGGCCTGCGCGAAGTCCACCATCAGCAACGCCCGGCGCGTGCCCAGGCCGAGCCCGCTCCCGAAGGCGCCGCGGGCGTAGTTCTGCGCCGCGGATTCCGCCGCGTCAGTGCTGCTCATGGGGCGGCTCCTCCAGCATGGCCTGCTTGGCCGAATGGATGTGACAGCTCATCACGGCGCGCGCCCAGGCCGCGTCGTGCGCCGCGAAGGCGTCGATCAGCTCGCGGTGGTGGCCGAAGCTGCGTTCGAGCTGGCGGCGGGAGTAGCGGCCGAAGGTGCGCTGCACGATCGGCATCTCGATAGCGCTGGCCAGCATCGAGGCCAGGCGCTCGTTGCGGCTGGCCTGCGCGATCACGCGGTGGAACTCGCGGTTGAGCGGCCCGATGCGGCTGGCGCTCTCGCGCCGTCCGCGGTCGCCGTGCGATTCGATCTCGTCCTGCAGCCGCATCAGCTCGGCCAGCTCGTCGTCGGTGATGTGCAGCGCGGCAGTGGCCGCGATCTCGCTTTCGATGAGCACGCGCAGGTCGAAGATCTCGCGCATCTGCTCGCGCGACCACTCGCGCACCACGGTGCCGCTGTTGGGCTTGAACACCGCGAAGCCGTCGGCCACCAGCAGGCGCATCGCCTCGCGCACCGGCGTGCGCGAGGTGTTGAACTCGGCCGCGACCTGCTGCTCGGTGATGCGCGCTCCGGGCGCGTAGCGCCCTTCGATGATCTGCTGCTTGACGGCGCCGTAGATGCGCGCTGCGACGGTCTCCATGCGGCCCGGCTCAGTGCCGCTCCAGCAACGGGCCGAAGCCGGCCACGCGGTCCTCGATGCCGGCGCTGCGCAGCGCATGCCAGTAGATGGCGGTGTTGATGGCGACGACGTGGCGCTTCAGCCAGAGGCCGGCGCTGCCGGCCAGCCGCGCCATCGCCAGGTTGGTGCCGACCTGCACGAGGCCGTCGATGTCGTCGCCGTCCAGCTCCAGCAGCGCGTCGCGCAGCTGCGCCTCGCTCACGTGCGCGATGTGCACCGGACTCGCGCAGCACAGGCCCTTGATGCGCCGCACCTCGAAGCCGGCTTCCTCGAAGAAGCGCACCACGTTGCGGTCGCCCACCGGCTGGTAGGGCGTGACGACGGCGATGCGCCGGATGCCCAGCGCCATGAAGGCCGCCTCGCAGGCCTCCGACCCCATCGAGACCGGCAGCCGCGTGCGCTCTTCCAGGCGCTGCTTGAGCTCGCGGCTGGCCTTCAGGCCGTCCCAGAAGGTCTCTGCCGAGATGCCGAGCACCAGGCGGTCGGGCTCGCAGGACATCGCCGAATCGACCGCCTCGTCCTGCGCGGCCGCGATGAGATCGATCAGGCGCTGGAAGTCGGCGTCGTCGCGCAGCGGGATGTTCGGGATGCGGATGCGGCTGATGTGGTTGGTGACGCCGGGCGGCCGCATCGCGTCGAACTCGGGCTGCACGCTCGTGTTCGTCGAAGGCACCAGCACGGCGAACTTCTTGCGCCATCCGAGCGAGTCAGCCACGCGCGCCTCCTTCGGCAGGACCGGGATCGATTGCCATTCATTGTACACAATCGCATTTTCAGCATCGACGTTCACCTAGGGAAAACTTGTACGAACGAGATTTGTACGGCCTTTAATGTCGACAATGAGCGGGCGGCTTGCTAGGCTTGCAGATCACCGCGAGCGCGCGGCCCGCGCACCGACCCCGAAGAAGGACCGCCATGACCGACCCGACCGACCCGCGCTACCTGGAGCCCACCCGCGGCTACTTCACGCGCAAGGACGACATCGCGCCCGAGCGGCTCGCTTCGGTCGAGGGCGCCCAGCCGAAAGGACGCGTCGAGGTGCGGCGCGCGATGGTGGGCCACGAGGCGGTGCTGCTGCACGTGATCCGCGAGAAGGGCCTGATCGACCCCGTGCACCGGCACGACGACCACGAGACCGTGGCCTACCTGATCCGCGGCCGCATGCGCATCGTCATCGGCGGCGAGGAGTTCATCGCCGAACCGGGCACCTCGTGGATCCACCCGCGCGGCGTGGACCACTACAGCGAAGCGCTGGAGGACTGCGAGCAGCTCGAGGTGAAGACACCGCCCCGCAAGACCTGGACGACCGAGCCATGACGGCCGCCGCCGCGGCCGACCGGCCCGTGGTGCCCGCCCCGACCTGGGTCGACGCCGTCGAGCACCCGCTGAACGCGCAGACCCTGCGCGACCTGCTGGACAACCGCATCGCGGCGATCCGCATCCCCGGCTTCGCCAGCAGCGCCGAATGCCGGCAGTTCGCGGCCGCGGCGCGCGCGGGCCCCATCAAGTACTACAGCGTGGGGCGGCGCATCGGCTACATCGGCATGGCGCAGTACGAGTTCCGCTGGGGCCACCCGAAGAGCGACTTCTTCGAAGCAGTGCCGGCCGCCAACCGCGACCTGCGGCAGGTGCTGGCGAATACCTTCGACGCCGTGCAGCGCCTCATCGACCGCCTGCAGGCCGTGTGGCCGCACCCGGTGGGCATCGCGCGCGAGGAACTGGGCGAGTACTACGCCGGCATCATCCGCTTCGCGGGCGAGGGCGTCGACCTGCACGCCGACTGGGCGCCGCTGAACGCGCCGCACTACGCCATCGGCGCCGTCGACGCCCAGCTGGGCTGGAACTTCTTCGCCGAGGAGCTGGCCGAAGGCGGCATCACGCGCGTGCACAACGCGCCCTGGGACCCGCCGCTGACACCGGGCGAGATCCCCAGGAGCTACGGCCTCGACCCGGCCATCGTGGCGGGCGCGCCGTCGATGACCTACCGGCCGACCGCCGGCGACGTGGTGCTGTTCAACACGCGCAACCCGCACGAGATCGGTGGCGGCCGCGCCGAAGGCGACGGCAACCGCATCTCGATCGGCTCCTTCATCGGCCGCATGCCCGACGGGCGTCTGGTGCTCTGGTCGTGAGCGCGGGCGGCACCCCCGCTCCCTGGCGCCAGGCCAGCACCGCGGTCTCGCGCTGGCTGGCCTGGCTGGGCGGGGCGATGCTGCTGCTCTCGGCGGCGCTGGTGACGCTGGACGTGGTGTTCCGCTCGCTCTTCAAGCTGACGCTGTTCGAAAGCTTCGAGCTGTCGACCTACGCGTTCGCCATCTCCACCGCCCTGGGCATGTCGTATGCACTGGTGACGCGGGCCCACATCCGCATCGAGCTGCTGTACGTGGCCCTGCCGGCGCGCGCCCGCGCCTGGCTCGACGTCGTCGCCTTCGCCGGCCTCGCGCTCTGCCTGGGCGTGCTGCTGTACTGGTGCGGCGCCATGGTCGCCGGCAACTGGAAGAGCGGCGCGCGCTCCAACTCGTCGCTGGCGATCCGGCTCGCCTGGCCGCAGGGCCTGTGGCTGCTGGGGCTGGCGTGGTTCGCGCTGCTGTCGGCCGCCTATGCCGCGGCCGGCCTGTGGCATTGCCTGCGCGGCCGCGCCGAGCTGACCCACGGCCACCTGGGCATGGCGTCGCTGAAGGAGGAGATCGACGCCAGCACGGCGGGCGCGGAGGCCAGGCCATGATGCTGCTCACCGTGCTGCTGCTGCTGGTGCTGGCGGCCAGCAGCCTCTTCGTGGCCGGCGTGCTCGGCGTGCTGGGCGGCACGCTGGCCGAGGTCTACTCGCCGTTTCCGCTGCTGCGCGGGCTGGGCGAGATCGCCTGGAGCTCGAGCGCCGACTTCATCCTCGTGGCGGTGCCGATGTTCATCATGATGGGCGAGTTGCTGCTGCGTTCGGGCGTCACCGAGTCGATGTACACCGCGCTCGACCGCTGGGTCGGCCACGTGCCCGGCGGGCTGATGCACACCAACATCGCCGCCTCGGCGGTGTTCGCGGCCACCTCCGGCTCCAGCATCGCCACCGCCGCCACCATCGGCACCGTCTCGATCCCCAACATGACGCGTCACGGCTATCGCGCGGACATGTTCCTCGGCACCATCGCCGCCGGCGGCACGCTGGGCATCCTGATTCCGCCCAGCATCAACATGGTGCTCTACGGCGCGATGTCGGAAACCGCCGTCTCCGACCTCTACCTGGCCGCCACGCTGCCCGGCCTGCTGCTGGCGACGATCTTCTCGGTCTACGTCTGGGTCCGCTGCCGCATCGACCCGTCGCTGGCGCCGCGCAAGCCCGCGGCTGCGTGGGGCGAGCGCCTGGCCGCGCTGCCGCACCTGCTGCCGCCGCTGTTCCTGTTCCTGCTGGTGGTGGGCTCGATCTACGCCGGCCTGGCCACCGCCACCGAGGCTTCGGCGCTGGGTGTGATGGGCGCGCTCGCGCTCGTCGTGTGGCGGCGCCGCCTGACCGGGGTGATGCTGCTGCGCTGCTTCGAAGGCACCGTGCGCACCACGGCGATGGTGATGCTGATCGTGCTGGCGGCCTACTTCCTGAACTTCGTGCTCTCCACGCTGGGCCTCACCGACGCCGCGGTCAAGTGGGTGGCCACGCTGCACTGGTCGCCGCACGCCATCCTGTTGGCGATCGTGCTGCTCTACATCGTGCTGGGCTGCTTCGTCGAGTCGCTGACGCTGATGGTGGCGACGACGCCGGTGGTGGTGCCCATCATCAAGGCGCTCGGCTTCAGCCCGGTCTGGTTCGGCGTCATCTTCGTGATCCTGATCGAGACCGCGCTCATCACGCCGCCGATCGGCATGAACCTGTTCGTCGTGCAGTCGGTCCGCGGCGGCGGGCCCTTCCGCGACGTGGTGGCGGGTTCGCTCCCCTACGTGGCCCTGATGTTCGTGCTCATCGTGCTGCTCGTCGCGTTCCCGCAGATCGCGCTCTGGCTGCCGACCCTGTTCGCCGCAACGCGCGCGTGAAGCGACGCGCGCACCAACCTCCGAGGAAATCCCCATGAGACTCGCAAGCTTCCCGCTCGCCGCCGCCGTCCTGCTGGGTGCCGCTGCCGGCGCCCAGGCGCAGAACAAGGTGACCCTGCAGGTCGTGGGCAACCTGGGCATCACGACGCAGTCCAAGGAGCTCGAGGCGCCGTTCTGGAACAAGGACATCCCGGCCGCCACCAAGGGCATGGTCACGGCCAACTTCAAGCCCTGGAACGAGATGGGCCTGAAGGGCCCGGAGGTCTTCCGCCTGCTCGGCCAGGGTGTGTTCGACGTCGGTACCAGCCAGCTCGGCTTCGTGGCCGGCGACAACGCCATCAACGACGCCACCGACCTGGCCGGGGTGTCGCCCACGATCCAGACCTTCCAGGAAGTGACGCAGGCCTTCCGCCCCATCCTGGAGCGCCACTACGAGCAGAACCTGAAGGTCAAGGTGCTGGGCATGTTCTCGTACCAGGCCCAGGTGCTGTTCTGCCGCGCCGAGATCCGCAGCCTCGCCGACCTCAAGGGCCGCAAGGTGCGCACCTCGGGCGCGTCACAGGCGGACTTCGTCGGCTACTTCGGCGGCTCGGGCATCAACATGGCCTTCGGCGAAGTGCAGCAGGCGCTGCAGAACGGCGTCATCGATTGCGCCATCACCGGCACGCTGGGCGGCTACAAGGCCAAGTGGTACGAAGGCGCCAAGTACCTCTACGCGCTGCCGATCAACTGGGGCGCCGGGCTGTCGGCAATCAACCTCAACAGCTGGGCCAAGCTCGACCCCGCGACGCAGAAGATCGTGCAGGAACAGTACGCGCGGCTGGAGAAGGCCGTGTTCGAGCAGAACGTGCGCGAGAACGACCTCGGCCTGGCCTGCAACACCGGCGGTGCCTGCTCCGAAGGCCCCGCCGCCTCGATGGTGCTGGTGCAGCCCGCGCCGGGCGACGCGGCGCTGCGCCAGAAGGCGCTGACCGAGCATGTGCTGCCGCGCTGGGCCGCGCGCTGCGGCGCCGAGTGCGTGAAGAACTGGAACGACACCGTCGGCAAGATTGTCAAGCTCACGGCCAAGGCCGGCTGAGCGGCCGCGCGCGCGGACCGGCCACGCGCCGGTTCTGCGGACAACCCGGTCTTGCAATTTGTACGGACATATTGTTGAATGGCTGGGCGGCCGGTGGTGCTCGCGATCCCGTTGATGACGGAGGGGTTGTCCATGAACAGGCTTTCGACGATGTTGCGGCGGTTGCGCCCGCTGCTGGTGGCCGGGGCGGCCGCGCTGCTGCCGCTGTGGGCGGCGGCCCAGGTCAAGATCGACATCTCGGTGCCCTGGGGCCCGGGCGAGTTCCACTCGCTCGACGCCGCCCGCTTCGCCGAGCGCGTGACGAAGGAAACCAACGGCCAGGTGACCATGGTCACCCACCCCGGTGGCACGCTGGGCGTGAAGGCCAACGAATCGCTGCGCGCCGTCGCCGACGGCGTGGTGCCGGCGGCCGACTACGCGCTGTTCCAGAACGCGAGCCGCGCACCGGTGATGGCGGTCGAGACGCTGCCTTTCCTGGTCGGCGACTACGACCAGCTCAAGCTGATGCACAAGTACTTCCGCCCGGTCTGGGAAGCGGTGCTGGCGAAGAACAACCAGAAGGCGCTGTACATCGTGCCCTGGCCGAACCAGTTCTTCTTCGTGAAGAAGCCGGTCGCCTCGGTGGCCGACCTCAAGGGGCTGAAGATGCGCAGCCTCGACCGCCTGACCACCGACTGGATCAACCGGCTGGGCATGACGCCGGTGCAGATGAACAACCTGGAGATCCTGCAGGCGCTGGGCTCGGGCATGCTGGACGGCGTGCCCACCTCGGCCGGCACCGCGGTGGCGCAGAAGTACTGGGACTTCATGAAGTACGGCTACCAGACCAACCACATCTGGGCGTCGAACGTGCTGGCCATCAACCTGGACACCTGGAAGAAGCTCACGCCGCAGCAGCAGGCCACGATCGAGCGCATCGCGCACGAGATGGAGCCGCAGTTCTGGGAAGCCAGCAAGCAGGACCACCAGAAGAAGGTGGCCGAGCTGAAGGCCAACGGCATGAACGTGGCCGACGCGCCCAAGGCCATGGTCGACGAGATGGTCAACCGCACCAAGCCGCTGTGGGACGAATACACCAAGCCCATGGGCGAGGAAGCGGTGGCCGCGCTGGCCGCCTACCGCAAGGACATCGGCAAGTAGTCCGCGCGCGCGCACCGACCTGCCGATGCGACGCGTGCTCGACCTGGCCTACGACGGCTGCCTGGTGCTCGCCGGGCTGTTCCTGCTGGGCACCTTCGGCCTGATGGTCTTCGAGCCGGTGTTCCGCTGGTTCGGCAGCTACATCACCGGCGCCGGCGAACTGGTGGGCTGGTTCTGCGCCGCCGCCGGCTTCCTGGCGCTGCCGGCCACCTTCCACCGCGGCGACATGATCCGCGTCGGCCTGCTCGTCGACCGGCTGCCGCCGGCGCTGCGCAAGCCGGTGCTGCTGGCCTGCCTGGCCATCGGCTGGGTCTTCGTGAGCTACATGCTCTGGGCGGTGGCCGCCTACCTGTGGGAAGGCTGGCGCACGCAGGAGGTGACGCAGGGCATGCTGGTCGTGCCGGTGTGGGTGCCGCAGTTGAGCTTCCTGGTCGGCGTGGCGGTGCTGTGGGTGGCCATCGTCGACGAGGCGGTGCGCGCGCTCGCCGCCCCGCCTGCCGATCTGGTGGCCGAGAAGCCGCCCGTCGTTGGCCAGCCCACCGCGCACTGAACCCGCTGCCGCAGGACGCTCACCGATGTCGGCCTCCGTGCTGCTGATCGTGCTGATGCTGCTGCTGCTGGCCGGCGGCGTCTGGATCAGCGTCACGCTCGGCGTCGTGGCCTGGGCAGGGGTGGCGTTCTTCTCGTCCACCAAGCCGGCGATCAACCTCTTCACGGCCTACTGGAACACCTACTCGTCGCTCTCGCTCGCCTCGCTGCCGATGTTCATCTGGATGGGCGAGATCCTCTTCCGCACCCGCCTGGCCGAGCAGATGTTCGCCGGCCTGGCACCCTGGCTGGACCGCTTGCCGGGCCGCCTGCTGCACGTCAACGTGCTGGGCTGCGGCCTCTTCGGCGCCGTCTCCGGCTCGTCGGCGGCCACCTGCGCGACGATCGCCAAGATCTCGCTGCCCGAGCTGGGCAAGCGCGGCTACGACCCCGGCATGACGCTCGGCTCGCTGTGCGGCGCGGGCACGCTGGGCATCCTGATCCCGCCGTCGATCCCGATGATCGTCTACGCCGTCGCGTCCGACGTGTCGGTGATCCGCATGTTCATCGCCGGCATCCTGCCCGGCCTCATGCTGCTGCTGATGTTCTCCGGCTACCTGGTGGTCTGGGCCCTCCGCAACCCGGGCAAGGTGCCGCAGCCCGGCGAACGCATCGGCCTGGCGCAGAAGCTGCGCGCGTCGCGCGAGCTGTTCCCGGTGCTGCTGCTGATCCTGTTCGTGTTCTTCTCGATGGCCACCGGCTTCGCCACCGCCAACGAGGCGTCGGCGGTCGGGGTGCTGGGCTCGCTCGCGATCGCCGGCTTCGGCGGCTCGCTCACGCGCACCAGCCTGTACGCCAGCATCGCAGGCTCGCTGCGCCTGACCTGCATGATCCTGTTCATCCTGGGCGCTTCGAGCTTCCTCACGGTCGCGATGGGCTTCACCGGCATCCCGAAGGCGCTCTCGGAATGGGTGGTCTCTCTGCAGCTGTCGCGCTACGTGCTGGTCCTGGTGCTGACGCTGGTGTACCTGGTGATGGGCTGCCTGCTGGACGGCGTCTCGATGATCGTGCTGACCACCGCCGTGGTGCTGCCGATGATCAAGGCGGCCGGCTTCGACCCCATCTGGTTCGGCATCTACATCGTGATCATGATCGAGCTCGCGCAGATCACGCCGCCGGTGGGCTTCAACCTGTTCGTGCTGCAGGGCATGAGCGGCTGGAGCATCGCGCGCATCGCGCAGGCCTCGGTCCCGTTCTTCACGCTGATGCTGGTGGCCACGGTGCTGCTGGTGGCCTTCCCGGCCATCGCCACCTGGCTGCCGGGCTTCGTGATGGGCCGGTAGGCCCGCCCGTCAGCCGCGCAGGAACTGCAGCAGCGGCGCGCAGTCCGGCGCCTGCGGCAGATCGCCCAGCCAGCCGAGCACGGACGCCACCGAAGCCGCCGTGGCCGCGTCGTCGCCGCGCGCCAGCTGCACGCAGCGCCTGAACTTGGCTTCGCCTTCGGCCGCCGTCAGCGGCATCAGCGGGTGGCCCCAGGCATGCGGGATGTCGCGCTCCACCACGCGGCCGTCGGCCAGTTCCAGCCTCACCTGCTGCGGGTAGAACGCGTTCGGGTTCGGGTGCGGCACCTCCAGCACCTGCACCTTGCGCGCGAGGCGCTCGATCGTCGGGTCGGCCAGGCGTTCGGGCGTGAAGCTCGTCGGGTCCACCTCGCCGTGCAGCAGTTCGGTGGCCGACACGAACGGCACGCACAGGCGCGCGTAGTTGGGCGCCGGGTGGCTGATCATCGGCCGGCCCACCAGCCGCGTGCCCAGCGGCGGGAAACGGAAGGTGATGGCGCGCACGTCGTCGGCCACGGTCGCGCGGTCCAGGCCCAGCTCGGCACGCAGCAGGCGCAGCGTGTGGATCGCGCCGTGGGTGACGCGCCCGCTCGGGAAGGGCTTGTGCGAGAGCTGCGTCACCTTCCACGGCGCGCCGATCTGCGCCAGCGCCTGCGGCAGCGCATGCCCGTCCTCGTAGTTGTGGAAGAAGCCGAAGCGGCCTTCCAGCACCTGCACCGGCCCGGTGATGCCGGCGGCGGCCATCTCGTAGGCCACGAGCGCGTTGCGCGCGGCGAAACCCATCTGGGTGGCCAGCATCATCGAGCCTTCCTCGTGCGCCTGCATCGAGCCGCCCATCTGCGAGAAGCCGATGCCGAAGGCGTGGCGCAGCTGCTCGCGCGGCAGCGGCGCCAGGCTGGCGATGGCGGCCAGCGCCGAGAACACGCCCGTGGTGCCGGGGCGGAAGAAGAACATCGCGCTCCTGCAGGCCAGCCCGAGCGTGCACGACACCTCCACCGCCACCGTGAAGGCGCGCAGCAGGTCGCGCCCGGTCGGCGGCCGGCCGGCCAGCGCCAGCTGCTCGGCCTGCGCCACGAGCGCGGCGAACACCGGCGCCGCGGGCAGGATCACGCCGGGCTCGTAGACGCAGTCGTATTCGAGCGCGTGGCACTGGTAGCCGTTGAGCAGCGCGGCTGCCGGCGCGTTGGTGCGCAGCGCCGTGTTCCAGACCGTCACGCCCGGCAGATCGCCGGCCCCGCCCCAGTGGCGCGCCGCCGCCAGCATGCCTTCCAGGCGCGGCGCCAGCCGGCCCGCGCAGGCCACGCCCACGGTGTCGAGGAAGAAGGTCTGCGCCGCGGCGACGGCCTCGGCCGGCAGGTCCTCGAAGCGCGTATCCAGCACGAGGTCGAGGAAACGCTCGATGGCGTCGGCGGGGGGCGTGTCGGCGGTCATGGCGACTCCGGGGCCTTGCGGTGGGAAGGGAACTGCGCCGGCTGCCGGGCCAGGAAGGCGTCGCGCCCGGCCACGAAGTCGGGTCCGGCGAACAGCGCCTCGAAGGTCCGGCGGGCCTGCGCCAGCGCCTCGCCGTCGCCGCTCTCCGCGGCGTCGAGCGACTGCTTGAGCGCCCGCGTGGCGTCGAGCGAGTTGGCGGCGATGGCCTCCAGCAGCGCGGCGGCGGCGGCATCGAACTCGGCCACCGGCACCACGCTGTTGGCCAGGCCGGCGGCGGCGGCGCGCTGCGCGTCCCAGGGCTGGCCGGCGAACAGCAGCTCGGCCGCGCGCGCGCGGCCGCAGGCGCGCACCAGGCGCGCCACGTCGCCCGGCGGGTAGGACAGGCCCAGGCGCGCCGGGGTGACGGCAAAACGCGCACGCTCGCTCGCCAGCCGCAGGTCGCAGCCCAGCGCCAGCGCGACGCCGCCGCCGACGCAGGGGCCGTCGATCAGCGCCACGGTGGGCAGCGGGCAGGCGGCGAGCGCCTCGACCGCGTCCTGGATCTCCTGATTGGCGCGCAGCGATTCCGCCGCCGTGGCGTAGGTGGCCGCGAATTCGCTGATGTCGGCGCCGGCGGCGAAGCAGCCGGGCAGGGCGCTCTGCAGCACCAGCACGCGCACGCCGGGCGCCTGCGCCTGCCGCACCAGGCCGGGCAGCGAGCGCCACATCGCGCGCGTGAAGGCGTTGCGCCGCTCGGGGTGGTCGATCAGCAGGCGCGCGACCGCGCCTTCGCGGCGCAGGTGGAGGGAAGGCATGCGGGGACTTTCCTGCGGCTTGTCCGGGCGGCCGTGGGTCATCATAATATGTCCGTACAACTTGCCGCAAGCGCGGCCTTGGCCCGCCGCGCAGGAGCTGCCATGAACTTCCAGCCTTCCCCCAAGCCCTGGCACTGGCCGGGCCAGGCGCGACTGGCGCTGTCGGTCGTCGTCAACGTCGAGGAAGGCGCCGAAGGCAACGTCGCCGACGGCGACAAGTACCCCGAGCCGGTGGACGAGATGGGCATCGCGCTGAAGCGGCCGGTGCGCAACTACGGCAACGAATCGAACTACCGCTACGGCCTCACGCGCGGCGCGCCGCGCGTCATGCGCCTGCTGGAGCGCTACGGCATCCGCGCCACCTTCACCGCCTGCGCGCTGGCGCTGGAGCGCGCCCCCGAGCTCGCGCGCGAGATCGTGCGCCAGGGCCACGAGGTCACCTCGCACGGCTGGCGCTGGGCGCACCAGTTCCAGATGGACGAGGCGCAGGAGCGCGAGTACATCCGCAAGGCGGTGCAGTCGATCGAGGCCACCACCGGCCGCAAGCCGCGCGGCTGGCTCTCGCGCTACCTGCTCACCGCCAACACGCGCCGGCTGCTGGCCGAGGAGGGCTTCCTCTACCACATGGACGACTACGGCGACGACGAACCGCGCTGGGAAGCGCCCGCCGGCCGGCCGATCGTGGTGCTGCCCTACCAGGTCGACAACAACGACATGAAGATGTGGGCCCAGCCCGCCTACACGCCCGACCAGTGGCTCAAGTACGCGATCGACAACCTCGAGTGGTCGCTCGCCGAGGGCGAGCACGAAGTCAACATGATGTCGCTCGGCCTGCACCTGCGCATCATCGGCCGCCCGGGCCGCATCGGGGCGCTGGAGAAGTTCCTCGAGCACGCTGCGCGGCGCGCGCGCGAAGGCGGGGTCTGGATCGCCACGCGCGAAGAGATCGCGCTGCACTTCGCGGCCCAGGTGCCCTGGCGTGCCTGAGATCGACTGGAGTCGCTGGCTGCGTGCGGGCGACCGGCTGGTCGCCTCGCACATGTCGGCCGAGCCTGCCGCGCTGCTGGCCTCGCTGGCGGCGCACGACAGCCTGCCGCAGCCGCTGCACCTGCTGCTGGGCGTGCCCTTCACCGAAGCCGCCGCGGCGCTGCCGCCGGGCTGCGAGATCACCACCTTCGGCGGCATGGGCAGCGCCGCCGCGCTGGCGGCGAAGCGGCCGGTTGCCGTCAGCCCGCTCGTCTACGGCCGCTGCGAGCAGGTGTTCGACGAAGGCGCGTGGACCTGCGACGTCGCCCTCGTGAGCCTGGCGCGCGACGCCCGCGGCCGCCTCTTCCTCGGCCCGTCGCACGGCCCGGTGCTGGCCGCGGCGCGCCGGGCGCGCCACGTGATCGCGCAGGTCAGCCCGCACCTGCCGGCGCTGCCGGGCGCCGAGTGGCCGGCCGACCTGCCGCCGGCGGCCACGCTGGAAGTCGACGACCCGGCCTGCGCCACGCCGCAGGCCGCGCCCGGCCCGGCGGAAGCGGCGATCGGCCGCCAGGTGGCCGCGCTGGTGCCCGACGGTGCCTGCCTGCAGGTGGGCATCGGCGCGCTGCCTTCGGCGCTGCTGCAGGCACTGCAATGGCACCGGCACCTGGGCGTTCACACGGGCATGTTTTCCGATGCGCTGCACGCGCTCGTCGTCGCCGGCGTGGTCGACGGTTCGCGCAAGCCGGTGGATGCGGGCCTGGCCGTGGCCGGCGCCGTCTGCGGCACGCCGGCCCTGTTCGACGCCGTGCGCCGCGACCCGGGCCCGATCGTGCTGCGGCGTCCGGGCGAGACCCATGCCGCCGAGGCGATCGCAAGCCAAGACGGCATGTTCTGCGTCAACAGTGCCATGGAAGTGGACCTGCTGGGTCACGCGAATGCCGAGGCGGTGCCGGGCGCGCAGGGCCGCTGGCGCTACGTCGGCGGCGTGGGCGGGCTGCCCGACTTCGTGCGCGGCGCGCGCGCGGCGCGCGGCGGGCGCTCGGTCATCGCGTTGCCGGCGCGCTCGCCGGGTGGGCAGCCGCGCATCGTCGCGCGCCTGAACGGCCCCTGCACGCTGGCAGCCTGCGACGCCGACACGGTGGTCACCGAGCACGGCGTCGCCCACCTGCGAGACGCGCCGCTGGCGACGCGGGCGCAGCGCATGATCGCCATCGCGCACGAGCAGGACCGCGACGCGCTGCAGGCCGCCGCGCGCACGCTCGGGCTCCTTTGAACGCCGCACCCGGGAGGCACGGCCATGGACACGAACGACCCCCTGCGCTGGCGCCGGCCGGCCACGTCGCGCTTCGTGCAGTTGCCGGGCCTGCGCCAGCACCTGCTCGACTGGCCCGGCGGGCCGGGACTGCCCGTGCTGCTGCTGCACCCCAACCGCACCAACGCGCGGGTCTGGGACTTCGTCGTTGAGCATTCGGCGCTGCCCAACCGCTTCATCGCCCCGGACGCGCGGGGCCACGGGTTGTCGGACTACCCGGCGCAGGGCTACCGCTACGAGCACTACCTGGCCGACCTTCGCGCGTTGCTCGACGCGCTGGCGCTGCCGCGCGTGCACGTGGTGGGCGCGGCCACCGGCGGCAACCTGGCGCTGCTGCTGGCGTCCAAAGACCCCGGCCGCGTGGCCAGCGTGACGGTGGTGGACCCCGGTCTTTCGCTCGACCCGGCGCTGAGCGCCGCCGTGCGCGAGCAGATGCTGCGCGAGTTCCGCTTCCCGACGCTCGCCGAGGCGCGCGCGCGCATGCCGTTCTCCGAACGCTGGAGCGAGCCGATGAAGGACCACTACAGCCGCCACTCGTTCCGCGCGCTGGACGACGGCGGTGCCGTCGAATGGCACTACCACCCGCCGGGCGTGGTGGAGACCGAGCACCTGCTGGAAGCGCCGCTGTGGGACCGCCTCCGCGTGCGCTGCCCGACGCTGGCCATCCGCGGCGCCGGATCGGCCGTGTTCCCGCGCGCGAACATGGAGCACCTGTGCGCGCTGATCGAAGGCGCGCGCGGCGCGGAGATCGAGGCCGACCACCGCGTGAGCCAGGACAACCCCGAAGGCCTGGCGGCGCTGCTGGACGGCTTCATCGGGCCGCTGGAAACGGCCTGAAGCGCGAGGAGACCCCATGGACAAGCAGCAGCTGCGCGGGTTGAGCATCGAGCAGATCCGCGGCCACATCCGCAGCGGCGCCTATTGCGGCGACACCATGGGCGTGGCCGAAGGCCACGTGCAGGCCAACCTGGTCGTGCTGCCGAAGGCGCAGGCCTTCGAGTTCATGGTGTTCTGCCAGCGCAACCCCAAGCCCTGCCCGCTGCTGGACGTCACGCTGCCCGGCAGTGCCGTGCCGGTGCTGCTGGCACCGGGCGCCGACCTGCGCACCGACCTGCCGCGCTACCGCGTCTTCCGCCATGGCGAGCTGGTCGACGAGCCGTTCGACATCCGCGACGCGTGGCGCGACGACCTGGTGGCGTTCCTGCTGGGCTGCAGCGCCACCTTCGACAACGCGCTGCGCCAGGCACGCCTGCCGCTGCCCTTCCTGGCGCGCGGCGCGGTGCCGCCGGTCTACCGCACTTCGATCGCCTGCGAACCGGTGGGCCCGTTCCACGGGCCGGTGGTGGTGACCATGCGTCCGGTGCCGCGCGAGCTGGTGGTGAAGGCGGTGCAGCTGTCGGGCCGCTTCCCCAGCGCGCACGGCACGCCGCTGCAGGTGGGCTACCCGGAACAGATCGGCGTCGACCTGGACCGGCCGCTCTACGGCGAGCCGATGGCGCTGGCGCCGGGCGAGGTGCCGGTCTTCTGGGCCTGCGGCGTGACGCCGCAGGCGGTGGCGCAGGCCAGCCGCACCGAGTGGATGATCACCCACGCGCCGGCCCACATGTTCGTGGCCGACCGCCTGTACGAGGCCGACGCGGTGGTGTGAGTCAGTCTTCCAGCGGCACCACGGGGCAGTGGGCTTCCTTCTCGACCAGGTCGTAGACGAACAGGAACTTCGCCATCCCGGTCAGGATGCCGGCCACCATGCCGAGCTCGAAGATCTGGGCGTCGTCGAAGTGCGGCCGCAGCCGCGCATGCAGCTCGCGCGAGAGGTGGCCGTGCATGTTGGTCATCACCACCTGGTCGGCCAGCGTCAGCAGCGCGCGGTCGCGCTCGGAGAAGCAGGGGTGCGACTCGTCCAGGATGTGCTGCAGTTGCTCGGCGGTGACGCCGGCCTTGCGTGCCGCCACCCGGTTGCCCTTGTTGCAGAAGGCGCAGCCGTGCGCCATCGAAAGCCGGTAGCGCAGCAGCTCCTTGCTGCGCGTGTCGACGCGGCCGCCGTAGAACAGCTTGGCGTAGAACTCGTCGCGGTACCAGGCGATGAGTTCGGGCGCGTTGGCGCCCACCTCCTGCAGCGTGGCGTCGTCGCGCAGCGCGAGCGCGGCGTCGTGCTCCTGCTGCAGGCGCGGCGGCATCTCGGCGCGCGGCACACGGCGAAGGGCGGGGTCGGGCATGGCGGCCTTTCGGGGCGTTCAGGGGGTCGATGCGAGCGCGGCTTCGACGAGGCCGGCCACGTGCAGCAGCGCTGCGTCGTGGCCCCGGCGGCCGAGAGCCTGCAGGCCGGCCGGCAGCGCGCCCGCAGGCACCGGCATCGGCAGGCTGATCGCGGGCGCGCCCGCCAGGTTGGCCAGCACCGTGAAGTCGGCCTGGTTCACCGGCACCGGCCCGTCCATCGGGAAGGCCGTCTGCGGCGTGGTGGGCAGCAGCAGCGCGTCGACCGATTCCAGCGTGCGCGTGACCCATTGCCCCAGGTCGACCATGCGCGCGAGCGCGCGTGCCAGGTCGACCGCGCTGCGGCCGGCGGCATGATCGATCATCGCCAGCAGGTCGACCGGCATCTCGGCGCGGCGCTCCGCCAGCACGGGTGCGAGCGTGACGCCCAGTTCGGCCTCGGCCAGCAGCAGGCCGGCGCGGCGCACCGGGCCCAGGCGTTCGGTCGGCAGGGCCACGGGCCGCAGGCGCCAGCCGCGGGCACGCAACACCTCCAGCGCCGCGTCGAAGGCGGCGGCGACCTCGGCATCGGCACCGAGCGCCGCGGCGTCGGCCGGCACGCCCAGTTCGAGTGGCGCCTGCTCGCGGGGCGCGCCCGGCGGCACGGAATCGCCCGGGCCGAGGATCGCGAATGCGTGGCGCGCGTCTTCCACGCTGCGCGCGAGCACGCCCACGTGGTCGAGCAGGCTCGCCAGCTTCATCACGCCGTCGGTGGGAAAGGCCTCGAACGAAGGCTTGAAGCCGACCACGCCGCAGTACGAGGCCGGCACGCGGACCGAGCCCATGGTGTCGGTGCCCAGCGCGATGCCGCACAGGCCGGCCGCCACCGCGGCGGCGCTGCCGCCGCTGGAGCCGCCCGGCGTGTGGGTGAGCCGGCGCGGGTTGCGGCAGTCGCCGAAGTCGGCGTTGTGGTTGGTGGCGCCGAGCGCCATCGCATGCTGGTTGAGCTTGCCCAGGCAGGTCAGGCCCGCCGCTTCCAGCCGCTGCACGACGGTGGCGCTGCGGGCGGCCGGCGGCGCGTGCAGCGCGCGCAGGCCGCCGTGCGATGGCAGGCCGCGCACGTCGATGTTGTCCTTCACCGCGAAGGTGGAGCCGGCGAGCGGCGACTCGCCCGCCGCCGGCGGGCCCGCGGCGATGACCTGCACGAAGGCGTTGAGCGCCGGGTTCTCGCGCGCGACCGCCTCGCGCTGCCATTGCAGCAGCGCCGGCGCGGAAACCTCGCCGGCCCGCACCCGGCGCGCCTGCTCCGACGCGCTCTGCGCGAGCAGGCCGGCGATGTTCATGGCTTGCGCTGGTCCAGCAGGCGCACCGGCTTCTGGCGCGACTCGACGCCCGTCAGCGCGGCCAACGCGCGCGGCGCGACCAGCTCGACGCCCACCTCGACGCCCAGGCGGCGTTTCAGCAGCTCGGCGCAGGCCTGCGTCTGCGCCGCGTCGCGCGGGCCCGCGCATTCGATGCGCGCCAGCAGGTCCTCGCGCCCGTCGGCAGCGCGCGTCAGCACGCACAGGTATTCGCCTTCGAAGCCGGGCATGCCGGCGAGGATGGACGACAGCGCCTGCGGGAACACGTTGATGCCGCGCAACTTCACCATGTTGTCGCTGCGGCCGAGGAAGCCTTCGATGCGGCGGAACGGCAGCCCCAGCTGCGAGGGCGTCGTCAGGCAGCGCGTGACGTCGTGGGTGTTGAACCGGATGATGGGGAAGATGTCCTGCGTGAAGAGGCAGGTGATCACCATGTCGCCCGCCTCGCCGTGCGGCACCGGCGCGCCGCTGTCGACGTCGCACAGCTCGACCCAGTGGGCGTCTTCCATCACGTGCATGCCGTCGTGGTCGGGGCCTTCGGCGGCGATGAGGCCGGTGTCGCCGACGCCGTACCAGTCGAACAGCTCGACGCCGCCCCAGGCTTCCGCGAGCGCCGGACGCGCGTCCTTCGCCAGGTGGCCGGTGATCATGCGCACCGGGATGTCGCGCCCGGGCACGATGCCGGTCTCGCGCGCCACCTCGGCCAGCCGCTTGATGTAGTCGGCGAAGCCGGCGATCACGGTGGTGCCGAAGTCGCGCATCAGCTCCACCTGCTTGGCCGAGGGCGTCTCGACGCCGGTGCCGCCGGCCAGGAAGGTGGCCGAGGTGTAGTGCAGCACCGCTTCGCGGATGTAGTGGCCGCCGTTGACCGGGCCGTGCCCGTAGACCGAGTGCACCACGTCGTCGGGGCGCAGGCCCTGCATCAGGTAGGCGCGGGCCAGGATCAGGTTGTGCACTTCGCGCGTGCGCGGCGAGAACAGCAGCGGCTGCGGCCGCCCGGTGGTGCCGCTGGTGGTGTGCAGGATCATCGGCTGGATCAGCCCGTCGACCGGGATCTCGCGGCCGTGGTGGTCGCCCAGCGGCGGGCGGCGCGCGATCGACTCCATGATCTCCTGCTTGCCGAAGGCCGGCAGGCGGCCGATGTCGGCGAGCGAGCGCACGTCGGAAGGCTTGAGGCCGGCGCCGCCCCACAGCCGCTGGTAGAACGGGATCTGCCAGGCGCGCGCCAGCTGGCGGGCGAACAGCGCCTCCTGGTGGGCCCGCAGGTCCTGTGGCGGCATGCCGCGAAAGCGCGCCGTGAAGGCGTCGCCGACCGGGAATTCGCGCCTCAGCTGCGCGATGTCGACCACTTCGAAGTAGCTAGCGTGACGCACGGCCCTGACCCACTTGTCCGTACATATTATCCCGGCATACTCTCGGGCTGCAAGTCGGGGGAGGCGGAAGGGCATGGCTCGTGAAACGGTCGCGCTGAAGGACGGCAGCGGCCCCTACTACCAGAAGCTGGCGGACTACCTCATCGGCGCGATCCGCGACGGCCGCTGGGGTGTCGGCGCCTCGCTGCCGACCGAGAAGGAGCTGTGCGAGACCTTCGGCGTGAGCCGCCACACCACGCGCGAGGCGCTGCGCCAGCTGGAGCACAAGGGCCTGATCACGCGCCGGCAGGGGTCGGGCTCCACCGTGGTGGCGACGACGCCGCCGGTGCGCTACGAGCAGAACATCCAGACCATCGAGGACATGCTCCAGCACGGCAACGCCACCCGGCTGCACGTGCTGGCCAGCAAGGCGCTGGAGCCGGAGGCCAACCTGCACGCGAGCCAGGTCTCGCGGCTGGGCAAGGCGCCGTGCATCTGGGTGCGTTCGATCCGCTACCCGCGCCACGACGTGCGCCCGCTGGCGCTGGTGGACGTCTACGTGGCGGCGCGCAGCAAGGTGCAGGCGCGCAAGCTGCTGGACACCGAGAGCGCCGCCGCCGAGATCGTGCACACGGCGGACATCCGCCGCATCGACCGCATCGAGCAGGCCTTCAGCGCCGCCAACGTGTCCGAGGCCGACGCGAAGGTGCTGCACATGAAGGCCGGCGAGGCCGTGTTCCAGATCGTGCGCCACTACTTCGACGCCGGCGGCCGCCTGCTGCTGGTGGCGCACTCGCTCTACCACGGCGGCCTGTACAGCTACGCCTCGACCCTGCGCCGCTCCTGATCAGGGGTCGAAGAGCGGGTCGAGCAGCGCGGCCGGCATCGGTTCGTCGCCGTCGGCCGCGCCCGGCGCCAGCAGCGCCGCGGCGGCGTCGAGCACCGCCGCCGCGCGGGCCGCGGGCACGCCGCCGTAGGCCATGAGCGACCGCGCCTTGGCGAACAGGGCGTCCTCGCCCACCGGCCGTTCGGGGTCGCCCAGCGCGTCGCGCACCGCGTGCGCCACGCTGAGCCCGCTGGCCAGTTCCAGCGTGACCCGTGCGCCGTAGTGGTCGGGGTAGGCGCGCGCCTGTTCCTCGCCCACCTGCAGGACCACGCGTCCCGCCGCCTCCACCAGGTCCGGCCGGCCGAAGCAGGCGCCGTCGAAGTGGTCGGGCTGCAGCGGGCCCAGCGCGGCGGCCGCCGCCACGCAGTACTGCAGCGAGAACTTGGCCTCGGTGCGGGTGGCGGGTCGAGGCCGGTCGCAGATGGCCACCGCGTCGCCGAAGGTCTCGACGCGCGCACGGCTGAAGCGCAGCGGGCGGCCACCGGCCAGCTCGCGCAGCGCCAGCACGCAGTCGATCGTGGGGTGGGTGTGGCGGCAGGCCGGCCAGGGCTTGAAGCTGGTCTGGTGGATCAGCCAGTCGGCTTCGGCGCGCGTGACGGCCTCGGGGTTGCCGTCGGCGCACATGGCGGCGAAGAAGCCGCGTTCGCCTTCGAGGATCTGCGCCGGCCCCGTGAAGCCGGCGGCGGCCAGGCGCGCGGCACTGCGCCCGGCCCAGGCCGCGTGCGCGGTGTGCAGTTGCTTGGACATCACCGGCTCCAGCCGCACCTGCCACAGCCCCGCGGCCTGCGTGCCCGCGTTGCCGAGCGCCCAGACCGCGGCCTCGGGCGCCAGGCCGAGCGCGTCCGCGCAGGCCGCGGCGGCGCCGAAGACGCCGGCGGTGGCGGTGTTGTGCCAGTGGAAGTAGTGGCGCGGGCCGACGGCGCGACCGACGCGGATCATCGCTTCGTAGCCGCGCACCAGCGCGTCCAGCACGCGCCGCCGCGGCAGGCGCGCGCGCGCCAGGCCGGCCAGCGCCGGGATCACCACCGGGCCCGGGTGCAGGATCGCCTGCCGGTGCATGTCGTCCATTTCCTCGACGTTGGCGCAGCCGGCGTCGAGCAGCACGGCGGTCCACTCGTCGCCGGCCGTGCCCAGCAGCGAAGCCGCGCCGCCGGGCTGGCGCAGGCCCCGCAGCACCTGCCCGACCGGCGAACGCGCGCCGCCGGCGACGCAGCCGATCCAGTCGAGCCAGTGCAGCACCGCGCGGCGGCGCGCCGGCGCATCGACCGGCCGGCCGGCCTGCTGCAGCAGCGTGCGCGTCAGGCTGGAAGACGCAGCGCGAACGAGGCTCACCGGCACCCTCCACTTGTGCGGACAAATCATGGGTGGCGCGGCCGGCCGGTGTCAAGCGGACCGACCCCGCCGCGAGCCAAATTGACAGCGGTGAACACGCGGCGATAGACTTGTCCGGACATATCCAGGCCGGCGCGCCGGGCGCGAACTCAACCGGGGAAGACATGGTCCAGACGATCAAGCAGGTGGGCGAGAACCGCTACCGCGAAAGCTTCGGCCGCCACTACGAGGACTTCAAGGTCGGCGACGTCTACGAGCACCGGCCCGGGCGCACCATCACGCAGACGGAGAACATCTGGTTCACGCTGCTCACGATGAACACCCACCCGCTGCACTTCGACGAGGAATACGCCAAGGCCAGCGAGTTCGGCCGCTGCATCGTCGCCAGCCCGTTCACGCTGGCGGTGCTGGTGGGCATGAGCGTGTCCGACGTGAGCCAGAAGGCGATCGCCAACCTGGGCTGGACCGACATCAGGATGACCCACCCGCTCTACGCCGGCGACACGCTGTATGCCGAAAGCGAAGTGCTCGAGAAACGCGACTCGGCGTCGCGCCCGGGGGCCGGGCTGGTGACCGTGCGCACGACCGGCCGCAACCAGCACGGCGACGTCGTCTGCACCTTCACGCGCACCATGCTCGTCGCCCGCCAGGGCCACAGCGTGGAAGACAAGGTCGGCTACTGAAGAAGGAGCGCGTGATGGCCGTCGAACGCATGGACCCGGCGGAGGAGCAGGCGATCATCGACGCCGTGGCGGTGTGGGCCGAGAAGGAACTGCGGCCGGTCGCCAAGGACTTCGACCTCGCCGACGAGTACCCGGTGGCGGTGGTCGAGCAGATGAAGGAGCTGGGCCTGTTCGGCGCCACCATCGCGCCGGCGTACGGCGGCCTGGGCCTCTCGGCCTGGACCTACGCGCAGATCGTGATGAAGGTGTCGTCGATCTGGATGGCGCCCTGCGGCATCTTCAACTCGCACCTGATCATGGCCTCGGCCATCGAGCGCGCGGGCACCGAGGCGCAGAAGCGCGCCTTCCTGCCGCGCATGGCGAGCGGCGAATTCCGCGGCAGCCTGGGCCTGACCGAGCCGAACGCGGGCTCCGACCTGCAGGCCATCCGCACGGTGGCGCGGCGCGAGGGCGACCACTACGTGGTCAACGGCAGCAAGACCTGGATCACCAACAGCCTGCACGGCAACGGCACGCTGCTGCTGGTGAAGACCGACCCAAAGGCCGAGCCGCGCCACAAGGGCATGAGCCTGCTGATCGCGGAGAAGGGGCCGGGCTTCATCGTCGCCAGCAAGCTCAGGAAGCTGGGCTACCGCTCGATCGATTCCTGCGAGCTCAGCTTCCAGGACTACCGCGTGCCGGCCGACCGCCTGCTCGGCGGCGAGGAAGGCAAGGGCTTCGTGCAGACCGCCGGCGGGCTGGAACTGGGCCGCATCAACGTGGCCGCGCGCGGCGTGGGCATCGGCCAGGGCGCGCTCGAACGCGCGCTGCGCTACGCGCAGGAACGCAGCGCCTTCGGCAAGCCGATCTGGAACCACCAGGCGATCCAGCTCAAGCTGGCCGACATGGCCACGCGGCTGGAAGGCGCGCGCCGGCTCATCGAAGCGGCGGCGCGCAAGTACGACGCCGGCGAACGCTGCGACCTGGAGGCGGCGATGGCCAAGCTGGCCGGCTCCGAGGCCGGCGTGTTCTGCGCGCAGGAGGCGATGCGCATCTTCGGCGGCTACAGCTATTCGGTCGAGTACGAGATCGAGCGCTACTACCGCGACGCCATGCTGATGTGCATCGGCGAAGGCAGCAACGAGATCCTGCGCACGGTGATCGCCAAGCAGCTGGTCGACCGCCACCGCATCTGAAAGCCGCGGCATGATCGCCTTGCTGCCCCTGCAGGGCCTGCGCATCCTCAGCGCCGAGCAGTACGGCGCCGGGCCCTACGGGTCGATGCTGCTGGCCGACCTGGGGGCCGAGGTCATCAAGATCGAACCGCCGCGCGACGGCGGCGACGTCTCGCGCGCCACCGGTCCCTTCTTCCTGGGCGACGACCCCGCCACGCCCGACAGCCAGTTCTTCCAGACCTTCAACCGCAACAAGAAGAGCCTCTCGCTGGACCTGCGCGCGCCGCAAGGGCGCGAGGTGCTGCGCCGGCTGGCCGCCGGCGCCGACGCGGTGATGAACAACCTCCGCGGCGACCAGCCCGCCAAGCTGGGCCTCACCTACGAAGCGCTCGCCGACGTGAAGCCTTCGATCGTCTGCGCGCACCTGTCGGCCTACGGCCGCGACAACGAACGCGCCGGCTGGCCGGGATACGACTACCTGATGCAGGCCGAGGCGGGCTTCATGGACCTGACCGGCGAGCCCGGCGGCGAGCCCGCGCGCATGGGCCTGAGCATGGTCGACTTCATGACCGGCACCACCACCGCGATGGCGCTGCTGGCCGGCGTGCTGGGCGCGGCGCGCTCGGGCCGCGGCTGCGACCTCGACATCAGCCTGTTCGACGTCGCGCTGACGCAGCTGAGCTACCCCGCCACCTGGTACCTGAACGCCGGCTACCGGGTGCAGCGACTGCCGCGTTCGGCCCACCCGACCGCCGTGCCCTGCCAGCTGGTGCGCGCCGCCGACGGCTGGCTGTTCGTGATGTGCATGACGCCGCGCTTCTGGCGTGCGCTGTGCGAAGGGCTGGGCCGGCCCGAGTGGCTGGCCGACGCGCGCTTCGCCACGCCGGCCGCGCGCCAGGAACACCGCGAGACGATGTCACTGCTGCTGGACGAGGCCTTTGGCGCGGCCACGGTTCGCGAGTGGATGGACCGGCTGGCGGGGAAGCTCCCGCTGGCGCCGGTGCTGGATCTGCCGACGGCGCTGGACAACCCCTTCGTGCAGCGGCTGGGCATGATCCAGGACCTGCCGCACCCGGCAGCACCAAGCCTGCGCGTGATGGCCAATCCGGTGCGGCTGGACGGCCGGCGCCTGCCGGGGCGCGGCTGCTCGGCGCTCGGCGCCGACACCGCCGAGCTGCTGCGCGAGGCCGGCTACTCCGAATCGGAATGCGCGCGCCTGCGCGAGGAAGGCGTCATTTGAAGCTCGAAGGCCTGCGCGTGGTCGACCTGTCGCAGTTCCTGCCGGGTCCCCACTTCACGATGATGATGGCCGACCACGGCGCCGAGGTGATCCGCGTCGAGCCGCCCTCCGGCGAGCCGACGCGCGTGATCGGCGCCCGCCAGGCCGGTGCCAGCGTCTGGTTCCGCAACACGCACCGCGGCAAGAAGAGCGTGGTGCTGGACCTCAAGCGCGCGCAAGGCGTGGCCGCCTTCATGAAGCTGGCGGCCACGGCCGACGTGATCGTCGAGGCCTTCCGCCCGGGCGTGGTGGCGCGCCTGGGGATCGGCTACGAGCAGGTGAACGCCATCCACCCGGGCATCGTCTACGTCTCGATCGCCGCGTTCGGCCAGACCGGGCCGCTGGCGCAGCGGCCCGCGCACGACGTCAGCATCCAGGCCGAGACCGGCATCGTCGCGCTGGGCCGCGGCAGCGACGGCCGCCCGGTGCTGCCGCACATGCCTTCGGCCGACATGGCGTCTTCGCTGATGGCGATGAACGGGGTGCTGATGGCCCTGCTGCGCCGCCAGCAGACCGGCCGCGGCGACTACATCGACATCTCGATGCAGGACAGCCTGGTGAGCTGGCTCGTGAACGTGACCGGGCCCGTGTTCGGCGAGGACCGCGACCTCGTGCTGTCCAGCGAACGCGGTTTCGGCGGCAACGCGTTCTACAACATCTACGAATGCGCCGACGGCCGTTTCGTCACGCTGGGCGGCAGCGAGCTGAAGTTCGCGGCCAACCTGCTCACCGCGCTGGGCCGGCCGGACCTGATCGATCTGTGCCGCCTGCCGCCCGGCCCGGGCCAGGAACCGGTGCGCCAGTTCCTGCGCGAGACCTTCCGTGGCCAGCCGCTGGCGCACTGGGAGGAATACCTGGCCAAGGTCGACGTGTGCTGGGCGCCGGTGCGCACGCTGCGCGAGGCGCTGGCGAGCGAGCAGGTGCGCGCACGCGGCATGGTCCAGCAGGTCGAGCAGCAAGGTTTCGGCGGCGGGCGCGTCACGCAGATCGGCATCCCCATCCGCTACCGCGACGAACCGGGGCAGGTGCAGCCCGAGATCCCGGAACTCGGCCAGCACACGCACGAGGTGCTGGCCGCGCTGGGTCTCGGCGACGACGAGATCGCCGCCGCCTCCGGCCCGCCGGCCGCGCCGGTGGCGGAATGAACGTCCGCTGCCCGAGGAGAGCCGCTTCGTGATCGCTTCGCGTCTGCTCTTTCGAATCACGCTCGCCGTCGGCCGCCTGCACGACCTGGGGGACACGCCGCGCGGCCGGCGCCGCGTGGCCGAGGTCACCGGCGGCCGCTTCGAAGGCGATCGCCTGCGCGGCACGGTGGTCCCGACGCCGGCGGGCGACTGGCTGCTGCAGCGCCACGACGACGTGACCGAGCTGGACGTGCGGCTGCTGCTGCGCACCGACGACGGCGCGCTCATCGACATGCGCTACGGCGGCCTGCGCCACGGGCCGGCCGACGTGATGGCGCGCCTGGCGGCGGGCGAAGTGGTGGACCCTTCGCTCTACTACTTCCGCACCACGCCACGTTTCGAGACCGCCGCGCCGGCCTACCTGTGGCTGAACAAGGTGGTGAGCATCGGCATTGGATCGCGCGAGCCCACGGGCCCGGTGTACGAGATCCACGAGGTTCTCTAGCCCATCGCCGCGCGCTCGCGCGGAAGCAGCGGCGGGAGGGCGCGAAGCGCCGGGCCCGCACGATCCGATGTCCGAACGCTTCAGCCGGCCACCGGCTTGTAGGCGACGACGTCGATCTCGACCTTCGCGTCCACCATCAGCCGCGCCTCGGTCGTCGAGCGCGCGGGCCGCCCGTTCGGGAAGTAGCTCATGTAGACGCGGTTGAAGGCGCCGAAGTCGCGCGCGTCGGCCAGCCAGCAGGTGCACTTGCACACGTCGTCGAACGTGGCTCCGGCCAGGGCCAGCGCCGACTGCAGGTTGGCCATCACCTGGTGCGTCTGCTTCTCGATCCCGCCGGCCACGATCTCGCCCTGCGCGTCGGCCGGCACCTGGCCGGAAACGTAGACGAAGTCGCCCGCGCGCACGGCCGGCGAGAAGGGCCGCGCCTGGCGGTCCGAAGCGAGCGGCGGGTTGCCGAGGTATTGCAGGGGCATGGGGGTCTCCTCTCGTGGTTGAACGGGTGGCAGTGAAATCTATTTTCAGAATCGTGGGATCGTGTTCGGGTTTGACCTGAAAACGACCCCTCCAAAGGCGAATACGCTTTCGATTCTGAAAGTTTCCTTCAACCTGGAGAGTCTGCCATGTCGAGCGACCTACGCACCGACCGCCGCACGGTCCTGTCTTCGATGCTGGCGCTGGGCGCCGGCACGGGCTTCGGGCAGGCCTGGGCGCAGTCAGGCGCTTCGGCGCTGAACCTGGCCATGGTGGCCGAGCCGCCGACGCTGGATATCCAGTCCACGCCGGCCGACCTGGTCTGCATCATCATGCAGCATGTCTACGAGCCGCTCTTCACCTTCGACGCCAAGGCCTCGCTGGTGCCGATGCTGGCGGAGGCGATGCCGAAGATCTCCGCCGACGGCAAGACCTACGGCATCACGCTGCGCAAGGGCGTGAAGCTGCACAGCGGCCGCGACCTGAACGCCGAGGACGTGGTGGCCAGCCTGAGGCGCTGGATGGAGGTCTCGCCGCGCGGCAAGTCGGTGGCCGCGCAGGTGGCCGACATCGTGGCCAAGGACGCGCTCAACGTCGAGATCAGCCTCAAGAACGCCTACGCGCCGCTGCTCTCGCAACTGGCGATGGCCTCGGGCATGGCCGCCATCATGGCCAAGGAGACGCTGGCGCAGCCGCTGCGCGAGTTCGTCGGCACCGGCCCGTACCGCTTCAAGGAGCGCAAGCCCGACCAGTACGTGCTGCTCACGCGTTTCGAAGGCTACTCGGCGCGCAAGGAAGCGCCCAGCGGCTACGGCGGCAAGCGCACGGCGGTGGTCGAGGAACTGCGCTTCGTGCCGGTGCCCAACGCCAACACGCGGGTCGAAGGCGCGCTGGCGGGCCAGTTCCACTACGCCGACCTGCTGCCGATCGAGGCGCTCGGCCGGCTGGAGAAGGCCGCCGGCAAGGTGGTGCCGATCATGACGCCTTCGTTCGGCTTCCCCTACCTGGTGTTCAACACCAAGGAAGGCTCGATGGCCGCGACGCCCGTTCGCAAGGCGGTGCAGACGGCCATCGGCGAAGGCGAGATGCTGGCCGCCGGCTTCGGCGACACGCGTTTCTTCATCGTCGAAGGCAACCACTTCCCGAAGGGCACGCCGTTCTATTCCGACGCCGGCACCGCGGCCTACAACGAACGCGACCCGAAGAAGGCGAAGGCGCAGGCCGAGCGGGCCGGCTACAAGGGCGAGCCGGTGCGCATCCTCACCAGCCGCCAGTACGACTTCCACTACAACATGGCGTTCGTGATGGCCGAGCAGCTCAAGCGGGCCGGCTTCAAGGCAGAGCTGAACGTGGTGGAGTGGGCCACGCTGCTGCAGCGCCGCGCCGACCCGAAGCTGTGGGACATCTACATCACGCACTCCGGCCTGTTCCCGGAGCCGATGCTCTCGCCGCCGCAACTGGGCGACGGCGCGCCGGGCTGGTGGAGCTCGCCGGCCAAGACGGCGGCGCTGGCGGCGCTGAACCAGGAGCCGAATCCGGCCAGGCGCGGGCCGCTGTGGGCCAGGGTGCAACAGGTGGTCTACGACGAGGTGCCCTACATCCAGGTCGGCAAGTTCGCCAGCCTGTCGGCGCGATCGCCAACGCTGCAGGGCTACACGCCCTACACCTACCCGTTCTTCTGGAACACCAGCCTGAAGGCCTGAACGGCGGCTCCGCGCCCGATGGTGCGTTATCTCCTGGGCCGCCTCGGCGGCATGCTGCTGGTCATGTCGCTGGTGGCGGTGCTGGTGTTCCTGCTCACGCGCGCCGCGCCGGGCGACCCCATCGCGGTGCTGCTGGGCGACCAGGCGACGGCCGAGGACATCGCGCGCGTGCAGAAGGTCTATGGCCTGGACCGGCCGTTGCCGGTGCAGTTCGGGCTGTGGCTGCGCGAACTGGCGCACGGCAACCTGGGCGAGTCGATCTTCCTGCAGCGCCCGGTGACGCAGGCGCTGTGGGAGCGGGCCGAACCCACCGCGCTGCTGTCGCTGCTGGCGGTGGCGATCGCCGCCTGCATCGGCGTGCCCTGCGGCATCATCTCGGCGGTGTACCGCGGCCGCGTCGTCGACCAGGCGCTCACCGGCTTCGCGATGCTGGGCGCCAGCGTGCCCAGCTTCTGGTTCGGCCTCGTGCTGATGCAGGTGTTCGCCGTCGGCCTGGGCTGGTTCCCGGTGTCGGGCTACGGCGAGCCCGGGGCCTCGCTCGCGGCACGCCTGCACACGCTGGTGCTGCCGGCCACGGTGCTGGGCGTGTTGAACTCGGCGCTGATCATCCGCTTCACGCGCGCTTCCATGCTCGACGTGCTGGGCGAAGACTACGTGCGCACCGCGCGCGCCAAGGGACTGGGCGAGCCGACCATCGTGCTCAAGCACGCGCTGCGCAACGCGCTGGTGCCCATCGTCACCGTGCTCGGCCTCACGGTGGCGCTGATGATCGGCGGCGCGGTGGTCACCGAGACGGTGTTCGGCCTGCCCGGCGTCGGCAACCTGGTGGTGAGCGCGGTCACGCGGCGCGACTACCCGGTGATCCAGGGCGCGCTGCTGGTGGTGGCGGCGATCTACGTGCTCATCAACTTCGGCATCGACCTGCTCTACACCGTGGTCGACCCGCGGGTGAAGGTCTGAACGATGCGCCGGCCGGCACTGCCCGCTTTGCCGCTCGTGCTGCGCAAGCTGTTCCGCCGCCGCATCGTGCTGGCGGCCGCGGTGGCGCTGGGCATCGTGGTCGCCGTGTCGCTGCTGGCGGGCCCGCTCTCCGGCCTGGACCCGAACGAGACCGCGGTGTCGGAGCGCCTGCACGCGCCTTCGATGCAGCACCTGCTGGGCACCGACGAGCTCGGGCGCGACCTGTTCGCGCGCATCGCCTTCGGCGGCCGCTACTCGCTCACCATCGCGCTGCTCACCGCCTTCGGCTCGGTGCTGGCCGGCACGCTGCTGGGCCTGGTGGCCGGCTTCTTCCGCCACCTGGACGCGCCGGTGATGCGCGTGGTCGACGCCATGATGTCCTTCCCCGACATCCTGCTCGCGATCGCGCTCGTCGGCATCCTCGGGCCTTCGATGCTCAACGTGGTGCTGGCGCTGGTGCTGGTGTACACGCCGCGCGTGGCGCGCGTCGTGCGCGCTTCCACGCTGGTGGTGCGCGAGCTGCTTTTCGTCGAAGCCGCGCGGGCGGTGGGCGTTCCCACCTGGCGCATCCTGCTGCGCCACGTGCTGCCCAACCTGATGTCGCCCATTCTGGTGCAGGCCTCGTTCATCTTCGCCTACGCCATCCTGGCCGAAGCGGCGCTGTCGTTCCTGGGCGTCGGCGTGCCGCCGGAGATCCCCACCTGGGGCACCATGGTGGCGGGCAGCCAGCAGTACGCGCACCAGGCGCTGTGGATCGTGCTGTTCCCCGGGCTGGCGATCGTGTTCACCGCGCTGTCGCTGCAACTGCTCGGCGACGGCATCCGCGACCTGCTGGACCCGCGCCTGCGCAAGTCGATGTGAACCGCCTCGAAGTCCGCCACCTCGGCACCTCGTTCGACACCGACGAGGGGCGCGTGCACGCCGTGGCCGACGTCAGCTTCACCATCCGTGCCGGCGCCACCACGGCCCTGGTCGGCGAATCCGGCTCGGGCAAGTCGGTGACCGGCCTCACGCTCATGCGCCTGCTGCCGCGCGCCACGCGCACGCAGGTCGGCGGCCAGGCACTCTTCGTCGACCGCGCCGGCCGGACCGTGGACCTGCTCACGCTGCCCGAGCCGCGCATGCGCGCGCTGCGCGGCAACGAAGTGGCGATGATCTTCCAGGAGCCGATGACGAGCCTGAACCCGGTGTTCACGGTCGGCGAGCAGATCGCCGAATCGCTGCGCCTGCACCGCCGCCTGGACCGGGCGGCGGCGCGCGCGCAGGCGCTGCGCCTGCTCGAACTGGTGGAGATCCCGGCCGCCCGGCAGCGCCAGCACGAGCATCCGCACCAGCTCTCGGGCGGCATGCGCCAGCGCGTGATGATCGCGCTGGCGATGGCCTGCGAGCCGACGCTGCTGATCGCCGACGAACCGACCACCGCGCTCGACGTGACGATCCAGGCGCAGATCCTCGCGCTCATGCGGCGCCTGCAGGCCGAGACCGGCATGAGCATGCTCTTCATCACGCACAACCTGGGCGTGGTGGCGCACCACGCCGACGACGTGGCGGTGATGTACGCCGGCCGCATCGTCGAAGCGGCGCCGGTGCGGCCGCTGTTCGCGGCCCCGCTGCACCCCTACACGCAAGGACTGCTCGCCTGCCTGCCGGGGCGGGCCAAGGGGGCAGGGCAGGCGCGCCCGAAGCGCCTGGTCGCCATCCGCGGGCAGGTCTCCAGCCCGCTCGCACCGCCGCCGGGCTGCGCCTTCCAGCCGCGCTGCGACCAGGCCCGGCCGGCGTGCACGCAGGCGATGCCCGCGCTCGCGGCCAGCGGCGCAGGCCGGCTGGCGCGCTGTGTGCTGGTGCCCGAGGCGGTGGCTTCGAAGGAGGCCGCCTGAGCATGGACGCCGAAGTGCCGCTGATCGAGGTGCGGGCCCTGCAGCGCCACTTCGGCGACCGGCGCCGTCCGGTGCGCGCGGTCGACGGCGTGTCGTTCGCCATCCGGCGCGGCGAGACGCTGGGCCTGGTCGGCGAATCGGGCTCGGGCAAGAGCACCATCGGCCGCACCGTGCTGCGCCTGCTGGAATGCACCGGCGGCCAGGTGCTGTACCGCGGCGAAGACATCGGCCGGCTTTCGAGCACCGCCTTGCGGCGGCTGCGCAGCAAGCTGCAGATCATCTTCCAGGACCCCTATGCCAGCCTGAACCCGAAGATGCGCATCGGCGCCGTGCTGGGCGAGGCGCTGGCCACGCATGGCCTGCACCCGGGCCCCGGCGCGCGCGAGCGGCGCATCGCCGAGCTGCTCGAACTGGTGGGGCTGCTCGCCGAGCATGCTGCCCGCTACCCGCACGAGTTCTCCGGCGGCCAGCGGCAGCGCATCGGCATCGCGCGCGCGCTGGCGGTGGAGCCCGAGTTCATCGTCGCCGACGAGCCGCTGTCGGCGCTGGACGTGTCGATCCAGGCGCAGGTGATCAACCTGCTGGCCGACCTGCGCGAACGCCTCGCGCTGACGATGCTGTTCATCTCGCACGACCTCGACGTCGTCGAATACCTGTGCGACCGCGTGGTGGTGCTCTACCTGGGCCACGTGATGGAGATCGCGCCCACGCCCGAACTTTTCGCGCAGCCGCTGCATCCGTACACGCGCGCCTTGCTGGCGTCGAGCCCGAAGCCCGACCCGCTGGCCGAAAGCGCCGCGGTGCCGCTGCAGGGCGACATCCCGAGCCCGGTCGACCCGCCTTCGGGCTGCGTCTTCCGCACCCGCTGCCCGCTTGCCACCGAGGCCTGCGCGCTCACGCGGCCGACGCTGGACGAATGGCGGCCGGGGCGCTTCTCGGCCTGCCACCGCAAGGACCTGATGCTCACACCGACGCCATGACCGCCGACGACCTGCTCGACCCCCTCATCGGCCCCGGCTTCAAGGGCTTCCCCCTTGGCCACCCGCCGCTGCGCCGCAGCGCCGTGGCGAGTGCGGGGTGGAACGTGCTGGCCGGCGACCTGCCGTTCCCGATCGCCGTGCTCAAGCGCGACGCGCTGGCCCACAACGTCGGCTGGCTGCAGGGCCAGGCGCGCCGCTGGGGCATCGACCTGGCGCCGCACGGCAAGACGACGATGTCGCCGCAGCTGTTCCAGCGCCAGCTCGAAGCCGGGGCCTGGGGCATCACCTTCGCCACCGTGACGCAGCTGGCGGTGGGTGTGGCCGCCGGCGTGCGCAATGCGCTCATCGCCAACCAGGTGCTGGGCGACGCCGACCTGGCCGCGATCCAGCAGCTGCTGCGCGCGCACGCGGGCCTGCGCGTCGTGTTCCTCGTCGACTCGCCGGCGCAGCTGGCGCTGGTCGAGGACTGGGCGGCGCGGCACGTGGGCAGCGTGCCTTTCGAAGTGCTGCTCGAACTGGGCCTGCCCGGCGGTCGCACCGGCTGCCGCACGCACGAGGAAGCGCTGGCGCTGGCGCAGCGCCTGCACGCCAGCACGGCCGTCTCGTTCGTCGGCATCGAGTGCTACGAAGGCCTGGGTGCGCAGGGCCGCACGGAAGTCGACGCGCCCTATGCGAACGCGCTGATGGATCGCGTCGAGGTCCTGGCCCGCGAGTGCGACAGGCGCGGCCTGTTCGACAGCCCCGAGGTGCTGCTGTCGGCCGGCGGCTCGGCCATCTTCGACCTCGTGGCCACGCGGCTCACGCCGGCACTCGGCCGGCCGGTGCGCGGACTGCTGCGTTCGGGCTGCTACATCACGCACGACCACGGCAATTACAAGCGCTTCGTCGGCGTCGTCGAATCGCGCCTGGGCTGCGCGCCGGGGTCCGCGCTGCGCCCGGCGCTGGAGGTCTGGACGCACGTGCAGTCCTGCCCGGAACCGGGCCTGGCGCTGCTGGCGGCCGGCCGGCGCGACCTGTCGTTCGACATCGAGATGCCGATGCCGCTGCTGCGCGCGGCGCGCGGCGCCGGCGTTGCGCGTGCCGTGCCGGCGGGCTGGAAGGTGGTCGCGCTCAACGACCAGCACGCCCACCTGCGCTGGGACGCGGCGGACGGCGCGCCAGCGCCGCAGGTGGGCGAGCTCGTCGCGCTAGGCATCTCGCACCCCTGCACCACGTTCGACAAGTGGCACTGGATGCCGCTGGTGGACGAACAGTACCGCGTCGTCGACGCGGCGGTGATGCACTTCTAGCCGCCACGATGGGCAGCAACGGCTTGCTCCGCAAGGTGGCGCAGATCCGCGGCCAGGCGCCCGCGGCACGCCGCGCCATCCTCGACCTCATCCTCGAGGACCCCGACCGCGTGCTGGCCGAAAGCTTCGAGCTGCTGGCTCAGCGCGCGCGCAGCTCGGTGCCGACGGTGATGCGCACCTGTCGCGACCTCGGCTTCGCCGGGCTGCGCGAGTTCAAGCTCGCGCTGGCGCACGAGCTCGCGCTCGGCGGCTCGCCGCTGCACCGCCGGGTGGACGTGGGCGACAGCACCGAGGAGATCGTCGCCAAGGTCACGCGCAGCGCCGCGGCCACGGTGGCCGGCGTGCGCTCGCAGCTCGACGTGCCCACGCTCGAGGCCGCGGTGGCGTTGATCGCCGGGTCGCGCCACGTCGACCTGTTCGCCACCGGCATCACCTCGTGGTTCATGGCGCAGGACCTGCAGGCGCGGCTGTTCCGGCTCGGCCTGTCGGCCAATGCCTGGGTCGACTACCACCTGCAGCGCGTGGCCGCCGCGGCGCAGGACGCGCGCGGCGTGGTGCTGGTGATCTCGCACGTCGGCGGGCTGCCTTCGATGCTGGAGGCGGTGGACATCGCGCGGCGCCAGGGCGCGCGCGTGGTCTCGCTCACGCAGCCCGGCACGCCGCTGGCCGACCGCACCGACGTGCTGCTGGCCTTGAGCGTGCCCGAAGACGCCGTCATGCATGTCGGCATCGACGCCTACCTGACGCACCTGACCGCGATCGAGATCCTCAACGTCCTGGTGGCGCAGCGCTGCGGCGAGCCCGCCGTGCGGCGCCTGCAGGGCGTGCGCCAGGCGCTGCAGCAGCATGGCGTGGACGTGCGCGTGGCACCAGGCGAAGGAGCACCCGAGGCATGAGCGATCAACCTGTTCTGCTGGAAGGCGGCCTCGTGGTCGACGGCAGCGGCGGCCCTTCGTGGCCCGGCGACGTGCTGCTGGCCGGCGCGCGCATCGAGCGCCTGGGCGCCGGCCTGCGCGAGCGGCTGCCTGACGGCCTGGCGATCGAAGACGTCGAGGTGGTCGACTGCCGCGACCGCGTCATCGCGCCCGGCTTCATCGACGCCCACACGCACGACGACGCCATCGTGCTCTCCGACCCGGCCTACCTGCCCAAGCTCTCGCAGGGCATCACCACGGTCGTCACCGGCAACTGCGGCATCTCGCTGGCTCCGTACGTGACGGCGGCCGCGAAGCCGCCGCTGAACCTGCTGGGCCCGCAGAACTTCCGCCATCCCACCTTTGCCGCCTACGCGCAGGCGGTGCAGGCGGCGCGCCCGGCGCTCAACGTGGCGCCGCTCGTCGGCCACACGACGCTGCGCTTCGCGACGATGGACGACCTCGGCCGCGCGGCGAGCGCCGACGAGCGCGCGCGCATGGCCGCGCTGCTGGGAGAGTGCATGGCCGGCGGTGCGCTGGGGCTTTCGTCGGGCCTGTTCTACGAAGAGGCGCACGCGGCGCCGGCCGACGAGGTGACCGATCTCGCGCGCGTGGTCGCCCGCCACGGCGGCGTCTACACCACGCACCTGCGCAGCGAGATGGCGCAGATCCTCGAGGCCCTGCACGAAGCCGGCGACTGCGCCTTCGCAGCAGGCGTGCCGCTGGTGATCTCGCACCACAAGTGCGCCGGCCCGGCCAACTGGGGCCGCACGCGCGAGACGCTGCCGCTGATCGACGCGCTCGGCGCGCGGCAGCCGGTCGCGATGGACGTCTACCCCTACGTGGCCGGCTCCACCGTGCTGCGAGAGGACCTGGTCGACGGCGTGATCGACGTCCTGCTGACCTGGAGCGACGCCTTCCCGGAAGTCACCGGCCGCCTGCTCGCCGACGTGGCCGCGGAATGGGGCGTCGACCAGAAGACGGCGTGCCGCCGCCTCATGCCCGGCGGCGCGTGCTACTTCCAGATCGACGAACCCGACGTCGAGCGCGTGATCGCGCACCCGCGCTCGATGATCGGCAGCGACGGCCTGCCGCACGACCGCCACCCGCACCCGCGCCTGTGGGGCGCGTTCCCGCGCGTGTTCGCGCGCTACTGGCGCGAGCGCCGGCTGTTCTCGCTCGAACAGGCGGTGCACAAGATGACGGGCATGACCGCCCGCAACTTCCGCCTCGAAGCCCGTGGCCTGCTGCGCCCCGGTGCCTGCGCCGACGTGGTGGTGTTCGACCCGGCGCGCATTGCCGACACCGCCACCTACGAGAAGCCGGTCAGCGCCAGCGTCGGCGTGAGCGCGGTCTACGTCAACGGCGTGCGGGCCTATGAAGAGGGCGGTCCGGTGCTCGCGCGCGCCGGGCGGCTGCTGGCGCGCGGTGCAGCCTAGTCCCGGGCCGCCCGTCGGGAGACGACGCCCCGTGACGGCCACCTAGAATCGTGCCCCGGTCCGGCCACACGGTGCAGCGTTGATCCGTCTCAAGATCGTCTCCGGCAGCCGCAGCGGCACCACGCTGACCTTCGTCGACCACGAGCCCATCCGCGTGGGCCGCAGCGTCAACGCCGAAGTGCGCTTCCACGGCACGCAGGACTCGGTCGTCTCGGGCCACCACGCCCAGATCGTCTTCGAGCGCGGCGCGTACCAGCTGCTGGACCTGGGCTCGCGCAACGGCACCTGGCTCAACGGCCGCAGGCTCACGACCCGCAAGGCACTGTGCGCGGGCGACCGGATCGGGTTCGGCCACCCGGGCGGGCCCGAGGTCGAGGTCGAGATCGACGACGAGGCGGTCGACCCGGATCCGGCCGGCACGACCGAGCGCACGGTCACGATCGCGCAGCGGCGTCCGTCGTCGGCCCCCGACGCGCAGGCGGACGCGGCGCGCAGGGTGCCCGACCCGAAGCCGGGCGTGGACGACACCGGCAGCATGAAGGTGGCCGAAGAGCTGGCGCACCAGATGGCCGAGCGCCGCGCACAGAGCGGCGGCGAGCGATCGGGCGATACCGTGATCATGCTGGCGCAGGCCATGCACCGGGCCACCGCCAGGGTCAAGGGCCGTGAGCACAGCCGCTGGCGCAAGCTGCTGGCCGGCGTGGGCGGCGCGGCCCTGGTCGTGATCCTGCTGCTCGGCGGCGTGGTGCTGGTCCAGCAGCGCGAGATCGCGCGCCTGGTGGAGTCCAAGGCCAGCATCGACCGCCGCATCCAGACCTTGCAGCAGCAGATGCGGTCGGAAAACGATCCCGCCCAGCTGGCGGCGATGGAGGCCGACCTGACCACGCTCACCGGATCGGCCCAGAGTGCGCTGAGGGAACTGCGGGCGCGCGACGAGGTGCGCGCGGCCGAACTGGCCACCGGCGGCGACGAACTGGAGCGCGAGATCCGCAAGATCCTGGTCAAGTTCAATGCCTCGACCTACGCCATTCCGCCCATCTTCCGCGAGCGGCTGCAGTTCCACATCAACCAGCTGGTCGCGGCAGGTAGCCTGAAGGCCATCCAGGTGCGCAAGCAGCGCTACTGGGCGATGATCATGCAGCAGTTCGGCGCCCTGGGCCTGCCCGAGGAGATGGCCTACATCGCCTGGGTGGAGTCGGGCTTCGACCCCGCCGCGCGAAGCCCCGCCGGGGCGCTGGGCTTGTGGCAGATGACGAGCACCACCGCACAGTCGCTGGGCCTGACGGTCAACGGCGGCGTCGACGAACGCATGGACCCCGACAAGCAGACCAAGGCCGCCGCCACCTACCTGGCGCGCCTGCTGTCGGAGTTCGGCGAGGACTCGTTCATGCTGGTGCTGGCCAGCTACAACCGCGGCGAGAACGGCATGCGCCGCGCCCTGAGCCAGGTGGCCCAGGACCCCGGCGGCTTCCGCAAGGACAAGCGGGACTTCTGGCACCTGTACCGGCTCAAGCTCCTGCCGGAAGAGACGCGCGAATACGTGCCCCGGGTGCTGGCCGCGGCCATCGTCTCGAGCAGCCCGCAGAAGTACGGGCTGGGCAACTGAGCCGGGCACTGCAGGACGGTGAAGGCCAGTCCCGCGCCGACCGCTGCCGTCGAGGTGGAGCCCCGTCGCGCCTGGGTGGTGGTCTGGGCGTGCTTCGCCGCGCTGGCGGTCATCTTCGGCGTCTCCTACTCGTTTGCGGCCTTCTTCGAGTCGCTGGCCGGCGAGTTCCAGGCCAGCCGCGCGCAGGTCTCGCTGGTGTTCGGCTTCTCCGGGCTGCTCTACTTCGTGCTCGGCGCCTTCGCCGGCATGCTCGCGGACCGCTTCGGCCCGTTGCGGGTCACCAGCGCGGGCATGCTGTGCATCGCGGGTGCGCTGCTGCTCGGCAGTGCCGCCCGTTCGCTGGTGCAGGTGACGCTGGCCTGGGGCGTCGGTCTGGGCGTCGGCGTGGCGCTCGTCTACACGCCGGCCATCGGCTGCGTGCAGCCGTGGTTCACGCGCCGGCGCGGGCTGGC
>CAYVXO010000021.1:0-40258 GCA_964454485.1 uncultured Rubrivivax sp.
GGCGGCGCAGGCGCCGGCGCCCGCGCCGGCCGCGAAGGGTGCGCCCGCGGGCCGGGCCGCCGGCGGGCCGCGGCGCGTGCTCTACATCGAGGACAACCCGGTCAACCAGGTGCTGATGGAAGGCATGCTGGCGCACCGCCCGGGCATCACGCTGCTGCAGGCCGAGCGGCCGGAGGACGGCCTCGCGATCGCCTTCGAGCAGCCGCCCGACCTGGTGCTGCTGGACGTGCAGCTGCCGGGCATGGACGGCTTCGAGGTCCTGCGCCGGCTGCGCGCGCACGACGCCACGCGGGCGACGCCGGTGGTCGCGGTGAGCGCGAACGCGATGCCCGACGACATCGCCGCCGCCCGCCGCGCCGGCTTCGACGACTACCTGACCAAGCCGCTGGATCTGCAGCGCCTGCTCGAGCAGGTGGACCGCCGGCTGGGGGTGGCGGCCTGAGGGTCGTGACAGCTGCCGGTCACGAACTTCGCGACCCGGCTAGGATCCACAATCGGACCTCCCTGCAGGAATCACCGCCATGCACGTGCTCCTCGTCGAAGACGACGCCCCCCTTGCCGAAACCACCGCCCGCGCGCTGCGCGCCCAGGGCTGGCACGTCGACGTCACCGACCACGCCGAACCGGTCGCGCGGTCGGTCGCCCAGGACGAATACGACCTCGTGATCCTGGACGTCGGCCTGCCCGGCATGGACGGCTTCGAGGCGCTGCGCCAGCTGCGCTCCCAGGGCTCGACGACGCCGGTGCTGATGCTCACCGCGCGCGACACCGTCGACGACCGCGTGCAGGGCCTGGAAGGCGGCGCCGACGACTACGTCGTCAAGCCCTTCGCGGTGCGCGAGCTGATCGCCCGCGCGCGCGCTGCAGCGGCGCGCCGAGTCGCGGCCCGGCGACGGCCTCACGCTCGGCCGCCTGCGGCTGGACGTGGCGGCGCGCGGCGCCTTCATCGACGGCCGCCGCGTGGCGCTCTCGCTGCGCGAGTTCTCGGTCCTGCAGTACCTGGTCAGCAAGGCCGGCAAGGTGGTCACGCGCGAGCAGATCACCGGCCTCGTCGAAGGCTGGAGCGCCGCCACCACCGACAACGCGCTCGACCTGCTGGCCTCGCGCCTGCGCGCCAAGATCGAGCCCGCCGGGCTGGTGCTGCGCACGGTGCGCGGGCTGGGCTACCTGATCGACGTCGCCGACGCGCCGTGACGCCGGCCGCCTCGCGCGGGCACAGCCTGCGCGTGCAGCTGCTGCGCTGGCTGCTGCTGCCGCTGGTGGCGATCGTGCCGCTGGCGGCGGCGGCGATGTACCTCATCGCGGTGCGGCCGGCGCTCGATTCGCTCGACCGCGCCTTGAGCGGCACCGCCGCCGCGCTGGCCGACCGCCTGGTGGTCGACGAAGGCCGGCCGGCGATGGCGCTCACCGAGGACACCGCGCGCGCGCTGCGCACCGACCTTTTCGACCGCATCGGCTTCGCCGTCCTGGACGCACAGGGCGCGCTGCTGGCCGGCGACCTGCCGCTGGCCCGGCTGGGCCCGGCGGCCGAGCGCGGCCGCACGAGCTATTTCGACGCCCGGCTCGACGGGCTGGCGGTCCGGGTGGCGGCGGTCGGCGTGCCGTGCGGCGCGGCGCCGGTGCAGACCTGCACGGTGCTGGTGTCCGAATCGCTGGCCAAGCGCAGCGACGTGCGGCGCGCGGTGCTGGTGGGCGCGGCGCTGGAAGCGCTGTCGCTGGCGGCGGCGCTGGTGTTCCTGGCGCTGGTGGCGGTGACGCGCGGCCTGCGGCCGCTGGCGCGCCTGTCCGACGAGATCGAACAACGCTCGCTCGGCCACCTGCAGCCGATCGACGACCTGGGCGTGCCGCGCGAGGCGGCGCCGATCGCGCTCGCGGTGAACCGCCTGCTGGGCCGGCTGCGCCAGGCGGCCGACGCGCAGAAGAAGTTCATCGCCGACGCCGCCCACCAGCTGCGCACCCCGCTGGCCACGCTGCGCGCCGAAAGCGAGCTGGCACTCGCCGAGCCGCACCCGCCGGCCATCGACGCCACGCTGCACCGGCTGGCCGCGGGCAGCGAACGCGCGGCGCGGCTGGCCAACCAGCTGCTCTCGCTGGCCACCAGCGAGAGCGCGCTCGAAGGCGGCGAACGGCGCCGGCTGGACCTCAAGCCGCTGGTGGCCGAGGAAGGCGAACGCTGGCTCGCGCGCGCGCTCGAATCGGGCGTCGACCTCGGCTTCGAGCTCTCGCCGGCGGCCGTCATCGGCCAGGAGACGGCGCTGCGCGAGCTGCTGGCCAACCTGCTGCACAACGCGCTGGAATACGTGGGCCAGGGCGCCAGCGTCACGCTGCGCTGCGAGCGCATGGGCGGCGTGGTGCGGCTGGAGGTGGAAGACGACGGCCCCGGCATCCCGGAGGAAGACCGCGAACGCGTCTGGCAGCGCTTCCAGCGCGGCCGCGGCGCGCCGGGTTCGGGCAGCGGCCTCGGGCTGGCCATCGTGCGCGACATCGCGCGCGCGCATGGCGCCAACGCGTCGCTGCACGCCGGCAGCGCCGGCCGCGGGCTGAAGGTGCGCATCGACTTCCCGGCCGCCGACGCGCCGGCCGCGTCTACTCGCTGACCGCGCGCCGCAGCGTCTCCACCACCGGCCGGCGCAGCACCTCGCGCAGGCCCCACCAGCCGGCGGCCAGCGCCAGCGCGGCGCCGGCGGCGGCACCTGCCAGCGGCACGCCGGCCTGCGGGTTCCAGCTGAACTCGAAGGCGTAGTGCGCCAGCGCCCAGCCCACCGCCACCGCCGCCAGCGAAGCCAGCAGGCCGGCGAGCGCGCCCACGCCCAGCAGTTCGGCGCGCTGCACCTGGGCCAGCAGGCGGCTGCCGGCGCCCATCGCGCGCATGAGCGCGAACTCGCGCGCGCGCGCCTCGCGCGTGGCGCTGACGGCCGCGAACAGCACCACCAGCCCGGCCACGAGCGTGAAGCCGAACAGGAACTCGACCGCCCGGATCACCTGGTCCAGCACCTGCTGCACCTGCGCGATCGAGGCCGAGACGTCGACGTTGGTGATGTTGGGAAAGCGCTTGGAGAGCGCGCTGTCGAAGCCCGGCTTCGCCGGCGCGCGGAAGGCGCTGATGTAGGTGGCCGGCAGCTCGGGCATCTGCGCGCGCGGGAAGAGCACGAAGAAGTTGACCCGCATCGAGCCCCAGTCCACCTTGCGCAGGCTGGTGATGCGGCCTTCCTGCAGCTGGCCGCCGATGTCGAAGCGCAGCCGGTCGCCCAGCTTCAGGCCGAGCGACTTCGCCAGGCCCTCTTCCACCGAGATGCCGTCGGCCTCGTCGGCGGTCCAGGTGCCGCCGGCCAGCGTGTTGTGCGCCGGCAGCTCGGCGCTGTGGCTGAGGTTGAACTCGCGTTCGACGAGGCGCGACGCGCGCTCGTCGGTGTACTGCTCGCCGCTCACCGCCTGGCCGTTCACCGCCACCAGACGGCCGCGGATCATCGGGTACCAGTCGAAGCGCTGCACCCCGGCTTCGGCGAGCGCGGCGCGGAAGTCCCCGGCCTGCTCGGGCATCACGTTGATGACGAACCGGTTCGGCGCGTCCGGCGGCGTGGCGCGGCGCCAGCTGTCGATGAGGTCGGTGCGCAGCAGCACCAGCAGCACCAGCGCCAGCAGGCCGACCGCGAGCGAGCTCACCTGCAGCACCGCGAACGCCGGCCGCGCCGCCACCTGGCGCGTGGCCAGCACCAGCCAGCGCGGCGCGCTCGCCTCCGGCACCGCGCGCTTGAGCACGCCGACCGCCAGCCAGGACAGCAGCGCGAACAGGCCCACCGCGGCCGCGAAGCCGCCGACCGCGATGAGCCCCAGCTTCAGGTCGCTGGCCACCGCCACCAGCAGCGCCGCGAAGGCCAGCGTGCCGGCGGCCAGCACCGCCAGCGAAGCGGCCTTCAGCTCGCCGACGTCGCGCCGGATCACGCGCAGCGGCGGCACCTGCGCCAGCTGCAGCACCGGCGGCAGGCCGAAGCCGAAGAGCAGCGTCATGCCCACGCCCAGCCCGAACAGCGCCGGCTGCGGCCCCGGCCAGGGCAGCGTGGCCTGCACGAAGTTGCCGAGCAGCCAGATGAAGACGTAGTGCACCGCGAAGCCCAGCGCCACGCCGGCGGCGCTGGCCAGCAGGCCGACGAAGCCGAACTCGAGCGCGTAGGCGCCGGCGATGCGCCGCTGCGAAAGCCCCAGCACGCGCAGCATCGCGCAGTCGTCCAGGTGGCGCCCCGCGAAGTCGCGCGCGCCGATGCCCACCGCCACCGCCGCCAGCAGCGCCGCCAGCAGCGCCACCAGGTTGAGGAATCGGCTGGCGCGGTCCAGCGTCTGGCGCATCTCCGGCCGGCCCGATTCGAGCGACTCGACGCGCACGCCGCGCAGCGGGACCGACTTGATGCGCTGCTCGGCGTCGCGCACGAAGGCGGCGACCGCGGCGTCGCGCCCCGCCGGCGCGGCCACCGCGAGCCGGTAGCTCACGCGGCTGGCCGGCTGCACGAGGCCGGTGGCGGCGAGGTCGGCCTCGGTCAGCAGCACGCGCGGCGCGAAGCTGGAGAAGCCGGCGCCGCGGTCGGGCTCGACGACGATGATCTGCTCGATCCTGAGCGCGGCGTCGCCCAGCAGCAGCGTGCCGCCCACGTCCAGGCCCAGCGCGTCGAGCAATGCCGCGTCGACCCAGGCGGTGCCGCGGGCCGGTGCTGCCGCCACCACGCGCACCGGCGCGTCGCGGCCGGCCTTCAGCTGCAGCTGGCCGCGCAGCGGGTAGGCCTCGCTCACGCCCTTCACGGCCACCAGGCGCACCGCGCCGCCCTGCGCGTCGGGCGCGCGCGCCATGCTCGGGAACGAGGCGCTGCGCGCGACCGCCAGGCCGGCCTGCTGCGCCGCGGCCACCAGCTCGGGCGGCGTCGGCTGGTCGCTGCTGACGATGGCGTCGCCGCCCAGCAGCGCGCGCGCGTCGCGCGCGAGACCGGCGTTCAGCCGGTCGGCGAAGAAACCGACCGCGGTGAGCGCAGCCACCGCCAGCAGCACCGCCACCGCCAGCAGGCGCAGTTCGCCGGCGCGGAAGTCGCGCCGCGTCTGGCGCCAGGCCAGCGCCAGGATCGAAGGTTCCGACATGGCACCGACGGTACCCGAAAGCGGCTGAACGCCGCGTGCAAGGGCCTTGAACCCGGGCGTCCGCGGCCGGTGGTCCAATGCCTTCCATGGACCGCATGCCCACCCTCTTCGTCTCCCACGGCTCGCCGATGACGGCGCTGGATCCGCGCGAAGCCGGTGCCTGGTGGCAACGCCTGGGTCCGGCCATCGAAGCTGCCTTCGGCCGCCCGAAGGCGATCCTGGCGGTGTCGGCGCACAGCCTGACGCGCGAGCCGGTGCTGCTGGCCGCGCCACGCCACGAGGCGGTCTACGACTTCGGCGGCTTCGACCCCAAGCTCTACACGCTGCGCTACGACGCCCCGGGAGCGCCGGAACTCGCCACGCGCGTGCAGGCGCTGCTGCAGGCCGCGGGCCTGCCGGTGCACCGCGTCGACGAAGGCGGGCTGGACCATGGCATCTGGGTGCCGCTGCGCAGCATGTGGCCGGGCGCCGAGATCCCGGTGCTGCCGCTGGCCTGGCCGCCGGACTGGTCGCCGCAGAGGCTGTTCGAGCTGGGCCGCGCGCTGGCTCCGCTGGCCGACGAAGGCGTGCTGGTGATGGGCAGCGGCAGCATCACGCACAACCTGCGGCGCGTGTTCGCGAACGGACGCTTCGACCGCCCCGACACGCCGGCCACGCCCGAGAGCACGGCCTTCCGCCAGTGGTTCGTCGATCACACCGCGGCCGCCGACTGGCCCGCGCTGTTCGAATACCGCACGCAGGCCCCGCATGCCGCGCTGATGCACCCGACCGACGAGCACCTGCTGCCCTTCTACGTGGCCGCCGGCGCCGCGGGCGAAGGCGCCAGTGGCCGGCGCATTCACGCCAGCCTGACCTTCGGCGACCTGGGCATGGACGCGTTCGCCTTCGGCGAGCGCGACGGGGCGCTCGCCGCCTAACCCTCCTGCGGCAGCGCGCCCGCTTCCACGCGGGCGGTCATGCCGTGCAGCCCGGCACCGAGCGCCAGCCCGGCCAGCACCCACAGCAGCTTCAGGTTGCCGGTGCCCAGGCCGGCGATGGCCGGCCCCGGGCACACGCCCGACAGGCCCCAGCCGACGCCGAAGAGCGCGGCGCCGACCAGCGTGTCGCGGTGCCAGCGTGCGCCATGGACTTCGAAGGCGCCGCCCAGCCAGGGCTGGCGGCGCAGCCGGGGCAGCGCCTGGTAGGCCGGCAGCGCGACGGCGAGCGCGCCGCCCATCACCAGCATGAGGCCGAAGTCTTGCGCAGTCAGGAAGGACAGCACCACCTCGGGCCGCACCATGCCCGAAAGGGAAAGGCCGAACCCGAACAGCGCGCCGGCGGCCACCACGGCGAGCGTTTCCGCGGTGCGCCTCATGCGAGCCCCTTCGACAGCAGCAGCGCGGTCGCGAAGCCGGTCGCCATGAAGACGAGCACCGCAGCCACCGAAGGCCCCTTGAGAGAGCCGATGCCGCAGATGCCATGGCCCGAGGTACAGCCGCCCGACAGGCGCGCGCCGTAGCCGGCGACCACGCCGCCCAGCAGCAGCCGCCAGGCGGGCACCTCGGTGGCCAGCGGCCCGGCGGGCCCGAGCCAGGCCCACCAGGCGAACGCGCCCAGCACCAGTCCCAGCGCCAGCTGGAGCCGCCAGCGGCGGCTCTCCAGCCAGCGCGGCTGGCGGAAGAAAGGCCGCGCGGAGAGGTACGACCAGGTTGTCGTGAAGACCGAGCTCATGCCCGCCAGGCGGCCGGTGGTGGCGAACAGCAGCACCACGCCCAGCCCGATGACGAGCCCGCCGCCCAGGTACGAAGCCCAGCCGTGCGGGAACAGCGTCGCGATCACGGCCGCGCCCCGGCGGCGGCGAAGGCCTCGTCGAGCCGCCGCGTCCAGCCGGCCTTCTCTTCCGCGGTCGCGAAGCTGGCGTCGAAGCTGTTCTTCGCCAGCGTGTAGGCGTCGGCCGCGGTGAGCTGCGGCAGCGCGGCGAAGGTCTGCACGAAGTTCTCGTTGAGGTAGCCGCCGAAGTAGGCCGGGTCGTCGCTGTTCACCGTGGCGCACAGGCCCGCGGCCAGCAGCTGCTTCAGGTTGTGCGCGGCCAGCGTGGGAAACACGCACAGCTTCACGTTGGACAGCGGGCACACGGTGAGCGGCATGCGCGACGCCGCCAGCCGCTTTACCAGCGCCGGGCTCTCGAGCGAGCGCACGCCGTGGTCGATGCGTTCGACCTTCAGCACGTCGAGCGCGCTCTCGATGTAGGCCGGCGGACCTTCCTCGCCCGCGTGCGCCACCAGGTGCAGGCCGAGCGAGCGCGCGCGCGCGAACACGCGTGCGAACTTCTCCGGCGGGTGGCCGCGCTCGCTGCTGTCCAGCCCGACGCCGATGAAGTGCTCGCGGTACGGCAGCGCCGCTTCCAGCGTGGCCAGCGCCTCCTCTTCGCTCAGGTGGCGCAGGAAGCACAGGATCAGCTTCGCCGACACGCGCAGCTCGGCGTGCGCGCGCTGGCAGGCGTGGTGCAGGCCGCGGATGACGGTGCCGATGTCGACGCCGCGCGCGGTGTGCGTCTGCGGGTCGAAGAAGATCTCGGCGTGCACCACGTTGTCGGCGGCGGCGCGCTCGAGGTAGGCCCAGGCCATCTCGAAGAAGTCGGCCTCCTGCAGCAGCACGCCGGCACCGGCGTAGTAGATGTCCAGGAAGCTCTGCAGGTCGGTGAAGGCGTAGGCGGCACGCAGCGCCTCGACGCTTTCGTAGGGCAGCGCGACACCGTTGCGGCGCGCCAGCCGGAAGATCAGCTCGGGCTCTAGCGAACCTTCGATGTGGATGTGCAGCTCGGCCTTGGGCATCGAGCGCAGGAGGGCGGGCAGGTCCATCGTGCGGGTCCGGGGAAGGCGGATGGCGCCGAATGTACCCGCCGGCGTCCGGCCGCCGCCGCCCGCCACGCCGCCCCGACGAGCAGGGCCAGCGCGGCCGGACCCAGCACCGCCAGCCGCTGCAGCGTGGCCGCCTGCGCGTCCGCCGCGTCGGCCAGCGCCTGCAGGCGCTGCACGGCCGCGTCGGCAGCGAGGCGGTGGGCCAGGCGCCGGGTTTCCACGGCCTGCAACGCCGCGGCGGTAGCCTCCGGATCGCCGGCCCTCGGCGCGCCGGCCTCAGAAGCCCGAGCTGACGGGCCGACCAAGAGCAGCCCGCAAACGATGATCATAACTCTCATGTCTTTCGTCGATCTCATCTTCTCTGCGCCCGGCCGAAACCGCTTTCATCTCTGGTCTGCGCCTACTTATCGTCGAGAGAAATCCTGACTTGAGTCAGAAATACTCATTCCGCATAAACACAACTCCCGCGAATTTCTCCACCCTGGGGGTGATGAATGGAGTGACTCGGGAGGCAGCCCGGAATCAGAATTCACCGGAAATGCTGCCCAAGACCCTGGCGCTGATCGACGACGATCGCGAGTACAACGAATACCTGGCCCAGCATCTGCGCGGCGAGGGCGTCGAAGTGCACGTCTACGCCGACAGCAACACGCTGCTGGCCGACGACGCTGCCTACGGGTACGACTTCTACATCGTCGACCTCGTGCTGCCCGGCGTGGACGGCGTGCAGCTGATCAAGATCCTGCGCATGCGCAGCGACGCCGGCGTGCTGGTGGTGTCGGGCCAGGTGGCGCCCGAGGTCTTCAATGCCGTGCTGGTGGCCGGCGCCGACATGGTGCTGGCCAAGCCGGTGCAGTTCGAGCAGGTCTCGCTGGCGATCCAGGCCGTCTACCGGCGTGCCCGCCCCGACCAGCGCTCGCAGTCCTCGCCCTGGCGGCTGGACCGCCGCGCGCGCGAACTGATCGCACCCGACGGCGCGCGCGTGCCGCTCAGCGACGCCGACCTGGCGGTGCTGGAATGCTTCCTCGAAGCGGCCGGCGAGACCGTCAGCCGTGACACGCTGCGCCAGCGCCTGGGCCACGGCGCCGCCAGCGAAGGCGACGACAGCCTCAACGCCACCATCTACCGGCTGCGCCGCCGCATCGAGCGCGCGACGCCGATGCTGGTGCCGCTGCAGTCGAAGTCGCGCGTGGGCTACATCTTCCGCGCGCCGCTCTCGCCGGGTTGAGCCTGCCCGCGGCTCAGAGCGCGCCCGCCTGGGCGAGCGCCAGCCGCATCGTCGTGCCCTTCGGGCCGGTCTCGACCACGGAGACCCGGCCGCCCTGCAACTCGAGCGCGCGGCGCGCAATGTACAGGCCCAGCCCGTGGCTCGTGTCGGGCGGCTGGCGCGGGTCGCGCGCACCGCGCTCGAACAGCTGCGGCAGCAGCGCGGGCGCGATGCCCGGCCCCTGGTCCACCACGTCGAGCAGCAGGGCCAGCGGCTCGTCGCTGTCGGCCACCCGCACCGTCACCGTCGAGCCCGGCGGCGAATAGGCCAGCGCGTTGGCCAGCAGGTTGCGCAGCGCCAGCCGCACCAGCCCGACGTCCATTGCCGCGGTGCGCGTGGTGGTGAGGCGCTGGACGAGGACGCGCGGGCGCTCGTCGGGCCGCATGTCGGCCACCGCCAGCGCCAGCAGGGTGTCGATGTCCATGTCGGCCAGCGCCGGCGGCACCGAGCCCGAGAACAGCGAGGCGGCGGCGAGCGTGTTGTCGACGCCGGCCAGCACCTGGCCCAGCACGTCCTGGGCGCGGCGCAGCCGCTCCGACGCTTCGGCCTCGCCGCGCGCGGCCAGCAGCGCGGCCGCGCTCTGCAGCGCCGCCGAGGCGTTGTTCAGCGGCTGCCGCACCTCGTGCGCGAGCACGTCGATCATGCGCGTGCGCTCGGCCAGCAGCGCGTCCAGCTCGCGCGCGTGGCGCTCCACCTCGACCCGCAGCGCATGTTCGCGCTGCAGCTCGGCGGCACGCGCCAGCACCGCGGTGATGTCCTCCACCACCGCCAGCGCGCGCGCCGCGTCGCTGCCCTCCAGCGTGGCCGACAGCAGCACGCTGAGCCGGCGGCCGTCGGCGCAGACCAGCTCGAAGGCCCAGCGGTCGATGCGGCCGTCGCGGAACAGCGCCGGCAACCCCAGCTGCAGCGCGCGCCGGCGCGACTCCTCGGTGAAGCGGTCGGTGATCGGGTGGCCGATGAGTTCGGCACGCGCGAACCCGATCTTCTCGACCCAGCGGTCAGAAGCCGCCAGCAGCCGGCCTTCGCGGTCGATCGACATCAGCAGCGCCGGCGTCTTCTCGTAGAGCAGCCGCTGTTGCTCGGCCAGCGCGCGCTGCTCGCGCTCGGCCGCGCGTGGGTCGGTGACGTCGATCGCCAGCCCGAACACGCTGCCCGGCGGCAGCGCGGGGTGGTCCGCCGGCACCAGGTTGACGCGCACGCGGCGCGTGCCCTGCGCCGTGCGCAGGCCGGCCTCGTACGACTGCGGCCGGCCCTGCACCGCGGCGCGGTACAGCTCGCCGCGCGCCCGCATCGCCTCGCCCCCCAGCAGGTCCCCCGCCGGGCGGCCGCGGAACTCGGCCGGCTCGCCGCCGAACCAGTGCGCCAGCGTGCGGTTGATCCACAGCGTGCGCAGCGAGGGGGCCCACAGGCCGGCCGCCACCGGCATGCGGTCCAGCAGGTCGGCCAGCACCGCCGCTTCCGGCGGTCGCAGTTCTTCGGTCATGGCGTGACAGTGATACGTCATCTGTCGTATTGGCCGCATCGCGGCTGACCCCTAGCCTCCGTCCCGTCCTGTTCAACCGACCTCGCCAGGAGGGGAAACCACATGTCGCAGAACCGTCGTTCGTTCACGCTGCAAGCGCTGGCCGCCGCCACGCTCGCACTCGGCTTTTCCACCGCGCACGCGCAGGAGACCATCAAGGTCGGCGTGCTGCATTCGCTGTCGGGCACGATGGCCATCTCGGAAACGGTGCTCAAGGACACCATCCTGATGGCGATCGACGAGGTCAACGCCAAGGGCGGCCTGCTGGGCAAGAAGCTCGAGCCCGTGGTGGTCGACCCGGCGTCGAACTGGCCGCTGTTCGCCGAGAAGACGCGCCAGCTGATCAGCAAGGACAAGGTCGCCGTCATCTTCGGCTGCTGGACCAGCGTCTCGCGCAAGAGCGTGCTGCCGGTGGTGGAAGAGCTCAACGGCCTGCTGTTCTACCCCGTGCAGTACGAAGGCGAAGAGCTCAGCAAGAACGTCTTCTACACCGGCGCCGCGCCCAACCAGCAGGCCATCCCGGCGGTGGAATACCTGATGAGCAAGGACGGCGGCAGCGCCAAGCGCTTCGTGCTGCTGGGCACCGACTACGTGTACCCGCGCACCACCAACAAGATCCTGCGCTCCTTCCTGCACAGCAAGGGCATCAAGGACGAGGACATCATGGAGGAGTACACCCCCTTCGGGCACTCCGACTACCAGAGCATCATCGCCAAGATCAAGAAGTTCGCCGCCGAAGGCAAGAAGACGGCGGTGGTCTCCACCATCAACGGCGACAGCAACGTGCCCTTCTACAAGGAACTGGGCAACCAGGGCCTGAAGGCGACCGACGTGCCGGTGGTGGCCTTCTCGGTGGGTGAAGAGGAACTGCGCGGCGTCGACGCCAAGCCCCTGGTGGGCCACCTGGCGGCGTGGAACTACTTCATGAGCATCAAGAACCCGACGAACGACGAGTTCATCAAGAAGTGGAGCGCCTACGCCAAGGCCAAGGGCATCGCCGGCCACAAGGACAAGCCGCTCACCAACGACCCGATGGAAGCCAGCTACATCGGCTTCAACATGTGGGTGCAGGCGGTGAACAAGGCCAAGAGCACCGACACCGACAAGGTGATCGCGGCGATGGCCGGCCAGACCTTCAAGGCGCCCAGCGGCATCGTCAGCAAGATGGACGAGAAGAACCACCACCTGCACAAGAGCGTGTTCATCGGCGAGGTGAAGGCCGACGGCCAGTTCAACGTGGTGTGGAAGACCCCCGGCCCGGTGAAGGCGCAACCGTGGAGCCCGTTCATCCCCGAGAACAAGGGCAAGAAGGACGAGCCCGAGAAGAAGTAACCCCCCCGTAGCGGCTGACGCCGCTCCCCCCCAGGGGGGCGACGCCAGTGGACCGGCAAAGCCGGATCCACGGCGTCCGCTTGATGGGCGGATGGGCTTCGCCCTGTCCGCCCGTTTTGCCTACTTGAAGGTGCCGAGTGCTTCGTCGACTGATCGTCTGGCTGTGCTTCCTGCTGCCCTTGTCGGCATTCGCGCTGACCCCTGAACTCGCAACCCGCATCGCGGCCGGCGAAAGCGATGCGCGCATCGCGGCGCTGAACGAAGCCGTGACCGCCGCCGATCCCGCGCTGGGCGCTTTCGTGCAGGCGCTGCTGGCCGACGAGGTGAAGCTTTCCGGCGGCAAGGCCTTCGTCGTGCGCGACGGCAAGGCCACGCTGGCGGGCAGCGGCGCCGCCGCCACGCTGCCCGACGGCGCCGAGGACGTGGTCAACAACAACCGCATGCGGCGCGAACTGGAAGGCGCACTCGCCGCGCTGCAGCTCTTCGCGCCCGACCGCGCGCTGCGCGCGAATGCCATCGCCGAACTCAAGGACAGCGCCGACGAAGGCAAGCTCGCGCTGATCGAGAAGGCCGAAGCCGCCGAGACCGACGCCGCGCTCAAGGGCCAGCTGGGCCTGCTGCGCGCCGCGGTGCTGATCTCCTCTTCCGACAAGGCCAAGCGCCTGGCCGCTGCGAAGCTGCTGGCCGGCAGCGACCAGCCGGCCACCAAGTCGCTGCTGCTCGAACGCGCCGCCGCCGAGAGCGACCCCGAGGTGAAGGCCGCGCTCGCCGCCTCGCTGGACACGGTGCAGTCGCGCCTGGCCTGGGGCGAGCGGCTGGGCGTGCTGTTCACCGGCGCCAGCCTGGGCTCGATCCTGCTGCTGGTGGCGCTGGGCCTGGCCATCACCTACGGGCTGATGGGCGTGATCAACATGGCGCACGGCGAGCTGCTGATGATCGGCGCCTACGCCACCTACCTGGTGCAGAACCTGTTCCGCCAGTTCCTGCCGGGCGCCTTCGATTGGTACATCGTGGTGGCGATTCCCGCGGCCTTCCTGGCCTCGGCGCTGGTCGGCGCCGCGATGGAGCGCAGCGTGATCCGCTGGCTCTACGGCCGGCCGCTCGAGACGCTGCTGGCCACCTGGGGCATCAGCCTGGTGCTGATGCAGGGCGTGCGCTCGCTGTTCGGCGCGCAGAACGTGCCGGTGGAGAACCCGGCCTGGCTGTCGGGCGGCATCGCGGTGATGAGCAACCTCACGCTGCCCTGGAACCGCGTCGCCATCATTGCCTTCGCGGCGCTGGTGCTGGCGGCCGTGGCGCTGCTGATCGCGCGCACGCGGCTGGGCCTGTTCGTGCGCGGCGTGACGCAGAACCGCCGCATGGCCTCCTGCGTGGGCGTCGACACCGCGCGCGTCGACACCTACGCCTTCGCGCTCGGCTCGGGCATCGCCGGCCTGGGCGGCTGCGCGCTCTCGCAGATCGGCAACGTCGGGCCCGATCTGGGCCAGAGCTACATCGTCGACAGCTTCCTCGTCGTCGTGCTCGGCGGCGTGGGCCAGCTCGCCGGCACCGTCTACGCCGCGCTCGGCCTGGGCGTGCTCAACAAGCTGCTCGAAGGCTGGGCCGGCGCGGTGCTGGCCAAGATCATGGTGCTGGTGTTCATCGTGATCTTCATCCAGAAGCGGCCGCAAGGCATCTTCGCGATGAAGGGGCGGAGTGCCGAGGCATGAGGCCCGCCCGCATCCCCGTCATCGCCGCGCTGCTCGCCGTCGCCGTGCTCGCGCCCGTGCTCAACCTCGTCGTGCCCGAGGGCAGCGCATTCCACCTGAGCGACTTCGCCGTGGCGCTGCTGGGCAAGATCATGTGCTACGCGATCTGCGCGCTGGCGATGGACCTGATCTGGGGCTACACCGGCATCCTCTCGCTCGGCCACGGCCTGTTCTTCGCGCTCGGCGGCTATGCGATGGGCATGTACCTGATGCGCCAGATCGGCAGCGACGGCCAGTACCGCATGCCGATGCCGGACTTCATGGTGTTCCTGAACTGGAAGTCCTTCCCGTGGCACTGGGGCTTGAGCGACAGCTTCGTCGCCCAGGCGCTGCTGGTGGTGCTGGTGCCGGGGCTGCTGGCCTTCGTGTTTGGCTTCTTCGCCTTCCGCAGCCGCATCAAGGGGGTCTACTTCTCGATCATCACGCAGGCGCTCACCTTCGCGGCGATGCTGCTCTTCTTCCGCAACGAGACCGGCTTCGGCGGCAACAACGGCTTCACCGACTTCAAGCGCATCCTCGGCGCCTCGCTCGCGACGCCATCGATGCGGATGACGCTCTTCGTCATCACCGGCTGCGTGCTGGTCGGCTTCTACCTGATGGCCCGCGCGATCGTGCACAGCAAGTTCGGCCGCGTGCTGCAGGCGATCCGCGACGCCGAGTCGCGCGTGATGTTCACCGGCTACGACCCGATCCGCTACAAGCTCGCGATCTGGACCCTGTCGGCCGTGATGTGCGGCATCGCCGGCGCGCTCTACGTGCCGCAGGTCGGCATCATCAACCCGAGCGAGATGACGCCGGCCGCATCGATCGAGATCGCGATCTGGACCGCGGTCGGCGGCCGCGCGACCTTGATCGGCCCGATCGTCGGCGCGTTCTTCGTCAACGGTGCGAAGAGCTGGTTCACGCAGGCCTTTCCCGAGTTCTGGCTCTACTTCCTCGGCGCGCTCTTCATCGCGGTGACGCTGTTCCTGCCGGACGGCATCGTCGGGCTGTTCCGGCGCAGGAAGGGAGCGCGCGCATGACGCCCGAGCTGATGCAGGCCGGCGCGAAGGCCCGGCACGATCACCGGCAGCGCATCGCGGCATCGCATGGCACGTCGGGCGGGCGCGAGGCGGCGTACGGGCGCGTCGTGCAGGAAGGCGAGGTCGACACCGCGCACGGCGCGATCCTCTACCTCGACGACATCACGGTCAGCTTCGACGGCTTCAAGGCGCTCGACGCGCTGACGTTGTCGATCGGCGCCGGCGAGCTGCGCTGCATCATCGGCCCGAACGGCGCCGGCAAGACGACGATGATGGACGTGATCACCGGCAAGACGCGACCCGACGTCGGCAAGGCGTACTTCGGCTCGACGATCGACCTGCTGCGGCTGCGCGAGAACGAGATCGCCTCGATCGGCATCGGCCGCAAGTTCCAGAAGCCGACCGTGTTCGAGTACCTGACGGTGTTCGAGAACCTCGAGCTCGCGCTGAAGGCCGACCGCGGCGTGCGTGCGTCGGCGTTCTTCCGGCCGAGCGGCGAGCAGCTCGATCGGATCGGCGCGATGCTGACGCTGATCCACCTGAAGGACCGTGCGCAGCGCATCGCGGGCCTGTTGTCGCACGGCCAGAAGCAGTGGCTCGAGATCGGCATGCTGCTGATGCAGGATCCGAAGCTCCTGCTGCTCGACGAGCCGGTGGCCGGCATGACCGACGAGGAGACCGAGCGCACCGCCGAGCTCTTCCTCAGCCTGGAAGGCCAGCACAGCCTGGTGGTGGTGGAACACGACATGAAGTTCGTCGACCAGCTCACCGAAGGGAAGAAGAAGGTGACGGTGCTGCACGAAGGCAGCGTGCTGGCCGAAGGGCTGCTCAGCGAAGTCCAGGCCAACGAGAAGGTGGTGGAGGTCTATCTTGGCCGCTGACCCTGGATCGCCGCGGGGCGGCGAGGCCCTCCTGCAGGTCGAAGGCCTGAACCAGTACTACGGCGGCAGCCACATCCTGCGCAACCTGGGCTTCGAGGCGCGCATCGGCGAAGTCACCGTCGTGCTGGGGCGCAATGGCGTCGGCAAGACGACGCTCCTGAAGAGCCTGATGGGCGTGGTGCCGGCGAAGACCGGCAGCGTGAAGCTCGACGGCCAGGACATCACGAAAGCCACGCCCTACGAGCGCGTGCGCAAGGGCATCGGCTACGTGCCGCAGGGGCGCGAGATCTTCGGCCGCCTGACGGTGGAAGAGAACCTGCGCATGGGCCTGGCCTCGCGCCCGGCCGGCACGCGCATCCCGCCCGAGCTGTTCGAGCTGTTCCCCATCCTCAAGCAGTTCATCCACCGCCGCGGCGGCGACCTCTCCGGCGGCCAGCAGCAGCAGCTGGCGATCGCACGCGCGCTCGCCGCGGGCCCGAAGCTGCTGATGCTCGACGAGCCCACCGAAGGCATCCAGCCCAGCATCATCAAGGACATCGGCCGCGTGATCCGCATGCTGGCCGCGCGCAAGACCATGGCCATCGTGCTGGTGGAGCAGTACTACGACTTCGCCGCCGAGCTGGCCGACCAGTACCTGGTGATGGAACGCGGCGAGATCGTCGCCCGCGGCCGCGGCGCCGACATGGAAGCCGAAGGCGTGCGGCAGAAGATGTCGATCTGACGCCGCGCGCCGCTGCGCGTCCACCGGCGCTTGATGCAACTCAAGCCGAGGAAACTGCAGTTTCCGCAAATTTCGACTCCTGATAGATTCAGCCAGAAGTTACTGAATCTGGTGAAACGCTGGGCCTCCGAGCCCGTGTCTCAGGAGAGGTCCCCGTGAAATCGATCAGAACTGCCCGCCGGGCGGCCGGCGCATGAACGCGCTCGCGTTGCCGGCGCCCGCACCGCGCCGCGTCTCGGTCCGCCAGTTGCTGCTGGCGCTGGTGGCCACCTGCCTGGTGCCGGGCATCGTCGGCGTCGGTGCGCTGGTGTACCGCCTGTACACCGACGACCGCGCGCAGACCGAGAAGGACACCATCCAGACCGCGCGTGCGCTGACGCTGGCGGTGGACGCGGAACTGTCCCGCGTGCGTTCGCTGGCGACCGCGCTCTCAACCTCGTCGCATCTGCTGAACGGCGACCTCGCCGGCTTCCATGCGCGCGCGCGCAGCCTCATGCTGGCGGAGAACATCGGCGCCGCCATCGTGCTCGTCGACGCCGCCGGCCAGCAGGTGCTGAACACGCAGCGGCCGCTGGGCGAACCGCTCGGGGCGCACGGCAATCCGGCCGAGATCGCGCGCCTGTGGCGCGAAGCGCGGCCCATCGTCTCCGACGTCTTCACGAGCACAGTGACCGGCCAGCCGGTGGTGACGGTGGACGTGCCCGTGTTCGGCGACAAGGGTCGCCTGACCTACGGCCTGAGCCTGGTGCTGACGCCGGAGATGCTGACCGGCATCCTGCAGCGCCAGAAGCTGCCCGAGGACTGGATCAGCAGCATCACCGACAGCGGCGGCACCACCGTCGCACGCTCGGCCCTGGCGCAGCGCTTCGTCGGCATCAAGGCCAATCCGGAGCTGCTGGCGCGCCTGCAGTCGCGCGCCGAAGGCGCCTACGAGTCGACCACGCGCGAAGGCATCCCGTCGATGGTGGCCTTCAGCCGGTCGCCGGGTTCCGGCTGGACCGTCGCCATCGCGATCCCGCGCCGCACGCTGGTGGCGCAGTGGCAGCACGACATGATCGTGCTGCTCGCCGGCATGTCGCTGCTCTTCGCCACCGGCGCCGCGCTGGCCTGGCGCTGGGGCGGCCGCATCGCGCGCTCGGTGCAGAGCCTGAAGGACGCCGCAGTGGCGATGCTCAAGGGCGAGCCGCCCAGGCCCGAGCCGATGCACTTCGGCGAAGCCGAGCAGGCGGCGCAGGCCATCCAGGAGAGCGCGCAGCTGCTGCAGGAACGCGAGCGCAGCCAGCGCGCCGCGCTGGAGGCGCTGGTGGAACGCGAGACCCTGCTCGCCGAGGCACAGCAGCTGGCGCGCCTGGGCAGCTGGACCTGGGACGCCGCGAGCGACCGCTTCGCCGCCACCGCCGAGCTGGGGCGCATCTTCGGGCGCGAGGGCGTGCACCCCTTCGCCGAACCCGAAGGCCACTGCTTCGCCGGCGCGGCCTGGCAGCAGCTCGAAGAGGCCATGCGGCGCGCCCGGCGCGGCGGCGAGAGCTTCGACCTCGTGCTGCCGGCCCGCCGTGCCGACGGCAGCGCGCTCTGGGTGGAGATCCGCACCGAGGCGCTGCTGTCGGCGGGCGGCACCGTCACCGGCCTGCGCGGCACGGTGCAGGACGTCACCGCGCGCCGCGACGCCGAGGAGCAGCTGCGCCGGCACCGCGAGCACCTGGAGGAACTGGTCGCCGAGCGCACCGCCGAGCTGGCGCAGGCCAAGGAAACGGCCGAGGCGGCCAACCGCTCGAAGAGCGCCTTCCTGGCCAACATGAGCCACGAGATCCGCACGCCGATGAACGCCATCATCGGCCTCACGCACCTGATGGCGCGCGACACCCGCGACGCCCTGGTGCGCGAGCGGCTGCGCAAGATCGACGGCGCCGCCAGGCACCTGCTGCAGGTGATCAACGACGTGCTCGACCTCTCGAAGATCGAGGCCGGCAAGCTAACGCTGGAATCGGTGGAGTTCTCGCGCGACGAACTGCTCTCGCGCGCCTTCGAGCTGGTGGGCGAAACCGCGCGCGAGAAGGGGCTGGAGCTGGTGCTGGACACCGACCACCTGCCCGACCGCATGGTCGGCGACCCGCAGCACCTGGCGCAGGCGCTGGTGAACCTGCTGGCGAACGCCGTGAAGTTCACCGACCGCGGCTGGGTGCGGCTGCGCGGCGAACTGCTGGCCGAGCGCGGCGAACGGCTGCAGCTGCGCTTCGAGGTGCAGGACACCGGCATCGGCATCGCGCCCGCCCGTCAGGCCCAGCTCTTCACCGCCTTCGAGCAGGCCGACACCTCGACGACGCGGCGCTACGGCGGCACCGGCCTCGGGCTGGCGCTGACGCGCCACCTCTCGCGGCTGATGGGCGGCGAGGCCGGCGTGCAGAGCGAAGCCGGCCAGGGCAGCACCTTCTGGTTCACGGCCTGGGTCTCGCGCGCCGCGCCGGCACCCGGGCGCATGACGCCGGCCGAACTGCGCGGTCTGCGGGCCCTGCTGGTGGACGACCTGCCGGAGGCCCGGGTGGCGATCGGCGAACGGCTGCAGGCGCTGGGCCTGGAGGTCGACGCCCAGCCCGGCGGCCTGGAGGCGGTGCGCCGCGTCGAGCAGGCGATGGTCGAGGCGAAGCCCTTCGACGTGATGCTGATCGACTGGCGCATGGAAGGCATCGACGGCGTCGAGACCCTGCGCGAGATCCGCCGCGTGCTGGGCAGCGGCGCGCCCCCTTCCATCCTGGTGACGGCCTACGACCTGACCGAGATGTGGCGCCAGGCGCGCGAGGCGCGCTTCGACGCGGTGCTGGTCAAGCCCGTCACGCCCTCGGCGCTGAACGACGCGCTGATGCGCGTGCTCAGCCGGACGGGCGACGCGGCCACCGCGCCGCCGCTGGCCGCCGACGAAGCCGAGCGCCAGCTGCGCGAGCGCCATGCCGGCCGGCGCGTGCTGCTGGCCGAGGACAACCCGATCAACCAGGAGGTGGCGAGCGAACTGCTCTCCGCGGCCGGCCTGGTGGTCGAAGTGGCCGCCGACGGCCGGCGCGCCGTCGACCTCATGCGCGAGCGCGCCTACGACCTCGTGCTGATGGACGTGCAGATGCCGGAGATGGACGGCCTGTCGGCCACGCGCGAGATCCGGCAGCGGCACGGCGGCGCGGTGCCGATCGTGGCGATGACGGCCAATGCCTTCAGCGACGACCGCGAGGCCTGCCTCGCGGCGGGCATGAACGACCACGTCGCCAAGCCGGTCGACCCGTCGCTGCTGTACGCCAAGCTGCTGCGCTGGCTGCCCGTTCCGGCGGCGGCCGGCGGCGCGGCGGCCTCCCCGGGTGCCGCCCGGCCCGCGAGCCTGGTGCAGCGGCTGGCCGCCATGCCGGAACTGGACATCGACGTCGCGATGCGAAACGTGCGCGGGCGCCTGCCGGTGCTGGAGCGCGTGCTGCAGAGCTTCGTCAACAACTACCCCGAAGGCCTGCCGGCGTCGCGGATGCCGGCCGACGCGCGGGCCCTGGCGGTCTGGCGCGAAGCCTGCCATTCTCTGCGCGGCGCCTGCGCCGCCATCGGCGCCACGGCACTGGTCGATCGCCTGCTGGTGCTGGAGCAGCAGTTGCTGGACAGCGGGCCGCCGGCGTCCCTGGTCGCCCCGATGCAGACCCTGCACGAGGAATTGCTGGACTTCGTCACCCGGCTGCGGCAGTCGCTCGGCACCTGACGGCGGAAGTGCCTTTTCGCTGGAGCGCGGCGCAGAGTCTCAGCGGGCCCGCATGGCCGGCGCGTTGGCCGCCTTGCGGATGGCGGTGGCGAGGGACCGGACGGTCGGGTGCGCCGCCATGTGCCGGGCGACGAAGAAGCTCACCGGCGGCAGGTTCCAGCTCAGCCTGTAGGGCAGCGCCGCGCACTCGCCGCGCTGCACCAGGTCGGCGACGATGTCCTTGGCCAGGATCGTCACGCCGTTCGGCAGGTGGCGCAGCACGGTCTCGATCGTGCGCAGCGACATCGTCTCCACGACCGGTGACGGCGGCTGCACGCCGGCGCTCAGGAACATCGCGCTGAAGGTGCGCCGCATGGGCGTGTTCGGGGGCGGGAAGATCCAGTCCAGCCCGGCCAGCCGCGCCCAGTCCAGCGGCCCGCGCGACAGGCGCGCGCGGCTTTTCGCCGGCACCAGCAGGCAGGGCTCCTGCTCGTAGATGGGCTCCTGCTCGACCTCGATGCCGACGGCGTGGTCGAACGAGCGGCCGATGGCGCAGTCGATCTCGCGTGCCGACAGCGCGGCCACCAGCTCGTCGGTGGTGCCCTCGCGCGAGAGCACCGACACGCGCGGCGACTGGCCCAGCAGGTGCGTCACGGCCGCGTTCAGCAGGCCCTCCGGCACCTGCGGCGTGATGCCCAGCCGCACGCGGTCGATGAGGCCGGTGTCGATGGCGGCGAGCACCTGGGCGGTGGCATCGACATCGGCCAGCGTCACCTGCGCCAGCCGCAGCACCGCGCGGCCGGCCGCGGTGGCGGCCAGTCCGCGGCTCGTGCGCTCGAACAGCCGCGTCATGAAGATGTCCTCGATCTCGCGCAGCGCCTTCGTGATGGCGGGCTGGCTGAGGTTCATCTCCGCGGCCACGCGGCTGAGCGTGCGGTGGCGCTCCAGGCTCTGCAGCAGCGTCAGGTGGCGCAGCTTGAGGCGCGAGCCGACGGCGTGGCGCAGCTGGAGCGATCGTTCGGCGGCCATAACGTCAGCCTTATACCCTCATCAGAAAGTCTTCCAATGAGGTAATTCCGCGACCCTAGACTCCCGGCCATGTTCACCGCAAGTCACGACCCGGCGCCGGCCAGCCCGCTGCTCAGCGTGGGCCTGTGCGCGAACCTGCTCGACGCCCTCGCCGAGGCGCCCGGCGCCGAAGCCGCGCTGGCGAGGATCGACGCCTACCGCCGCCTGCTCGCCGGCCCGGGCATCTTCAGCATTCAGCTGAACGTGACCACGCGCGACGATCCCGGCAACGAGATCCGGCTGCAGCGCCTGTACTCGTCGGCCAGCGGCGAGTTCCCGGTGCAGGGCCGCAAGCGCAAGACGCTCACGCCGTGGACCGAGACGCTGTTCCTGCGCGGCCAGGTGTTCGTGGCCGAAGGCAGCGAAGCGCTGGAGCGCACCTTCGACGACTACGCGCAGATGCGCCCGCTGGGCCTGAACGCCGTGGTCAACGTGCCGATGATGGCCGGCCCCCTGTGCTACGCCACCTTCAACGTCTTCGGCACGCGCGGCGGCTGGCAGCCTTCGGAGGTGCTGGCGCTGCGGGTGCTGGCGCTGGCGGCGGCACGCTGGGTGTCGCCGGCGCCGGACCTCGCCTATTCCCTGAAAGCCGGATGACCCCCCAAGAGGAGAAGACATGCTGAGCACCCCCCTGCGATCCATCACCGCCGCCACCCTGCTGCTGGCCGCCGGCTGGGCCCACGCCGACCTGGGCGAAGACTGGCTGGCCGGCAAGGTCACCACCGGCAACCCGGCCGTCACCTACACCGGCGCGCCGATCGAGTTCAAGTACAGCCACCCGTCGCCGCCGGCTTCGGTGCTGGTGCCGCCGCTGCAGGCCAACCTGAAGCGCATCGCCGCGGCCAGCAACGGCAAGCTGGTGATCAAGGAATACGGTTCGGGCAGCCTCTTCGGCGCCAAGGACGGCTTCAAGGGCGTGCGCACCGGCGTCGGCGAGTGGGGCGTGTGCTACCCCACCTACGAAGGGCGCAGCATGCCGCTTTCGCGCGTGTGGGAGCAGCCCTTCGTGACGCCTTCGAACCCGATGGTGGCCACGCGCATCGCGCAGGAGCTGGCTTCGAAGTACTTCGTGCCCGAGTTCAGGAAGCAGGGCGTGGCCTGGGGCATGCACGTCGCCTTCCAGCCCGCCGACATCCTGAGCAAGAAGCCGATCCGCAGGATCGAGGACCTGCAGGGTCTGAAGGTCGGCGCGCAAGGCATGTCGCCCGACGTGGCCAAGGCGCTGGGCGTGGCGCTGGTGAACCTGCCTTACCCCGAGCTCTACACCGCGCTGCAGCAGGGCGTGATCGACGCCGTGTTCTGGGTCGACGCCGGCTTCGTGCCCTTCAAGCTGCACGAGGTGGCGAAGTTCCACACCGCACTCGGCCTCACCGGCGGCGGCGCCTGGACCTGCTACAACCCCGAGGCCGTCGGCAAGCTGCCGGCCGACCTGCGGCAGTTGTACCTGCGCGGTCTCGAGCCGTTCGCGATGGTCTCCACCAAGATCTCCGGCGTCGACTTCTCGGTCAAGGCGAAGGAGGCCTACAAGGCGGCGGGCGTCGAGATGATCACGCTCGCGCCGGCCGAGATGCAGCGCTTCAAGGACAAGCTGCAGCCGGTGGTGGACGCGTGGGCCGAAGACCTGGAGAAGGACAAGATGCCGGCGAAGGCGCTGCTGAAGGACATCCAGGCGCTGACGGCCAAGTACCAGGGCCTCTCGCCCGAAGAGCTGATGAAGCTGTCGATCGAGAACCCGGTGGCGGTGCAGCAGTGAACGACGACCCGGTCCTGGGCTCGCAGGAAGCGCGCGACCAGGGCCTGGCGCCGCCAGCGCTGGAGCCGCACGCGCTGGGCGGCCGCTGGCTGAACGCGGGCCTGCCGAAGCTGCTGCGCGACATCGCCGCGTTCGTGCTGCTGCCGCTGATCGTGGTCGTCATCGGCGTCGACGTGGTCGGCCGCTACTTCTTCAGCCACCCCTTCCAGTGGTCGCAGGAAGTCGCCACGCTAGCGCTGCTGATGCTGTTCGTGGCCGCGATCCCCTTCACCACCGCGGCCGACGGCCACGTGCGCACCGAGACGATGTACGAGAAGTACTCGCCGCGCGCGCGCGCGCTCACCGACGCCGCGGGCGCGCTGTGCGGCGCCGTGTTCATGGGCGTCGTCGCGTACTGGCAGTTCCACGAGCTGCCGGGCATGCGGGCACGTGGCGAAGGGGCCGAGTTCATCGACATCCCGTACTGGCCGATCAGCCTCTTCGTGGCGCTGTGCATGCTGTTCGGCACGCTGCAGCTGGTGCTGCGCCTGGTGCAGCGCCTGCGCGACGTGTTCGCGCAGAGCGAGGGCCGGCCGTGAGCCTGATCACCGTCGGCTACATCGCCATCGTCGCGATGCTGGGGCTGATCATGCTCGGCCTGCCGATCGGCTGGTCGATGGCCATCGTCGGCGTGCTGGGCGAGCTGTACGTCACCGGCTTCACCGCGGCGGCGTCGAAGCTGAGCCTCACGCTGTGGGAGAACGGCACGCTGTTCGTCTTCATCGCGCTGCCGCTGTTCCTGCTGATGGGCCAGCTGGCGTACCGCACCGGCATCACCGACGACCTCTACGACTGCATCAGCAAGTGGTTCGGCCACATGCCGGGCGGCATCGCCGTCTCTGCGGTGCTCTCGAACGCGGCCTATGGCGCCGTCACGGGCAGCAGCATCGCCTCGGTGGCCACGCTCGGGCCGATGGTGATGCCCGAGTTCCGCAAGTACCGCTACGACCTGAGCCTGGCCACCGGCACGCTGGCCTCGGCCGGCACGCTGGCGGTGCTGGTGCCGCCGAGCACGCTGCTGGTGATCTACGGCGTGTGGACCGAGACCTCGATCGCCGCGCTCTTCATGGCCGGCATCCTGCCCTGCCTGCTGCTCACGGTGGTGTACTGCGCCGTGCTGGCGCTGTGGTGCGCCGTGAAGCCCGAGGTCGGGCCGCGCGGCCCCAGCTACCCCTGGTCCGTGCGGATGGCGTCGCTGCGCAAGCTGCTGCCCGCGCTGGTGCTGATCGGCATCGTGCTGGGCGGCATCTACGGCGGCGTGATGACGCCTTCGGAGTCGGCGGCCGTGGGCGTGATCGGGGTGCTGGCCATCGCCGTCGCGATGGGGCGCTTCAACCTGGCGGCGCTGGCCGAATCGCTGCGCCAGACCATCGCCACCTCGGGCATGGTGTTCGTGATCGTCGTCACCGGCATCATGTTCACGCGCTTCATGGTGCACACCAACGTCACGGCCGACTTCGTGGCGATGATCGCCAGCTGGAACCTCGGCCGCACCAACCTGCTGCTGGCGATGCTGCTGCTGTACTTCATCCTCGGCACCGCGCTCGACGGCCTGGGCATGCTGATCCTGAGCCTGCCCTTCGTGATGCCGCTGATGGCCACCGCCGGCATCGACAAGGTGTGGTTCGGCATCTTCCTGTGCGTGATGATGGAGCTGGCGGCGGTGAGCCCGCCGGTGGGCATCACCGTGGCCGTGATGCGCAGCGTGGCGCCCGACGTGCCGACGAACGTGATCTTCCGCGGCTGCTACCCGTTCCTCGGGCTCACCATCCTGCTCACCTTCGCGCTCATCGCGTGGCCGGCGCTGGCGCTTTGGCTGCCGGCCGCGATGCGCTAGAAGGAACCACCATGCCCGTCACCGCCCTGCACCACTTCACGGTCCGCTGCACGCCCGAGGAACTGCCGCCGCTGGTGGACTTCTACACGCGCGTCATGCGGCTGGAGGTCGGCGCGCGGCCGGTGATCCCGGCGCCCGGCGCCTGGCTGTACGCGGGCGGCCAGCCCATCGTGCACCTCTACGCCTACCTGCCGACACCCGACCAGCCGACCGATCCCGTCACCGGCCACGTCGACCACATCTCGTTCCGCTCGCGCGGCCTCGTCGAGATGCGCCGGCACCTGGCCGCGCAGGGCGTGCCCTTCACCGAGGCTCCGGTGCCCGGCTGGCCGCTGCACCAGGTGTTCGTCCACGACCCGCGCGGCCTGAAGATCGAGATGACCTTCTTCATGGACCAGGAGGAAGGGCAGGCCGCATGACGGGCTTCGCGCAGGCCGGCGACGTGCGCATCGCGTTCGAGCGCGTGGGCGCCGGCCCGCCGCTGTTGCTGATGCACGGCGCCGAGGCGTCGCGGCAGATGTTCGCGGCGCTGCTACCGCCGCTGTCCGCGCACTTCGACGTCATCGCCTACGACCAGCGCGACTGCGGCGACACCGAGGGGCCGGAGCGGCCGTGCACGCTGGCCGACCTGGCCGACGACGCCGCCCGGTTGCTGGAGGCGCTGGGCCTGCAGCGCGCGCACGTCTTCGGCTCGTCGTTCGGCGGCCGCGTGGCGCAGGCGCTGGCGCTGCGGCACCCGCAAACGGTCGACCGCCTGGTGCTGGGCAGTACCTGGCCCGTGCCCGACACCTACGAAGCTTCCTGCCCCGACGCCGCCCAACTGGCGGCCCTGCGCCGCCGTCTGCCGGACACGGCCGAGGAACTGGCCGGCTGGTTCTTCCCCGAGCCCTTCCTCGCCGAGCGGCCCGACCTGCGGCGCGTGTTCGCGAACGCACGTGCCGAGTCGGCGCGCTCGGTCCGCCGTGCCGCCACCGTGCAGACGTCGCTCGACGGCGATGCCACCGCGATCTCCGCGCCGACCTTGCTCGTGGCCGGCGCACTCGACCGCGTGGTGCCGCCGGGCGTGACGCTCGCGATGGCCGGCCGCATCCGCGGCGCGCGAACCGCCGTGCTGCCCGGCGTGGGCCACGCCGCCGCCTTGCAGGCGCCGGCGCTGCTGGCTTCGCACATCGTCCGCTTCCTGCGCGGCGAAACCTCCACCGAGGAGTGATCCGATGGACGTTCTCATCGCCGGCGCCAGCATGGCCGGCCTCTCGGCAGCCTACTGGTTCGCGCACCTGGGCCACCGCGTCACCGTGGTCGAGCGGGCCGAGGGGCTGCGCCCCGGCGGCGCCCCGATCGACGTGCGCGGGCAGGCGCTCGGCACCGCCGAGCGCATGGGCGTGCTCGGCCGCATCGAGGCCGAGAAGGTGGTCATCGTCGAGCCGATGCCGGTGCTCGACGGCAGCGGCCAGCGCGTGGCCAGCCTGGACCTGCGCTGGTTCGCGAACGAGACCGACCGCGACGTGGAGATCACGCGCGACCGCCTGAACCGCATCCTCTTCGACGCCGTACCGCGCACGGTGGAGTTCCGCTTCGACACCGGCGTGACCTCGATCGCCGACGGCCCCGGCGGCGTGGTGGTGGGCCTGGCCGACGGCGGGCAGGAGCGCTGCGACCTCCTCGTCGGCGCCGACGGGCTGCACTCCAGCGTGCGCCGGCTCGCCTTCGGGCCGGAGAAGGACTTCGTGCGCCACTTCGGCTACTACGTGGCGCTGGTCGACCTGCCGGCCGACCGCGAATGGCAGCGGGCGATGCTCAACGTGCCCGGCCTCACCATCGTCGTGCGCGACGCGGGCGACGGCCCGCAGGCCATGATGCTGGCCGCCAGCCCCGAGATCGACTACGACTACCGCGACCTCGCCGTGCAGCGCCGCATGATCGACCGCCTGCTCTCGCGCGTCGGCGCCTGGCAGGTGCCGGCGCTGCGCGCGGCCTTCACCGACCCCGCGGCCAAGAGCTTCTACTTCGACTCCGTGAGCCAGACGCACATGCCGAGCTGGATCCGCGGCCGCGTGGCCGTGATCGGCGACGCCGGCCATTGCGCCGCGCTGCTGTCGGGCATGGGCACCACGCTGGCGATGGTGTCGGCCGAGACCCTGGCCCGCACCTGGACCGAACATGGCGGCGACGCGGCGGCGGCGTCCCCCGCCTACCACGAGCGCCTGCGCCCGTACGTCGACCAGTGCCAGGCGTTCGCGCACGAAGGCGCCCCGATCATGGTGCCGGCGACCCAGGAAGCACTCGACGCGCGCAACGCGATGTTCCGCGAGTACGAGGCGAAGGCCGCCTCGTGAGGCACGGCGGATGGGCGCCCCGCGCGTGGCGCCGCTTCACATCGACGGGCGAAGCCTGATCATCTGCAGCGCCGGCCGCCGCGGGCCCGCGCTGGTCGGCGCCGGCGGCGGCGTCGCGGGAACGGCTCGCTGCCGCAGCCAGGCGCTCGCGTAGAGGATGTCCGGCCGCCCGTCGCCGTCGAGGTCGCCGACCGCCAGCTGCGAAGGCGTCCAGGTGCCGTAGTCGGCCACCGGCCACTGTTCGGTGCCGCCCAGCGTGCCGTCGCTGCGCTGGCGGTTCAGCGACACCGGGTAGCCGCCCCAGGACCAGGAGACCACGTCCGGCCGGCCGTCGCCGTCGATGTCGACCACCGCCGCGTGGTCGGCGTTGCTCGCGGCCTGCACGCCGACCGGCGGCGCCAGCCCGCCCTGCGCCGTCTGCGCCAGCACGACGATGCGGCTGCCGAACTGCAGCGCGAGCACGATGTCGGCGCGGCCGTCGCCGTTGACGTCGCCGACCGTCGCGCCGTAGGCATCGCCGAACGGGGAGAGATCGGGATAGACCGGGCTCGCGTAGCCGCCCCCGGCGGTCCGGACCACCACGCCGACGGACTGTCCGGAATAGATCCCGCCAGCGACGACGATGTCGGGCCGGCCGTCGCCGTCGACATCGCCGACGGCCATGTCGCCGAAGCTGCCGGCGTCGACGGGCACGTCGGTCCCGGGCCCGAACTGGCCGTCGGGCCCCTGCAGCCACACCTTGACGGCGTTGCCGTAGAACGGCCGCCCCACCAGGTCGGGGCGGCCGTCGCCGTCCATGTCGGCCACGCGCGCGACGTAGCTCGCCGGCGTGTCGATGAACTGGCTGCTCGCCAGCGTGCCGTCGGGCTGGCGGCGGAAGATCTCGATGCCCACGCCCGCAGCGCCCACGATCACGGCGTTGCGGCCCTGCCCGTCGAGGTCGGCGACGACCGTCGAGCCGATCTCGCCGCCGTAGCCCGCGTGCGTGGCGTAGCGCTGCGGCGCCGCGAAGCCGCCGCGACCGTCGCTGCGGAACACGAAGAGCGTGAAGTCGTCTGCCGATCCGTAGTTGAAGCCGGTGGCCAGCAGCGCGTCGGCATGACCATCGTCGTCGACATCGCCGATCGCCACCGCCGTGACGTGGTCGTTGGCGACCAGCCGCTGCGGCGCGGCGGCGACCTCTCCGGCGGCCAGCAGCATCAGCTGGCGATCGCACGCGCGCTCGCCGCGGGCCCGAAGCTGCTGATGCTCGACGAGCCCACCGAAGGCATCCAGCCCAGCATCATCAAGGACATCGGCCGCGTGATCCGCATGCTGGCCGCGCGCAAGACCATGGCCATCGTGCTGGTGGAGCAGTACTACGACTTCGCCGCCGAGCTGGCCGACCAGTACCTGGTGATGGAACGCGGCGAGATCGTCGCCCGCGGCCGCGGCGCCAACATGGAAGCCGAAGGCGTGCGGCAGAAGATGTCGATCTAGCGGGCTCGGTCGGGCCGGCGGCGAACGGGTGAACGCCGCGCCCCGGCCAGTCGGGGCATGGGCGACGGATGTCCGCGCCGGCCGTTCGGTGCCGACCCGCGACTACACTGCGAACGGCTCGCTCCGCGAAGGGCCGGCCGACGAGCCGACGACCTGGTCATGCTCCATAACCGTTTGCTCGACAGCGAGCCCGACAAGCGCATCATGCAGTTGGTCAGCCGTGACTCGGTACCGATGAAGCCGCTGTCGCCCGCCGGCGCTTTCGGCGGCGGTCCGCGCATCGGGATCGGCGGCGGCGCACACCGATGAGGCTGCTGCTGGTCGAGGACGATGCCCTGCTGGCCGGCGCCGTGCGGTCCTGGCTGGGCCACAGCGACATCGATGTCGACTGGATCGCGACCGGGCGCGAGACCGAGGCGGCGCTGAAGAAGCAGGCGTACGAGTGGATCGTGCTGGACCTCGGCCTGCCCGACGTCGACGGCGAGGTGGTGATGAAGCAGCTGCGCGAGGGCGGCTGCGAGTTGCCGGTGATCGTGATCACGGCGCGCGAAAAGGTGCAGGACCGCGTGCGCCTGCTCGACCTGGGCGCCGACGACTTCCTGGTCAAGCCCGTCCACCTGGACGAACTGGCGGCCAGGCTGCGCGCGGTGCAGCGCCGCCGCGGCGCCGAGGCGGGTCCGGCTTCGGCGCTTCGCCACGGCGGCCTGTGCCTGGTGCCCGCCAGCGGCACGGTGTCGGTCGATGGCCAGTTCGTGCTGCTGACCAAGCGCGAGTTCTGGCTGCTCGAGGCCCTGCTGCGCGGCAAGGGCGAGGTGCTGACCCGAGCCCAGCTCCAGGAGGCGCTGTACGCCGATCCCGACGAAATCGTCGGCAACGTCGTCGACGTCCACATCCACCACCTGCGGCGCAAGCTCGGCGCCGGCTGGATCCAGACCGTGCGCGGTGCCGGCTACAGGCTGGGCAGCGCGGAGGCGGAGTGAACCTGCGGCCGCGGCGCTGGTCGCTGCGAAGCCGGCTGCTGGCCATCGCCGCCGTGGCCTGCGTCTCGGCCTGGTCGGCCGGCGGCGTGGCCATCTACTACGCCGTGCGGCGCCAGGACACCCTGCTCTTCGACGCCCGGCTGGCCGACATCGCGCAGACCCTGCTCGATTTCACCGACGACCAGGTGAGCGAGATCGCCGGCCGGGGCCTGACGGCACCGGTGCCCATCGAGACCGAAGGCAGCAGCGCAGGCCACTACCGCTACCAGGTGTGGTCGGGCGACGGGCGCCTGCTGGTGTCCAGCCTGAGCGCCGCGCAGCCGACGCCCCTGATGCCCTTCGTGCCGCTGGCCGAGGTCGGATGGGCGACGCGGACCATCGACGGCGAAGCCTTCCGGGTCGTCAGCCTGCCCGGCCCCGGACAGCGCTACCGCATCCAGGCCGCCGAACCGCTGAGCAAGAGGCTGTCCGCCGCCGACCTCTTCGACCGCCACCTCGCCCTCGGCCTGGGTCTTTCGGCGCTGCTGCTCGGGGTGCTGAGCGCGCTGCTGCTGCGGCTGGCGCTGAGACCGCTGCATGCGGCCACCGAGCAGGTGGCACGGCGCGGTCCTGCCGACCTGCGGGCGGTCGCGCTGGACGAACAGCCGGCCGAGCTGGCACCGCTGCTGGAGGCCGTCAATCAGCTGATGGAACGGCTGGACACCGCGCTGCGCAACGAGCGCGATTTCGTGGCCGCGGCCGCGCACGAGTTGCGCACGCCGCTGGCCGGCCTGCGTGCACAGGCCCAGCTCGCCGCGCACCCGCGCAGCGGGACGCAGGCCCGCAACGACGCGCTGCGGGCGGTGCAGGTGAAGGTCGATCACGCCGCGCATCTGGTCAACCAGCTGCTCGACCTGGCGCGCAGCGATGCCTTCGCGGGCAATCCGGCGCGGATCGCGAGCGAGCGCCGCCAGGTGGACGTCGTGCGCGTCGTCGAATCGGTGCTCGGGGAGCTCGGGCCGCTGGCGGCGGAGCGCGAACTGCGGCTGACGCAGCGCTTCGAGGTCAGCCATCTCGCCGGCTCGGAGTTCGGCATCGGCCTCATCCTGCGCAACCTGCTCGCGAACGCGGTCGCGCATGCGCCGCACGGCGGCGAGATCGCGCTCGGCACGCGGCAGGAAGGCAACCACGCGGTGCTGTGGGTCCACGACAGCGGTCGCGGCATCGCCGGCCCCGAGCGCGAGCGCGTCTTCGAGCGCTTCTACCGCGGCCGCGACAACGATCGCCCCGGCTGCGGCCTCGGCCTCGCGATCGTCAAGGCGATGGCCGACGCGCATGGCGCGCGCGTGACCTTGGGCGATTCGCCGCTGGGCGGCCTGGCGGCGGAGGTCGCGTTCCCGGCAGGCTAGCGGCGCGGTGCCGGGCCGTCGTCCCGGGGGGCCGGCCGCGGCCGCGACCGGTGCCCGGGACGGGCCGCGCTCACTTCAGCACGTGCTCGAGCGCGATCGCGCTCCACGAGGTCACGAGTTCGGGCCTGTTCTCCCACCAGTCCTTCGAGTCGCGATTGACCCAGGAGCCGTCGGCGTCCTGCAGCGAGATCAGCTTCTCGGCCAGTTCGTTGCGCCAGTTGTGGCGCACGCCGCGGCCGTCGACGAACTCCTTCTCGCCGTAGGCGCTCATGACCTTCGCGAAGGCGCAGTAGAAGTAGAACAGCGCGCTCTTCGAGCCGACACCGAAGTTGCTGTCCAGCGTGTAGTTCGTGGTCAACCACTTGTAGGCGGCCTGGACGCGCGGATCGGTCTTCTTGACGCCGATCAGCAGCAGGCTGTAAAGCCCGGCGGCCGTCATCGAGCCGTAGGAGTTCGTGCCGCCGCCCATCTTGGGCAGGTTGTCGCCGGGCGCGTAGACGAAACCGCCGTCGTTGCCGGCCCACTTCTGGTCGTTGCTCTCGCTGCGGTTCTGCATCCGGCTGGCGAAGATCAGGGCCTTCTGCCATACCGGGTCCGCGGGATCGAAGTCGGTCTTGCGCATCGCCTCGAGCGCGACGTAGAGATTCGACACGTCGGGCCGCTTCTCGCCGCCGTAGCCGATGCCGCCGTACCAGCTGTTGTCCGGCGTGATGTTGCGCGACTCGTTCGACTGGCTGCCGACGATGTACTTCTGGCCCGCCGCGATGAGGGGCGCGTAGGCCGGGTCCTTCAGCGCCGCCAGCGCCGCGATCGCCACCGCGGTGTTGTAGGTCTCGTCGTGCGCGCGCTCGACGATCGAGCCGTCGGGGTGGGCGTTCGAGACGAGGAACTTCGCATACTTCCCGATCGCCTCCTTGTCGGCCGCGGCGGTGCCCGACGGGTTCTCGACGATGGTGGTGAGCGCGAGCGCCGTCAATCCGACCGAGTTCAGCAGGGAGCCGTTGGCGGCCTGCTTGCCGATCAGGTACTTGGCACCGGCATCGACGGCCCGCTGCGCCTTGGCGCGCAGCGCCGGGTCCATGTCGCCCGGCGCGCACCATGCCGAGCCGGCCGCCACACCCATGAACAAGGCGGTTGCGAGCAGCTTGATTCTCTTGAGCATTGAATTCCCCATCGGTGATCAGCGCCGACCCGCGGCCGTGCTGCAGGGGCAGCCGCGGCGCCGGTCCGCAAGCCCCGCATTCTTCCACTGCACATGCGGGTCGGGAAGGCGGCAAACCGGGCCGTGCCGATGAATCCTCACTCCGCCGGCCCGGAATTCAGAACCTGTACACGCCGGCCAGGACCGCCGAGCGCCCGTTGCCCGGCAGCACGTTGCCGCTGCTGCCCGTGTTGTACGACTCGAGGATGTACTTCTTGTCGGCCAGGTTGTAGATGTTGAGGTTGAGGGAGAGGCGGTTGTTCACGCGCCACGCGGCCATCGCGTCGAACACCGCGTAACCGTCGACGTAGCGCGTGGCGGTCGTGTTGACCACGCGCTTGTCCAGGTAGCTGACGCCGCCGCCGACGTCCACGTTGAACGGCAGCGTGTACACCGTCCAGAGGTTGGCCGAGTTCTTCGGAGCGCTGCTCAGCGGCTGGCCCACTTCGAGCGGGTTCTTCGAGGAGACGATCTTGCCGTCCATGTAGGCGTAGCCGGCGACCAGGCTCCAGGCATCGGTCACGCGGCCGGTGGCGCCGATCTCGAGGCCCTGCACGCGCTGTTCGCCGTCGAGCGTGACGATGTCGGTGGGGACGGCCGGGTTGACGGTGCGGGCGTTGGTCTTGGTGGTGCGGAACAGCGCGGCGCTGACGAGCAGCTTGTCTCTGAACAGGTTCCACTTGGTCCCGACTTCGTAGGAGATGCTCTTCTCGGGGCCCAGGTTGGCATTGTTCTGCGCCGTGACGGTGCTGGCCAGGGTGAGCCCTTCCGCGGACGGGTTGAACGACGTGCCGGCACTGACGTAGACGTTGCCGTTGGGGGCCGGCTTGTAGGAGACGCTGCCGCGCCAGCTGGTCATGTTGTCGGTGCGGCTCAGGCTGGTCACCACGTTCTTCGTGAAGGTGCTGGAAACGGCGGTCGCGTTCGCCTTGAACCGGTCCCAGCGCAGGCCGCCCATCAGCGACCAGTGCTCGTCCAGGTCCACCGTGTCGAAGGCATACAGCGCCGCCGAATGGGCGACCGTGTCGGTCGAGGCCCCGGTGCGCTGCACCGAATAGGCATAGGGCTGGAACGGATCGGGGTTGAGCATGTCGGTGACCGGGAAGGCCGCGGCCGCCAGGGGTGCCGAATCGGCCGGGCTGGTACCCGGGTTGTAGGCCCCGCGGGGGAAGTTGAGCGACCTCTCGCGGGAGAGTTCCGCGCCGGTCACCACCGTGTGCGTCATCCCGCCGGCGGCGAACTTGATGGTCACGTCGGTCTGGTTGGCGAGGATCGTGTCGGCCTCGTCCAGCGACTGCAGTTCGTGGTTGATGAGCGTGGTGGTGGCGTTGCTGAAGCGCGGCGCCGAGAAGATGGAGTCGCGCCGGGTCCTGCCGGCCTGCGTGCGGTTGCTGAGGCTGACGCCGCTTCCGAAATCGTGCTTCACGACGACCGAGCCGATGTTCGTGTCGATGTCCTCGTGATCCCGGTTGATGAGGCCGTAGTAGTTGCTGTACGGCACCGGCGCCACCTTGTTGCCGTAACCGGCGACGCCCGGGACGGCATCGTTGGCGAGCGGCACGAAGGGCAGGCCGAAGTCGGGCTGGTTGTGCTGCGTCGTGTAGAACCAGCCGGCCTGGACCTGGGTCGGCGAGCCCAGCCCGAAGGTCATGGTGGGATGGATGCCCGTGCGCTGGTTTCGCACGTAGTCGCGGCCCGGGACGTTGCCGCTGAACCCCATCGCGTTGATGCGCAGGGCCGCGCCGTCCAGGGTGCCTTCGAGCGACTGGTTGACGTCCAGCGTCAGCCGCTGGTAGGCGTCGGTGCCGACGCCGACCGTGCCGGCGGAGAAGCTGTCCTTCTGCGCCTGCTTGGTCACCAGGTTCACCGTGCCGCCGGTGGAGCCGCGGCCCCCCAGCACCGAGGACGGGCCCTTGACCACTTCGACCTGTTCCAGGTTGAAGGGGTCGCGCGAGTAGCTGCCGAAGTCGCGCACCCCGTCGACGAAGATGTCCTTGCGGTTGTTGAAGCCGCGGATGTTGAGGCTGTCGCCCGGCGCGCCGCCGCTGCCGCCTTCGCCGGCCAGCATGCTGATGCCCGGGCTGTTCTTGAAGACGTCCAGCAGCGTCGCGGCGCCTTGCTGCTGGATCAGCCCGGCGGGAATGACCGTCAGGGTCTGCGGCGTGTCGACCAGGGGCTTGGTCTGCTTGGGGGAGGACAGCTTGAGCTCGTTCTGCCCCGTCACCGTCACCGTGTCCGGAGCCGGCGCCTGCGCGTCCGCCGCGAAGGCGGCCGGCGTGAGCATCAGCGCGGTCACGCCGAGGCTGGAGGGGATCGGGGCGAGTGTTCTGCAGACCATGTCGGGAGTTCTCCGGGCTCAGGGCACCAGGGCCGGGGTGGAAAGGGTGGAGGTCAGGATCGGCGGGTCGATCGCCGACGGGAATGGGCGGTGGCGGGCCGGCGCCACGCGGCAGGCCGGGTTGCGGCTGCCGCGGGCATCGGGCGGCTGTCGTGCGGGTGTCCGAAGCTCATCGCTTCAGCGCCCGGATGGCGAGCGCCCGCGCTTCCAGCGTGCTGGCTTCGTCCACGCGGCCGAGGTCGCGATGGAGCCCGGCCAGCGCGGCCAGGGTGTCCGCGACGGCGGGATGATCCCGGCCCAGCGCACGCTCGCGGATCGCCAGCGCACGGCCGAACAGCGCCTCCGCCTGCGCCGCACGGCCCTGGGCCCGCTGCAGCAGCGCGAAGTTGTGCAGGCTCTGCGCCACGTCGGGGTGGTGTGCGCCATGCACCCGCTCGCGGATGGCCAGGGCGCGGGCGTGGAGCGCTTCGGCCTCGTTCGGCCGGCCCAGGCCGGCGCGCACCATGGCCAGCACGTTGAGGCTCATCGCCACGTCGGGATGGTCGGCGCCGAAGGCCTTCTCCCGGATGGCGAGCGATCGCCGGCACAGCGGCTCGGCTTGCGCCGGATCGCCCTGCGCGACCAGCAGCGCGGCCAGGGTGTGCAGGCTCAGCGCCACCTCGGGGCTGTCCGGACCGCAGGTCTTCTCGCGGATCGCCAGCGCGCGCCGGTACAGCACCCCGGCCGACGCCAGCCGGCCCTGGGTCTTGAGCAGCACCGCCAGGTTGTTGAGGGTGCCCGCCAGTTCAGGGTGCCCGGCGCCGAGCGACTTCTCCTGGATGCTCAGCGCGCGGTGGTACAGCCACTCGGCCGCCGTGTACTGACCCCGCGCAGCCCGCAGCAGCGCCAGGTTGTTGAAGCTCTGCGCAACCTCGGGATGCGCCGCGCCCAGGCTGGCTTCGCGCAGCGCCAGCGCGCGGACGTACAGAGGCTCGGCGAGGTCGTAGCGGCCGCAGGTCGCGTGCAGCGCGGCGAGGTCGTTGAGGCTGCGGGCGAGGACCGAATCGTCGTGCCAGTCGCATTGCTCGACCAGGGCCAGCGCCTTCTGCGCCGCGGCCACCGCCTCGGCGTAGCGGCCCTCACGGTGCAGCGCCTGTGCCTGCGCCCCCAGGGTCTCCCACGCCCCGCCTGGCGCCAGGGCCGCGGGCCGTTGCCGGTGCAGGACGGATTCCGCATTCAAGAGGGCCCCTCACGCTGCCACGGACGATGAGTGGCAATGGGACTCGATTATTACGAAAGCTTTAATGTTTGCACCCCCGCAGGTGCGGTGGTCGCCCGCAGCGATGCGCGACGCTGGTCCCCGCGGCCGAGGGCAGGCCTCGATCGGCCCGCGCGCGGGCCGACAGCGGATCGACTCAGGTCTGCGCCCAGAGGCGCAGCAGGTTGTGATAGACGCCGGTCAACTTCACCGCTGCCGGATGATCCGGATGGTCGGTGGACAGCTGCTGGATGCCGGTGTCGAGGTCGAACATCAGCGCGCGCTGCGCGTTGTCGCGCACCAGGCTCTGCAGCCAGAAGAAGGAAGCGGTGCGCGTGCCCCGGGTGACCGGTGCGACGTGGTGCAGGCTGGTGGACGGGTACACCACCATGTGCCCGGCGGGCAGCTTGACGCTCTGGCTGCCGTAGGTGTGCTCCACGCAGAGTTCGCCGCCGTCGTATTCGTCCGGCTCGCACAGGAAGAGCGTGCACGACAGATCGGTGCGCAGGCGCAGGTGCGTGCCGGGAATGTTGCGGATGGCACCGTCGACATGGGTGCCGAAGGTCTCGCCCACGCCGTAGCGGTTGAACATCGGCGGCAGCACGCGCAGCGGCAGGGCGAACGACAGGAACATGGCGTTGCGGCCCAGGGCCTGCAGGATCATCTCCCCCAGCTCGACGGCCACGGGGTCGGTCTCGGCCAGCTGCCGGTTGTTCTTGACCCGCGCGCCCTGGTGGCCCGCGCTCATGAGGCCGCTGCCCCAGTCGGCAAGCTCGAGCTTGCCGCGCGCATAGGCAACCTGGTCGGCGGACAGCACATCGGGCAGGGCGAGAAGCATGGTGGGGACGAGGCAAGTGAGTGGACGTTCGACGCGCCACCGCGGCGCGGCGCGCGCGAAGGAACGGCAAGGATTCCAGAAATCGGCGCCGCCGGCACGGGCCCGGCCGCATCCGAGGGGGTCGCTTCACCACATTCGGCACGGGCAGCCCCCCGGATGAGGGCGATCCCTTCCAGCCGGTGGTCCGGCGGCGCTTGCCGATGCCGATCGCGCGTCAGCCGGCTCCCGACGCGCCCGCGCCGAGAGGCAAGGCCTCGAAGGCGTGGACGCAACAGCCGTCGCGCAGGCTGGGCAGCAGCGAGTTCAGCAACCAGCGCGGCTGCGCATCGCCCCCGCCTCGACGGCGTGCCCGACGATGGACCACGTGGCACGCGGTCGGCAGCCCAGCGCCGCCACCATCGAGGCCGGATCGTCCAGCGGCGGGGCGAAGTCGACGCCGAGGTCGCGGACGGCCTGCCGGCGTTCGCGCAAGGCGTCGTCGATGATGCGGTGGCACATCGCGTTCGAGACGTTGGGAATGTGCAGGCCGGCGAAACTCCGGCCAACGGCCCTGCACAGGCCCGGCCGAAGGCCCGACCGAAGGACCTCAGGCCATCCGGTAGCGGTCCACCCCGTCGGCCCCCGTCTCGCGCACCGCCTCGCCGCGCGCGGCCAGCCAGTTCAGGCAGGCCAGGCTCTCGCCGGTGGCCATGCCCAGCAGCGGCACGTTGCTTTCGGGCACCGCGCGCGCGAAGAGCGCACCGAAGACGTCGATCGCGCGCTTCGGTCCTTCGCCCAGCGTGCGGCGCAGGCGCTGCAGCGCCAGGTGCTGGCCGCGGCGCAGCGCGTCCAGCCGGCGGTGCAGGCCGCGGAAGGGCTCGCCGTGCGAAGGCAGCACCAGCACGTCGTCGGGCACCTCGCGCTGCAGTTTGTCGAGCGAATCCAGCCAGTCGGCGAGCGGGTTCGCGTCGGGCTCCAGCGGGTAGACCGAGACGTTGGAGCTGATGCGCGGCAGCACCTGGTCGCCCGAGACCAGCAGCTTCTGCGCCGCGTTGTGCAGGCAGGCATGCTCGGGCGAATGGCCGTTGCCGGTGACGACGCGCCATTCGTGTTCGCCGATCTTCAGCCGCTCGCCGTCGTGCAGGCGGCGGTAGCTCGGGTGGATGTGCTTGCCGAAGTTGCCGAAGCGCGTGCGGTAGGTCTCGATGGCGGCTTCGTTCCAGCCGGCGCGGCGGTAGAAGCGCGTCGCGTCGTCGGGCGCCTCGCGGCCGGTGTCGTTCACCATCACGCGGCAGTGCAGGTACTCCTCGCGCGTCATCCAGAGGCGGGCGTTGAACTTGCGCGCCAGCCAGCCGGCCATGCCGACATGGTCCGGGTGCATGTGGGTGACGAAGATGCGCGTGATGCTGCGGCCGTCGGTGGACAAGGTGAACAGCTGGCGCCAGGCGTCGGCCACGGCGTCGGTGCGGGTGCCGGTGTCGACCACGGCCCAGCCGGCGCCGTCGTCGATGGCGTAGAGGTTGATGTGGTCCAGCGCGTAGGGCAGCGGCATGCGGATCCAGTGCACGCCTTCGGCCACCGCGGTGGTGGTGCCGGTCGCCGGCAGGCCTTCGAACGGGTATTCGAGCGGGCTGCGGTCGCGGGTGTCGTCTTCGAGGCCGTCGGACAAGGGGGCGCTCCGTCAAGGGGTTCCTGGGCGGCGATTGTCCTCGCGCCGAGCACAATCGGCGCATGACCGCCTCGGAACGCCTGCTCGGCCGGCTCGACGCCATCGCCCGCAGCGTGGCCGCCGAAGGCGATGCGCTGGCGCTGCTGGGGCTGGGCTCGGTGGGGCTGGAGACCGGCCGCATCGACGAGTGGTCGGACCTGGATTTCTTCGTCGTCGTCGAGCCCGGCCACAAGGCGCGCTATCTCGACCGCCTGGACTGGCTGGCGCGTGCCCACCCGCTGGCCTGGCACTTCCGCAACACCGGCGACGGCCACAAGGCGCTGATGGAAGACGGCCTGTTCTGCGAGTTCGCGGTCTTCGAGCCGGCCGAGCTCGAAGGCATTCCCTTCGCCCCGGGCCGCGTGGTCTGGCGGCGCGCGGACGCCGACCCCGCGCTCGCCACGCCACGCAAGGCGCTGCCGCGGCCGACCACCGACGAGACCTGGATCGTCGGCGAGGCGATCGCCAACCTGCTGGTCGGCCTGGGCCGCTGGCACCGCGGCGAGAAGCTCTCTGCGATGCGCTTCGTGCAGGGCCATGCGCTGGACCGCCTGATCGAGCTGGACGCGCTGCGCCGCCGCGCCGCCGGCGGCGACCCCTTCGACGGCACGCGCCGGCTGGAGATGCGCCACCCCGCGCTGGCCGCCGAACTGACGCGGCTGGCGCCCGGCTACGAGCACACGCCGGCCGCCGCGGCCGCGCTGCTCGACGCCTTCGCTGCCCGCGGCGCACGGCTGAACGCGGCCGCGCTGGCGCGCATCCGCACCCTCATCGGAGACTGAAGACCCGCCATGCCGCGCCACCCCCTGCGCCACTGGAAACTCGAAGGCGCCACCAACTTCCGCGACCTCGGCGGCTACCCCGGCCACGAAGGCCGGCCGCTGCGCTGGCGCCGCATCTTCCGTTCCGACCACCTGGGCGCCCTCAGCGAAGCCGACCGGCGCCGGCTGGCCGAACTGGGCCTGGCCGCCGCGCTGGACCTGCGTGGTGAGGACGAGAGCGCCGCCGCGTCGTATGCCATCGAAGGCGTGACGCGCCATGCGCTCGCCATCGAGCCTTCGGTGGTGAGCCGGCTGCAGGAAGAGCATGCGGCCGGCCGCGCGCTCGACGCGGCGCTGGCCGCCGAGATGATGCGCGAGCTCTACGAGCGCCTGGTGCAGGACCACGTGGACCGCTACGCGGCGCTGTTCGACCACCTGCTGGCCGCGCGCGCGCCGCTGGTCTTCCACTGCACCGCCGGCAAGGACCGCACCGGCGTCGCCGCCGCGCTGGTGCTGCTGGCGCTGGGCGTGCCGCGCCCGCTGGTGCTGCAGGACTACCTGCTCAGCAACGAGCATTACCGCCGCCCGCCGCAGCCGCCCGGCCCGCTGCCGGGCGAGGTGCTGGACGTGATGTGGAACGTGCAGGCCGGCTTCCTGGAACACGCGCTGGCGATCGTCGAGCGCGAGCCCGGCGGCGTCGACGGCTACCTGCGTCAGCGCCTGGGGCTGACCGACGCCGCGCGGCGCGAACTGGCCGCGCGCTACCTGGAAGACTGAGCGTCTTCCGGCAGCGCGCGCAGCCAGTCGGCGGCGCGCGCCCGGAGCGCTTCCACCCGCGCCGGCTGCGGCACGCCGCAGGCCGCGCGGCCGAGGGCGTCGACGTCCTCGCCTTCGGCGTCCAGGTGGGTCGAGCCCGGGCCCGTGAACACCACCTCGGCCCCTGCATCGCGCAGCGCCGGCAGCGCGTTGTTCATCGCGTTGCAGGGGTGGGCCTCGGCCATCAGCGCCAGCACCGGGCGGCCGCGCGCCGCGCGCTGCACGTCGGCGGCGAAGGTGGGCGTGGCCACCGGGTCGAGCAGCAGCACGCCGGCCAGGCGGTCCGCCGCCAGCGCGTCCAGCCGCGCGCCCAGCCGCGCCGCGAAGGCGCCGCCGGCCGAAT
>CAYVXO010000022.1:0-40004 GCA_964454485.1 uncultured Rubrivivax sp.
CCGCTCGCGTGGGCCCTGCACCCCGGGCGGCGGGCGGGGGGGCCGCGGGGCGTGGGCGCGGCGCGCCTGCGGCGGCCGGTGGGCGCCACCGTGCGCGAAGCCTTCGAACTGCGCGACGCCGCGGCGGCGCAGGGCGTGCGGCTGGCGGTGTCGCGCGCGGCAGCGGGGCCGCGGCTGGCGGGCTTCGACGAGTGGCAGCCGGTCGGCGCGGTCGAAGCCGCGCTACTGGAAAGCGTGGGCGAAGGCCTCAGCTCTCGCCCTTGACGTTGCCGTCCTTCACCACCTGGCGCCAGAGCGCGATCTCACTCCGGATGAACTGCGCGAAGCGCTCGGGACTGCCGCCGCCGTCCTCGGCGCCGTAGCCTTCCAACCGCTCCTGCACGTCGGGCATCGCCATCACGGCGTTGGCGTCCTCGTTCATCTTCTTCACGACAGCCGCCGGCAGCTTGCCCGGACCGGCCAGCCCGTACCAGGTGGTGGCCTCGAACCCGGGGTAGCCCAGCTCCACCATGGTCGGCACGTCGGGGTGGCCCTTGGCGCGCTTCGCGCGCGTCTGCGCAATCGCCAGCAGCTTGCCGTTCTTCACGTGCGGCGTGGCCGCGGTCATGGTCTCGAAGGCGTACTGGATCTGGCCGCCCATGAGGTCGGTGATGACGGGCGCGCTGCCCTTGTAGGGCACGTGCAGCGCGTCGACCTTGGCGCGCTGCTTGAAGAGTTCCAGTGCCAGGTGCTGCGCCGACCCCGCGCCGGCGGAGCCGAAGCCGATCTCGCCCGGCCGGGCCTTGCACAGCGCCACGATGTCCTTCACCGTCTTCGCCGGCTGCTGCGGGTTGCACACCAGCAGGTTGGGCGTGACGCCGACCATCATGATCGGCGTGAAGTCGCGCTCCGGGTCGTACTTCAGGCGCGGCTGCAGGCTGGGCGCGAGCGCGTGGCTGTTGATGTGCGCCATCAAGAGCGTGGTGCCGTCGGCCGGCTGGGTGGCCACGTACTCTGCCGCCAGCACGCCGGCGACGCCGGCCCTGGTCTCGACGATGACCTGCTGGTTCCAGGTCGTCGTGAGCTTGGCGGCCAGGAGGCGCGCCAGCGCGTCGGTGCCGCCGCCGGGCGGGAAGCCGACGACGATGCGGATGGTGCCGGCCGGCCAGGCCTGCGCAAAGACACGCGGCGCGGCCAGCGAGGCGAGCGCGGCGCCGGTGGCAAGGGTGAAGCGGCGGCGGTTCGTCATGCTGCGGTCCTCCTTCAGGCCGCCTTCACGAGCGGCTGTTGCTGCGGGTGCGCGGCGAAGAACTCCATCGCCGCCGCCACGCCGCTGCCCGCCGTGCCCACGCCGGCGAGCTTCAAGCCCATCTCCACGCCGGCCAGCGTGGCCACGAGCGTGAGGTCGTTGCTGTCGCCCAGGTGGCCGATGCGGAACATGCGCCCCTTCACCTTGCCCAGGCCGGTGCCCAGCGAAAGGTCGAAGCGCTCGTGGATGAGGCGGCGCAGCGCGTCGGCGTCCACGCCCGGCGGCGTGACCACGCCGGTGAGCACCGGCGAGTACACCGCGGGGTCGGCGCACTGGATCGGCAGGCCCCAGGCGCGCACCGCGGCGCGCACCCCTTCGGCCCAGCGCTGGTGGCGCGCGAACACGGCTTCGAGCCCTTGTTCGAGCAGGATGTCCAGCGCTTCGGAAAGGCCGTAGAGCAGGTTGGTGTTGGGCGTGTAGGGCCAGTAGCCGGTCCGGTTCATCTCGACGATCTCGTCCCAGGCCCAGAAGCTCTTCGGCAGCAGCGCCCGCTTCGACGCTTCCAGCGCGCGCGGCGAGAGCGCGTTGAAGCTGATGCCCGGCGGCAGCATCAGGCCCTTCTGGCTGCCGCTGACGGTGACGTCGACGCCCCATTCGTCGTGGCGGTAGTCGGCGCTGGCCAGACCCGAGATGCTGTCCACCATCAGCAGCGCCGGGTGCTTCGCGGCGTCGATGGCGCGGCGCACCGCGGCGATGTCGCTCGTGACGCCGGTGGAAGTCTCGTTGTGCACCACGCAGACCGCCTTGATCGCGTGGCCGGCATCGGCGCGCAGGCGCTGCTCGATCAGGCCCGCATCGACACCCTTTCGCCACGACCAGGGCAGGCCGGTCGCGGCATCGGTGCCGGGCAGCGAGAGGAACTCGGGCTTCAGGCCGAGCTTGAGTGCCATCTTCTGCCACAGGGTGGCGAAGTGGCCGGTCTCGAACATCAACAGCGAATCGCCGGGCGACATCACGTTCACCAGCGCCGCTTCCCAGGCGCCGGTGCCCGAGGCCGGGTACACCGCCACCGGGTGCTGGGTGCGGAAGACCTGCTTCAGGCCGGCCAGCACCTTCAGTCCCAGGCGGCCGAACTCGGGGCCGCGGTGGTCGATGGTGGGCAGGCTCATCGCGCGCAGCACGCGGTCGGGCACCGGGCTGGGGCCGGGGATCTGCAGGAAGTGGCGGCCGCTGGGGTGCTGGTCGAGCGGGATCATGGGGTTTCGCCTCGTGGCGGCGGAAGGGAAGCGCCGATGTTGGCATACGACAATCCGCGCACGATGCTGGAAAACCTGCAACGCCGCCTGCGCGCCGAGACCGGCGCCGAGCTGATGTTCGACGCCGCCTCGCGCGGCCGCTATGCCACCGACGCCTCCATCTACCAGCAGATGCCGCTGGGCGTGGTGGTGCCGCGCACGCCTGAGGACATGGCCGCCGTGCTGGCGGTGGCGCGCGACCTGAAGGTGCCGCTGCTGCCGCGCGGCGGCGGCACTTCGCAATGCGGGCAGACCACGGGCGAGGCGCTGGTCGTCGACCAGAGCAAGCACCTGCGCCGCGTGCTGGCGGTCGACCCGCGGGCGATGACCTGCGAAGTGGAACCCGGCCTCGTGCTGGATCACCTGAACGCCGAGCTGAAGCCGCACGGGCTGTGGTTCCCGGTCGACGTCTCCACCAGCGCGCAGGCCACGATCGGCGGCATGGCGGGCAACAACAGCTGCGGCAGCCGCAGCATCGCCTACGGCAACATGGTGCACAACGTGCTGGGCATCTCGGCCTGGCTGGCCGACGGCACGGCGGTGCGCTTCGGGCCGCTGGACTCGCTGGGCGCGCGCGAGCGCGCGGTGGCCGACTTCGTGCGCGGCCTGGCCGACCGCCTGCGGCCCGAGATCGAGTCCCGCTGGCCCAAGGTGCTGCGCCGCGTCGCCGGCTACAACCTGGACATCTTCCACCCGCAGAGCGAGCGGCCCTACACGCGCGACGACAGCGTGAACCTGGCGCACCTGCTGGTGGGCGCCGAAGGCACGCTGGCCGTGTACCGGAGCCTCACGCTGCAGCTGGCGCCGCTGCCCAGGGCCAAGGTGCTGGGGGTGGTGAACTTCACGCGCTTCCACGACGCCATGGACTCGGCACAGCACATCGTCAAGCTGGGGCCCAGCGCGGTGGAACTGGTGGACCGCACGATGATCGAGCTGGCGCGCACCAACCCCGCGTTCCGGCCGGTGATCGAAGGCGCGCTCCTCGGCGCGCCCGACGCCATCCTGCTGGTGGAATTCAGCGGCGACGACCGCGCCGAGCTGCTGCGCCGGCTGGACTCGCTGTGCGAGCAGATGGGCGACCGTGTGGTGCGCCTGGAAGCCGAAGCGCCGCAGAAGGCGCTGTGGGAAGTGCGCAAGGCCGGCCTCAACATCATGATGAGCCTCAAGGGCGACGGCAAGCCGGTCAGCTTCATCGAGGACTGCGCGGTGCCGCTCGAACACCTGGCCGAGTACACCGACGCGCTGACCGAGGTGTTCACGAAACATGGCACGCGCGGCACCTGGTACGCGCACGCCTCGGTGGGCACGCTGCACGTGCGGCCCATCCTGGACATGCGGCGTGACGGCGCGGCCAAGATGCGCGCCATCGCCGAGGAGGCTGCCGAGCTGGTGCGCAGGTTCAAGGGCGCCTTCAGCGGCGAGCATGGCGACGGACTGTGCCGCGGCGAGTGGATTCAATGGCAGTTCGGCCCGGCGATCAACGAGGCCTTCCGCGCCATCAAGCGCGAACTGGACCCGGCCAACCTGCTCAACCCCGGCAAGATCGTCGACCCGCCGAGGATGGACGAATCGCGCCTGTTCCGCTTCCCGCCCGGCTACCGGACGATCGAGCTCAAGCCCGTCTTCGACTGGTCGCCCTGGAACGTGCAGAACGACCCGCTGACCGAGCAGGTGAGTGCACCCGGCACCGGTGGCGACATCACCGGCGGCTTCGCCAAGGCCGTCGAGATGTGCAACAACAACGGGCACTGCCGCAAGTTCGACGCCGGCACCATGTGCCCCAGCTACCGCGTCACGCGCGACGAGCAGCACCTGACGCGCGGGCGCGCCAACACGCTGCGGCTGGCGCTCGCCGGCCAGCTGCCGCCCGAAGCCGTGGACGAGGCGCTGGACCTCTGCGTGGGCTGCAAGGGCTGCAAGCGCGACTGCCCCACCGGGGTCGACATGGCGAAGATGAAGCTGGAGTGGAAGGCGCAGCGGCGCCTTCGCGAAGGCCCGAGCCGGCGCGACCGCCTCTTCGCCGCCCTGCCCGGCCTGGTGCACCGCACGACGCTGATGCCCACGCTGGCCGCGCTGCCCGGCATGAACGCACTCGCGCAACGCCTCTTCGGGCTGCACCCGGAACGCCCGCTGCCCGCGTTCCGGCGCGACACCTTCTGGGCCGCGGCACCGGCCCTGCCGCTGGCCACGCGCGAAGAAGCGCTGGCCGCCGACAAGGCCGTCGTTCTCTTCGTCGACACCTTCAACGGCGGCTTCGAGACCGAGAACGCGCTCGCCGCGCTGCAGGTGCTGCGCGCCGCCGGCTACGCAGTGCACGTGGCGGGCAAGCCCGGCGGCCACCTCTGCTGCGGCCGCCCGCTGCTGGCCGCCGGCGACGCCGAAGGCGCGAAGGCGGCCGCGCGCGAACTGCTGGCTGCGCTGCGGCCCTTCGCCGAGCGCGGCCTCTTCATCGTCGGCCTGGAGCCTTCGTGCCTGCTGACGATGCGCGACGAGATGCTCGCCATGGGCCTGGGCGAAGACGCCGGGCTCGTGGCCCGCCAGGCCCTGCTGTTCGAGGAGTTCGTCGCCCGCGAGGCGAAGGCCGGCCGCTTCGCGCCCCGGCTGAAGCCGGCGACGGCGCCGCTGCGCGTGCATGGCCACTGCCACCAGAAGGCCTTCGGCGCGTTCGCGCCGGTGCTGGAGGTGCTGAAGCTGATTCCCGGCGCCGACGTGCAGGCGATCGAATCCTCGTGCTGCGGCATGGCGGGCAGCTTCGGCTACGAGGCCGAGCACCACGCGGTCTCGCTGCAGATGGCCGAACTCTCGCTGCTGCCTGCGGTGCGTGCCGCCCCCGGCGCCACCGTGGTGGCCGACGGCACCAGCTGCCGCCAGCAGATCGCCTGCGGCGCCGGCCGGCCGGCGCTGCACGCGGCGCGCGTGCTGGCCGACCACCTGGCCGCTTGACCCCCGTCAAGCCTGCACGCCGCAGGGCTACGTAGTTTCCGTGGGGCAGGCGGCACACGGCGCCCCTACCATTTCCGTTCCTTTCCCCTGTCGACAAGCCTGGAGACAAGACGATGAAGAAGGCCCTCTTCGCCATGGCCGCCGCGTTCGCCGCCAGCAGCGCGCTCGCGGCCTACCCCGACCACTCGATCACCGTGGTCGTGCCCTTCGCCGCCGGCGGCCCCACCGACAAGGTGGCGCGCGACCTGGCCGAGGTGCTGCGCAAGCACCTGAACAACCAGACCGTCATCATCGAGAACGTCGGCGGTGCCGGCGGCACGCTGGGCGCGGCCAAGGTGGCCAAGGCCGCCCCCGACGGCTACACGCTGCTGCTGCACCACATCGGCATGGCCACCAGCCCGGCGCTGTACCGCAACCTGCCCTACAAGACGCTCGACGACTTCGAGTACATCGGCATGGTCAACGAGGTGCCGATGACGCTGGTGGGCCGCCCCAGCCTGCCGGCGAACAACTTCGCCGAGCTGCGCACCTGGATCAACGCCAACAAGGGCAAGATCAACCTCGCCAACGCCGGCCTGGGTGCCGCCTCGCACCTGTGCGGCCTGCTGTTCCAGCAGGCGATGGGCGCCGACATGACCACGGTGCCGTACAAGGGCACGGCGCCGGCCATGACCGACCTGCTGGGCGGCCAGGTCGACCTGCTGTGCGACCAGACCACCAACACCACGCAGCAGATCGAGAGCGGCAAGATCAAGGCCTTCGCGGTGACCACGCCCAAGCGGCTGACGATCCCCGCGCTGGCCAAGCTGCCGACCCTGGACGAGTCGGGCCTGAAGGGCTTCAACGTGACCATCTGGCACGGCATGTACGCGCCCAAGGGCACGCCCAAGGCGGTGGTCGACACGATCAACACCGCGCTCAAGGCCGCGCTCAAGGACCCCGAGTTCATCAAGCACCAGGAAGCGCTGGGCGCGGTGATCATCACCGACGGCCGCGTCAACGGCGCCGAGCACAAGAAGTTCGTCGAGGCCGAGATCGCGAAGTGGGGCCCGGCCATCAAGGCTGCGGGCCAGTACGCCGATTGAAACCGACGGCCTTCAGGCCACGGTCATCGGGATGGTGACCGGGCCGTCGTTGACCAGGTGCACCTGCATGTCGGCGCCGAACTCGCCGGCCTCGACCTGCGGGTGCCGTTCGCGCGCCAGCCGCAGCACCGCCTCGTAGAGCGCGCGCCCCTGCGGTGCCGGGGCCGCGCCCGAGAAGCTGGGCCGGTTGCCGCCGGCGGTGTCGGCGGCCAGCGTGAACTGCGAGACCACCAGCAGCCCGCCGGCCACGTCCTGCACGCTGCGGTTCATCTTGCCGGCGTCGTCGGAGAAGACGCGCAGCTTCAGCAGCTTGTCGACCAGCTTCGCGGCCTGGGCTTCGCTGTCCGAAGGCTGGGCGCACACCAGCACCAGCAGGCCGCGGCCGATGGCGCCGGTGACGCGGCCGGCCACCTCGACCCGGGCCTCCGACACCCGCTGGATCAAAGCAATCACCGCGGCGCCCCAAGCGGCCGCCGCGGATCCGGCTCCGCCGGTCCGCCAGCGGCGCCCCCCTGGGGGGGAGCGCCGAAGGCGCTACGGGGGGGGTTCACTTCAGGTCTTTCGGGTCGTCGAAGTGCGCTTCGACGTCCATCGGCAGCAGCTGGATGCTGGCGCGCAGCCCCGGCACCGCGCTCATCAAGGCCTGTTCCACCGAAGCGCGCACCGCCGCCGCGCGGCCCAGCGTCCAGCCGGAAGGCATGTGCATGTGCATGTCGACGAAGCGGCGCTGGCCGGCGCGCCGGGTGACCACGTGGTCGAAGCGGATGGTCTGGTGGCGGAACTCCTCCAGCACCTTGTCGACCTCGGCCTTGGCGTCGGGCTCCAGCGCCTCGTCCATCAGGCCGCCGGCGGAACGCCAGACCAGCAGCGCGCCTTCGCGCAGGATGTTGGCCGCCACCGCGATGGCGACCACCGGGTCCAGCCACTGCCAGCCGGTGAAGGTGACGCCCAGCAGCCCCACCACCACGCCGACCGAGGTCCAGACGTCGGTGAAGAGGTGGCGCGCATCGGCTTCGAGCGCCATCGAGCGCACGGCCTTCGCCTTCTTGAGCATGCTCCAGGCGAGCACGCCGTTCATCACCGAGCTGACGACGGACAACGCCAGGCCCAGCCCCACCGCTGCCAGCGGCGCCGGGTGCAGCAGGCGGTCCACCGCCGCCCACACGATGGCCAGCGCGGCGACGAAGATGAGCACGCCCTCGAAGCCGCTGGAGAAGTACTCGGCCTTGTGGTGGCCGTAGGGGTGGTCCTCGTCGGGCGGGCGCGCGGCCACGGTCACCATCAGCAGTGCGAACATCGCACCGGCCAGGTTGACCAGCGACTCCAGCGCGTCGGACAGCAGGCCCACGCTGCCGCTCACCCACCAGGCGCCGGTCTTCAGCGCGATGGTGGCCACCGCCACCGCGACCGAGACCTTGAGGTAGCCGCTGACCTGCATGAGGCGGGAAGCCGGTCAGGCCGTGAGCGTCACGCGCGCGAACTTGCGCTTGCCCACCTGGACCACGAAGGTGCCGGCCGCGAGCTTCAGGCCCTTGTCGCCGACGACGCCGCCGTCCACGCGCACGCCGCCCTGTTCCACCATGCGCATGGCTTCGCTGGTGGAAGGCACCAGCCCGGCCTGCTTGAGCAGGTTGCCGATGGCCAGCGGCGCGCCGGAGAGCGCCACCTCGGGAATCTCGTCGGGCACGCCGCCGGCGGCACGGTTGGCGAAGTCGGCCTCGGCGGCGTCGGCCGCCTTCGCGCCGTGGTAGCGCGCGGTGATCTCCCGGGCGAGCATCACCTTCGCGTCCTTCGGGTTGCGCCCGGCCTCGACCTCGCGCTTCAGCGCCGCGATCTCGCTTTCGGGCCGGAACGACAGCAGCGTGAACCAGCGCCACATCAGCGTGTCGCTGATCGAGAGCACCTTCGCGAACATCACGTTCGGCGGCTCGGTGATGCCGATGTAGTTGCCCTTGCTCTTGGACATCTTCTCGACACCGTCGGTGCCTTCGAGCAGCGGCATGGTCAGGATGCACTGCGGCTCCTGCCCGTATTCCTGCTGCAGGTGGCGCCCCATCAGCAGGTTGAACTTCTGGTCGGTGCCGCCGAGTTCCAGGTCGCTCTTGAGCGCCACCGAGTCGTAGCCCTGCATCAGCGGGTACAGGAACTCGTGCACCGAGATCGGCGTGTTGCCGGCGAAGCGCCGGGCGAAGTCGTCGCGCTCCATCATGCGCGCCACCGTGTAGCGGGCGGCGAGCTGGATCATGCCGCGCGCGCCCAGCGGGTCGCTCCACTCGCTGTTCCAGCGCACCTCGGCGCGCGGCATGTCGATGACGAGGCCGATCTGGTCGAAGTAGGTCTTGGCGTAGGCCTCGATCTGCTCGCGCGTGAGCGGCGGCCGCGTGCTGTTGCGGCCCGAGGGGTCGCCGATCATGGTGGTGAAGTCGCCGATGAGCGGGATCACCACGTGCCCCAGGTCCTGCAGCTGGCGCATCTTGTTGAGCACCACGGTGTGGCCCAGGTGCAGGTCGGGCGCCGTCGGGTCCATGCCGAACTTGATGCGCAGCGGCTGCCCGGTGGCTTCCGAACGCGCCAGCTTCCTCAGCCAGTCGGCCTGGGGGATCAGTTCCTCGCAGCCGCGCTGGGTGATGGCCAGTGCTTCGCGCACGCGGTCAGTGATGGGGTGCGGGCCGCTCGCCGGCTCGTAAGAGGCTGTCACGGGTGTTCTTTCACGGGAGTTTTCCTCGGTGGGCCGGCCCGGATCCTTGGCTATACTGGCGCGCACGAGGTGCCTGCTGGTAGCAGCGGGCGCCGAATTCTAGTGGACCGACTGTCGTTCGCCGGTCCGCCAAGATCCACCAGGACACCACCGCCGGCCCGCCGGGCCCGCAGTGGATGGCCTTGGACCAACAAGAGTCGTCGGGCATTGGTTTCTCGTACTGAACAATGGCTGCAGGCCGCGCAGGGCGCGGCGCTCCGCCACCGCCGCGGCATCGTCGCCACCGCGGTGCTGCTGATGGCCGGCTTCGCCGTCACCGCCTTCGGCATCGCCCCGCTCGCCCCGGACGCCGCGCTGCTGCCGCAGCGCCTGGTGGAAGAGGCCGTGCGCACCGACGACCTGGCCGCCCAGCGCGACGCCCTGGCCGACGCCGCCCTGGTGCTCACGCGCAGCGAGATCACGCGCGGCACCGACACTCCCGAATCGCTGCTGGCGCGCCTGGGCGTGCAGGACGCCTCGGTCGCCGCCTTCCTGAAGAGCGACCGCACCGCGCGCGGCGTGCTCGCCGGCCGCGGCGGCAAGCTGGTGCGCGCCAACGTGCGCGAAGACGGCTCGCTGGTCGAGCTGGTCGCGCGCTTCCCGGCCGAGCAGCCGGAGCAGGCGAAGACGCACTTCACGCGCATGACCATCGCACCCGCCGGCTCGCGCTGGCTGGCGCGCCTGGAGACCGTGCCCCTCGTGCCCACCGTGCGCCTGGGCAGCGGCACGATCCGCAGCAGCCTCTTCGCGGCCACCGACGACGCGCTCATCCCCGACGCCGTGGCCGCGCAGCTGGCCGAGATCTTCTCCGGCGACATCGACTTCCACCGCGAACTGCGCAAGGGCGACACCTTCAGCGTCGTCTACGAGGCGCTCACCGCCGACGGCGAGGTGGTGCCCTGGAACGAAGGCGCCGGCCGCGTGCTGGCGGCCGAGTTCGTGAACGCCGGCCGCAGCTACCAGGCGCTGTGGTTCGACGACGCCGGCGGCCGCGGCGGCTACTTCGACGCCAGCGGCCGCAGCCTGCGCCACGCCTTCCTGGCCAGCCCGATGGCCTTCTCGCGCGTGACCTCCGGCTTCGCGATGCGGCTGCACCCCATCCTGAACACCTGGCGCAAGCACCTGGGCGTGGACTACGGCGCCCCGATCGGCACCCCGGTGCGCAGCGTGGGTGACGGCGTGGTCGACTTCGCCGGCTGGCAGAACGGCTACGGCAACGTGGTGCAGATCTCGCACGGCGGCGACCGCAGCACGCTCTACGCGCACCTCTCGCGCATCGACGTGCGGCGCGGCCAGCGCGTCGAGCAAGGCCAGCGCGTGGGCGCCGTCGGCATGACCGGCTGGAGCACCGGGCCGCACCTGCACTTCGAGTTCCGCGTCCACGGCCAGCACCAGGACCCGGTGAAGATGGCCAAGGCCTCGGAGCCGGTCACGCTCGACGCCGCCGGCCGCGCCCGCTTCGCGCAGGCGGCGGCGGCACTGGCGCCGCAACTCGCGGCGGCCGCCTCGCTGGGCGGCCCGCGCCTGCTGGGCGAGTAGCCGCTCGCCCCACCTTCCGGTGGACCGTTACGTCGGCCTCATGTCGGGCACTTCGCTCGACGGCGTCGACGGCGTGCTGGCGCAGTTCGACGGCGGCCGCACCACGGTGCTGGCACATCGCCACCGCCCCTTCGAGCCCGCGCTGCGCGCCGAGCTGCTGGCGCTGAACTGCAGCGGCGCCGACGAGTTGCACCGCGCCGCGCTGGCCGCCAACGCGCTGGCCGGGTGCTACGCGCAGGTGGTGGCCGACCTGCTGCAGTCCGCCGGCGCCGACCGCGGCAGCGTGCGAGCCGTCGGCGCCCACGGCCAGACCGTGCGCCACCGCCCGCAGGCCTTCGGCGGCACCGGCTACACGCTGCAGATCCTCAACGGCGCGCTGCTGGCCGAACGCTGCGGCATCGACGTGGTCTGCGACTTCCGCAGCCGCGACGTCGCCGCCGGCGGCCAGGGCGCGCCGCTGGTGCCGGCCTTCCACGCCGAACGCTTCGGCCGGCCGGGGCAGCACGTGGCGGTGCTGAACCTGGGCGGCATCGCCAACCTCACGCTGCTGCCGGCCGCCGGACCGGTGCTGGGCTTCGACTGCGGGCCCGGCAACGCGCTGCTGGACCACTGGATCGGCAAGCACCAGGGCCGCGCCTACGACGACGGCGGCCGCTGGGCCGCGAGCGGCCGCGTGGACCCGGGCCTGCTGGCGCGCCTGCTGGCCGAACCCTTCTTCGCGTTGCCGCCACCCAAGAGCACCGGCCGCGACCTCTTCAACGCCGACTGGCTGGCCGGACAACTGAGTGGCAGCCTCGATCCCGCCGACGTGATGGCCACGCTGGCCGAGCTCACGGTGCGCGGCGCGGCCGACGCCCTGCGCCGCCATGCCCCGGCGACGAAGTCGCTCGTGGTCTGCGGCGGCGGCGCCTTCAACGCCCACCTGATGGCGCGCCTGGCGGCCCTGCTGCCCGGTGTGACGGTCGAAAGCAGCGCTGCCGCCGGCGTGCCGCCCGAGCAGGTGGAGGCGCTCGCCTTCGCCTGGCTCGCCCGCGCCTTCTGCGAACGCCGCCCCGGCAACCTGCCGGCGGTGACCGGCGCCGCCGGCCCGCGCGTGCTGGGCGCGCTCTACCCCGCCTGACTCAAGCCGCCACCACCACCGGCGCTTCGGTCGCCGGCGGCGTGTTGCGGCTGCGGCCGCAACGCACCAGGCCGTCGGTCATCACCATGCCCACGCCGGGCAGGTCGCCCAACTGGATGCTTTCCAAGAGCGTCTTGCCGGCGGTGTGCTGGGCGCGGTCCATGAACACGAAGTCGGCGTCGCGGCCCACCTCGACGAGGCCGCTGTTCAGCCTGCGCAGCCGGGCCGTGTTGCCGGTGGCGAAGCAGAACACCAGTTCGGCCGGGATGTTCGCCAAGCTGGACAGGAGCGCAATCATGCGCAGCATGCCCAGCGGCTGCACGCCGGAGCCGGCCGGGCTGTCGGTGCCCAGGATCACGCGGTGCGGGCACTTCAGCTGCATCGCCGCCTGCGCGGCGGCGATGGCGACGCGCTCGTTGCCGTTGTGCACGATCTCGATCGCGCGCACGCTCTTCTCGCACAGCTCGCACACGTGCGCCTCGGGCAGCGAGGTGTGGCCGCCGTTGATGTGGCCGATGACGTCGGCGTCGGCCTCGAGCACCACGTCCTTGTCGATCAGGCTGGAGCCCGGCACCGAAGGACCGCCGGTGTGGATGGTGCTCTGGATGCCGTGCTTGCGCGCCCAGGCCACCATCTGCGCCGCTTCCTGGCCCGCCTTCACCGAGCCGAGGCCGATCTCGCCCAGCAGCCCCACGCCGGCCGCGGCCAGTTCGGCGAAGTCGGACTCGACCATGCCCTTCTCGATGACCGGTGCGCCGGCCAGCACGCGCACGCCAGAGGGGCGGAAGTTGTCGAAGGCGCGCTGCGCGGTGATGGCCAGCGCCTTCAGGCCGACGATGTCCTTCGGCCGGCCGGGCAGGTGGACTTCGCCGGCGGAGATCATCGTCGTCACGCCGCCGTTCAACATGCTCTCGATCCAGCCGATCTGGTTCTGGCGCGGCGTCCAGTCGCCCATCACCGGGTGCACGTGGCTGTCGATGAGGCCGGGCGCGACGCAGGTGCGCTTCGCGTCGATGGTGGTCTTCGCCTGCGCGGTGTCGCAGTCGGCAGCTTTGCCGACGGCGGTGATGACGCCGTCGACGACGACGATGGTGTCGGCGTCGAGCACGGGCTTTTCCAGGTCGCCCGAGAGCAGCAGCCCGATGTTGCGGATGACGACCTTGCCGGACTTGGCGCCGGCGGCGACTTCGGCCATGACCAGACTCCTACGCTGCGACGGTGCGCTGCACCGCGTCGATGATGAATCCTTCCCAGTGCGCCAGCTTTGCCGGCTCGTCCAGCGGTTCGCCGAGGAAGGCGCTGAGCGTGTAGCGGTTGGAAAGGTAGAAATAGCCCAGGGCGGCGATCATCAGGTACACGTCGCGCGCCGCCAGGCCACGCCGGAACAGGCCGGCGCGCGTGCCGGCCTTGAGGATGCGTTCGGTCACCTCCAGCGCCGGGCGCGCGTAGGGCACGCCGCGCTTGGCGCGCGCCAGGTGGCGGCCACGCTGCAGGTTCTCGGTGTTCAGCAGGGCGATGAACTCCGGGTGCGCCTGGTAGTAGCCCCAGATGAAGCGGATCATCGCCTTCAGCGCCTCGGCCGGGCGGCTTTCGTCGATCTCGAGCCGGCTCTCGGCTTCGTCGAAGCGGCGGTAGATCTCCTCCAGCACCGCGATATACAGACCCTGCTTGCTGCCGAAGTAGTAGTAGATCATGCGGTCGTACGATTTCGCGGCGCGGCTGATCTGCTCGACCCTGCCGCCGTCGTAACCGTGGCGCGCGAAGACCTTCAGCGCGGCGCGCAGGATGGCGTCCTTGGTGGCCTGCGCGGCGAGCGCGCGCACGCCCGCCTTCGCGGGTGGGGTCGACTTGGCGGAGCCGCTCTTGCGCGGCACGGCAGCGGGCGCTAGCATGATTTCGTTCAGTGGATGCTACATGAACGGTTGCGCGCCGCAACCGCTGAAGGCCACAGGGCCCCGAGGACGCAATTGCCCGATCACGAACACAACCGCACCGACGGCCTGGCCGACGCACCCGCCACGCCGGTGGTGCTGGAACGCGCGCGCGTGCGCAACGAGCGCATGGCGGCCGACAAGATCGAGTGCAACGCCTGCCCGGTGCTGTGCCAGATCGCCGCCGGCAAGGTGGGCGCCTGCGACCGCTACGCCAACCGCGAAGGCGTGCTGGTGCGGCTGGACCCGGTGGTGATGCTGCGCCGCTCCATCGCCGCACCGGAAGACCCGGTCGACTTCCCCGCCGGCGGCACACCGGCCGAAGGCTCGGAGGTCTTCGTCACCGGCGTCGGCTCCTCCACCACCTACCCCGACTACAAGCCGGCGCCCTTCATCGTCTCCAGCCAGGTCGACGGCGTCGACATGGTCACCGTGGTCACCGAAGGCATCTTCAGCTACTGCAGCCTGAAGCTGAAGATCGACACCGACCGCTGGCTCGGCCCCGAGCAGGCCAACGTGCGCTGCCGCGGCGAGGTGGTGGGCCACGTCACGACCATGGAATACGGCTCGCAGATGCTTTCGCTGGGCGGCGTGCACCACCTCACCGGCGGCAGCAAGAAGGAAGGCCGGGTCACGATGGAGGCCATGCTCGCGCTGGGCAACAAGGGCGCGCTGGAGCTCACCATCGACGGCGGCGCGAATCTCGTCGTTCAGGCCGGCCGCGCGCCGGTGGTCAACGGCGTCGAGGAAGAGCGCATGCGCGTGGGCTGCGGCTCGGCCACCATCGGCATCTTCGCCAAGCAGTTCTGGGGTGTGGCCGACGAAGTGGTCGTGGTCGACGATCACATCACCGGCGTGCTCACCGAACACCAGGCCGGCCGCTGCCTGGACATGCGCCCTTCGGGGCTGAAGGTGCGTGGCCGCAAGAGCACGCCGGGGCGCTACTTCCAGGTCGCCAACCCCGGCACCGGCTGGGGCGGCACCGACATCAGCGACCCGCTGGCCATCGTCGAGCAATGGGAGCCCGGCGTGGCCTGGCCCGGCCAGCGCGTGCTGATGGTCAGCACCACCGGCGAGCACGCCGCCTGGTTCGTGCTGGACGAGCAGTTGCGCCCGCAGCCCGCGCCCATGCCGGCGGCGGTGCAGCAGGTGGTGGACCGCATCGGCGAGAACTGCGAGCCCGCGCTCACCAGCGTGCTGTTCCTGGGCGGCGCCGGCGGCAGCCTGCGCGCCGGCGTCACCGACAACCCGGTGCGCCTCACGCAGGCCATCAAGCGCGCGCTCGTCAACGTCACCTGCGGCGGCGCGCCGGCCTACGTGTGGCCGGGCGGCGGCATCACCGTGATGGCCGACGTGCTGCGCATGCCCGACAACAGCTTCGGCACCGTGCCCACGCCGGCCATCGTGGCGCCGATCGAGTTCACGCTGCGCCTGGCCGACTACGCCGCGCTCGGCGGCCACATGGACCGCGTGCGCCCGCTGGCCGAAGTGCTGAAGACCGGTGCCTGGCATTCCGACGGTGCGCCCCTCGCCCGCCGCTTCATGCCGGCGAATCCCGCCAACGCCTGGCCCATCGGCCCAGGGCCGATGCTCGGCTGATGGAAGCGGCAAGGCAGCCGCTGCCCGGCGGGCGCTGGCACTGGCAGCACGGGCCGATCGACATCGTCGCCGGCGCCGAAGGCGACCCGGCCGCGGTGCACGCCGCGCACGAGGCCGCGTGGGCGCGCTTCCAGGGCGTGCTGCGCGAACTGGTGGCCGAACTGCCGCTGCTGAAGCTGCCGGTGGAAGCGGGCGGCGGCTGCCCGCTGCAAGGTCCGGTGGCGCGCCGCATGTGGCACGCCTGCGCGCCGCACGCGGCGGTGTTCATCACGCCGATGGCGGCGGTGGCGGGCGCGGTGGCCGAGGAGCTGGTCGCGTTCTACCGCCGCGAAGGCATCACGCGCGCCTGGGTCAACAACGGCGGCGACATCGCGCTCCACCTGGCGCCCGGTGCTTCGGTGCGCGCCGGCCTGTTCGCCGACCTGGCACGCTTCGACGAACAGGCGGCGCGGCAGGCCGCGGCAGGCCGCTTGCCGCTGGACGGGCGCATCGAGATCGGTTTCGATTCGCCCGTGCGCGGCCTGGCCACCAGCGGCTGGCGCGGGCGCAGCTTCTCGCTCGGCGTGGCCGATGCCGTCACCGTGCTGGCCGGCGGCGCGGCCGCGGCGGACGCCGCGGCCAGCATGGTCGCCAACGCGGTGAACGCGGACCACCCGGCCATCGAACGCCGGCCAGCTTGCGAGCTGAAGGACGACAGCGACCTCGGCGCCCTGCCGGTCACCGTGGCCGTGGGCCCGCTGCCGCCGCCGGTGCGCGACGCCGCGCTTGCTGCCGGCCTGGCGCGTGCACGGGAATTGCGTGCGGCCGGCCTGCTTCACGACGCCATGCTCTGGTGCCAGGGACGCGCCGCACTCTTGTCGGGCGCGCGGGAAATCCCGGTCCCCGATTTGGTTCAGTGAACGCTGAACGAATGTCAGAATCGCCCACGATGATCGAGGTCCGCCGCGTGCTCACCCAGGTGGAAGACATCCACCACGAGTTCGGCCCGCCGGCCGCGAAGCCGCTGCGCCGCGGCTGGGTGGCCGGCGTGCTGGCCAACCCCTACGCGGGTCGCTACGTGGCCGACATCGTGCCGATGATGGAAGCGCTCTCGCCGGTGGGCCTGCAGATGGCGAAGACCCTGGTCGCGGCGCTGGCGGTGCCGGCCTCGGCCATTCAGGGCTACGGCAAGGGCGCCATCGTCGGCAGCGCCGGCGAACACGAACACGGCGCGCTCTGGCACGTGCCCGGCGGCTACGCCATGCGCGAACTGCTGGGCTGGAAGGAAGACCGCCCCGCCGGCAGCACGCAGCCCGGCAATGCGCTCGCCATCGTGCCCAGCACCAAGAAGGTCGGCCCGCCGGGCGCCACGCTCGACGTGCCGCTCACGCACATCAACGCCAGCTACGTGCGCAGCCACTTCGACGCGATGGAAGTGCACGTGCCGGGCACGCCGCGCGCCGACGAGATGGTGGTGATCCTCGCCATGAGCACCGGCCCGCGCGTGCATGCGCGTGTCGGCGGGCTGAAGGCGGGCGAGATCGCGAAGTGGGACGGGCAGCGCTGAGGACGATATGACCGCGAAGATCCGCAAGTTGGTGGTGCAGGTCGACGAGACCCGCGTCGAGATGGGCCAGGCCGTGAACCCGCCGGTGCGCCGCGCGTTGGCGATGGCGGTGATCGAGAACCCCTACGCCGGCCGCTACGCGCAGAACCTGGACGAGCTGATCGCCATCGGCGAAGAGCTGGGCGGCCTGCTCGGCACCAGGTGCGTGGAAGCGCTGGGCATCGAAGGCGCGAAGGCCGAAAGCTACGGCAAGGCCGCCGTCGTGGGCGAGGCGGGCGAGCTGGAACATGCCGCCGCGATCCTGCACCCCAAGCTGGGCGCGCCGCTGCGCAAGGTGCTGGGCAAGGGCGCCGCGCTGGTGCCCTCGGCCAAGAAGATGGGCGGCCTGGGCACCGCGGTCGACGTGCCGCTGGGCCACAAGGACGCCGCCTTCGTGCGCAGCCACTTCGACGCCATCGAGGCACGCGTGGCCGACGCGCCGCGGGCCAACGAGATCGTCGTCGCGGTGGCCGTCACCGCCGGCGGCCGGCCGCTGCCGCGCGTGGGCGGCCTGCAGGTCAACGAGATCAAGGGCGAAGACGGCCTTCGCTAGGAGCCAGAACGACATGAGCCTTCGACACCTCACCCGCCGCGCCGTCATCGCGGCCGCCGTGCTGCCCGCCTTCGCCTTCGCGCAGGACGCCATCCGCATCGGCGAGATCAACAGCTACAAGGTGCAGCCCGCGTTCCTGGACCCGTACAAGAAGGGCATGGAGCTCGCGGTCGAGGAGATCAACGCCGCCGGCGGCATCAACGGCAAGAAGGTGCAACTCATCACGCGCGACGACAACGGCAGCCCGGGCGACGCGGTGCGCGCCGCCGAGGAGCTGATCTCGCGCGAGAAGGTCGACGTGCTGGCGGGCGGCTTCCTTTCCAACATCGGCCTCGCGCTGGCCGACTTCGCGAAGCAGAAGAAGTTCTTCTACCTGGCCAGCGAGCCGCTCACCGACAAGATCGTCTGGGGCAACGGCAACAAGTACACCTTCCGCCTGCGCCCTTCCACCTACATGCAGAGCGCGATGCTGGTGCCCGAAGCGGTGAAGCTGAAGAAGAAGCGCTGGGCCGTGGTCTACCCCAACTACGAATACGGCCAGTCGGCAGTGGCCACCTTCAAGCAGCTGCTGAAGGCGGCGCAGCCGGATGTCGAATTCGTCGGCGAGCAGGCGCCGCCGCTGGGCAAGATCGACGCCGGCGCGGTGGCGCAGGCGCTGGCCGACGCCAAGCCCGACGCCATCTTCAACGTGCTGTTCGGCGCCGACCTCTCGAAGTTCGTGCGCGAAGGCAACACGCGCGGCCTGTTCCAGGGCCGCGAGGTGGTGTCCATGCTGACCGGCGAACCCGAGTACCTGGACCCGCTGCGCGACGAGGCGCCCAACGGCTGGATCGTCACCGGCTACCCCTGGTACGGCATCCAGACCGCGGAACACAAGGCCTTCTTCCTGGCCTACCACCGCAAGTACAACGACAACCCGCGCCTGGGCTCTGTCGTGGGCTACAGCACCATCCACGCGCTGGCGGCCGGCATCAAGAAGGCCAGGAGCACCGACACCGAGAAGCTCGTCGCCGCCTTCCGCGGCCTGGAACTGATGACGCCCTTCGGCAAGACCACCTTCCGCGCACAGGACAACCAGTCGACCATGGGCGCCTACGTCGGCAAGACGAAGAACGAAGGCGGCAAGGGCACGATGGTGGACTACGTCTACCTGGACGGCGCCAAGTACCAGCCGAGCGACGCCGAGGTGAAGAAGCTGCGTCCAGCGGACTGACGTGAGCCTCCCCCTACGCGCTTCGCGCGCCCCCTCCCGAGGAGGGGGCACCCCCAGCGGACCGGCAGAGCCGGATCCGCGGCGGTCGCTGGATGCGGCGCCTCATGCGACTGCCGTGGCGCCTGCACACGCCGCTGATCGCACAAGGCGGTCAGGGACGGCGTGAACCGATGGGTCCTTCCGGCTTCGTCGTCCAGCTGCTCAACGGCCTGGCCGGCGCCTCGTCGCTCTTCCTCGTCGCGGCGGGGCTGTCGCTGATCTTCGGCGTCAGCCGCATCGTCAACTTCGCGCACGGCTCGCTGTTCATGCTGGGCGTCTACGGCGCCTGGACTTTCGCCGACAAGCTGATGCCCGTGATGGGCGATGCCGGCTGGTGGCTGGCGATTCCGCTTTCGGCGCTGGCGGTGGCCCTGCTGGGCGCGCTGGCCGAGGTGCTGGTGCTGCGCCGCATCTACCATGCGCCCGAGCTGTTCCAGCTGCTGGCCACCTTCGCGCTCGTGCTCGTCATCAAGGACGTAGCGCTCGCTGTCTGGGGCGCCGAGGACCTGCTGGGCCCGCGCGCGCCGGGGCTGCGCGGCGCGGTGGAGATCCTGGGCCGCCGCGTGCCCAGCTACGACCTCTTCCTCATCGCCGTCGGGCCGGTGGTGCTGGGCGTGCTGACGCTGGCGCTGACGCGCACGCGCTTCGGCACGCTGATCCGCGCCGCCACGCAGGACCGCGAGATGGTGGCCGCGTTGGGCGTCAACCAGCGCTGGCTGTTCACCGCCGTTTTCGCGCTCGGCTCGCTGCTGGCCGGGCTGGGCGGCGCACTGCAGCTGCCGCGCGAACCCGCTTCGCTGAACCTGGACCTGCTCACCATCGGCGACGCCTTCGTGGTGGTGGTGGTCGGCGGCATGGGCTCGCTGCCCGGGGCCTGGCTGGCGGCGCTGATCATTGCCGAGATCAAGGCGGTGTGCGTGGGCATCGGCACCGTGCAGCTGTTCGGCATGGACTTCGCGTTCAGCAAGCTCACGCTGGTGGCCGAGTTCATCGTCATGGCGGTGGTGCTGGTGGTGCGACCCTGGGGCCTGATGGGCCGGCCGCAACCGCCGCAGGCCGCTTCCACCCAGGCCGAAGCGCCGCTGGTGCCGGCCGAGCCGCTGCTGCGCTGGGCCGCGGTGGCGCTGCTGGCCGTGCTGGCCGCGCTGCCGGCGTGGAGCGCTTCGTCGCCCTACGTGGCGGTGCTGGCGATCGACCTGCTGACGGCCGCGCTCTTCGCCGCCAGCCTGCACTTCATCATGGGCCCGGCGGGCCTGCACTCGTTCGGGCACGCGGCCTACTTCGGCGTCGGTGCCTACGGCGCGGCGCTCGCGGTGCTGCGCGCCGGGCTGCCGATGGAAGCGGCACTCGTCGTGGCGCCGCTGGCCGCCGCCGCGCTGGCGCTGGTGGTGGGCTGGTTCTGCGTGCGCCTCACGGGCGTGTACCTGGCGATGCTGACGCTGGCGTTCGCGCAGATCGTCTGGTCGGTGGTGTTCCAGTGGGAGGAGTTCACCGGCGGCAGCAACGGGCTCACCGGCGTCTGGCCAGCGCCCTGGCTGTCGTCGAAGCCGGCCTACTACGGGCTCACGCTGGCCTGCGTGGCGCTCTCGGCCTGGGCCTTGAGGCGGCTGCTGTTCTCGCCCTTCGGCTATGCAATGCGCGCGGCGCGCGACGCGCCGCTGCGTGCCGACGCCATTGGCATCGACGTCGCGCGCGTGCAGTGGGCCGCGTTCGTGGTGGCCGCGGCCTTCGCCGGGCTGGCGGGGGGACTGTTCGCGTTCAGCAAGGGCAGCATCTCGCCCGACGGCATCGCGGTCGGCAAGTCGGTCGACGGCCTGGTGATGGTGCTGCTGGGCGGCGTGCAGACGCTCGCCGGCCCCTGGGTGGGCGCCGTCACCTTCACCTGGCTGGCCGATGCCGCCGCGCGCAGCACCGAGTACTGGCGCGCGCTGGTGGGCGGGGTGATCCTGCTGCTGGTGCTGGCGTTCCCGATGGGCATTGCCGGCTTCGTGCACCAGCGCTGGCAGGCGTTCCGCATGCGGGGGGCCGCGTGAGCTTGCTCGTCATCAAGGATCTGGCCAAGGCCTTCGGCGGAAACAAGGCGGTGGACGGCATCGCCTTCACGCTCGCCGCCGGCGAACTGCTGGCGCTCATCGGCCCCAACGGCGCCGGCAAGAGCACCACCTTCAACATGCTCAACGGCCAGCTGCGGCCCGACGCCGGCAGCATCCGCCTCGAAGGGCGCGAACTGGTGGGGCTGAAGCCGCGCGAGATCTGGCGCCTGGGCGTGGGGCGCACCTTCCAGATCGCGCAGACCTTCGCCTCGCTCACGGTGGTGGAGAACGTGCAGATGGCGCTGCTGTCGGCCGACGGGCTGGCGATGCGCCCCTGGCGCCGCGCCGCCGACCACCGGCGCGAGGACGCGCTCGAACTGCTGCGCCAGGTGGGCATGGCCGGCCAGGCCGACCGCCCCTGCCGCGTGCTGGCCTACGGCGACGTCAAGCGCGTCGAGCTGGCGGTGGCGATGGCGCACGCCCCGAAGCTGCTGCTGATGGACGAGCCTGCCGCCGGCATGGCGCCGGGCGAACGCCACGCGCTGATGGAGCTGACCAAGCGCCTGGTCACCGAGCGCGGCATGGCGGTGCTCTTCACCGAGCACAGCATGGACGTGGTGTTCGCCTTCGCCGACCGCATCGTCGTCATGGCGCGCGGCCGCATGATCGCCGAAGGCCCGCCGGCCGCCATCCGCGCCCACCCCGAAGTGCAGCAGGTCTACTTCGGCAGCGGACGCACCTTCGAGAAGGCGGCATGAGCGAGGTGCTGCTCGCGGCCGAAGGCCTGTCCGCCTGGTACGGCGCGGCGCAGATCCTGTTCGGCGTGAACCTGGAAGTGCGGCGCGGCGAGGTGGTGGCGCTGATGGGCCGCAACGGCGCCGGCAAGAGCACCACGCTGAAGGCGCTGATGGGCCTGGTGCCGGCGCGTGCCGGGCGCGTGCGGTTCCTGCAGCGCGACATCTCGAAGGCACAGCCGCACGAGGTGGCGCGCGCCGGGCTGGGCTGGGTGCCGGAAGACCGGCGCATCTTCGGCGACCTCACGGTGCTGGAGAACCTGGAGGTCGGCCGCCAGGCGGCGCGCAGCTTTCCGGACGGCACGGCCGCGCCTTCGTGGACGCCCGAAGCACTCTTCAAGCTCTTCCCCAACCTGGGCGAGATGCCCGAACGCCCCGGCGCCCGCATGAGCGGCGGCGAACAGCAGATGCTCACGGTGGCACGCACGCTGATGGGCAACCCGCTGGTCGTGCTGCTCGACGAGCCGAGCGAAGGCGTGGCGCCGCTCATCGTCGAGCAGATGGCGCACATGATCGTGGCGCTCAAGGCCCAGGGGCTGGCGGTGCTGCTGTCGGAACAGAACATGCATTTCGCGGAACTGGTCTCCGACCGGGCCTACGTGCTCGAGAAGGGCCAGATCCGGTTTGCCGGCACGATGGCGGAACTGGCCGCCGACGATGAGGTCCGCCGGGCCCACCTGTCCGTCTGAACGTCAACCCTTCAAGGAGCTGAGCCATGACCGTGATGCAACGCCGTTCCCTCCTCGCCACGCTCGCGTTCGCGGGCACCGGGTCGCTCGCGCCGCTGCTCGCGCGCGCCGCCGCCGCCAACACCGGCGCCAGCGCCGCGCTGGTGGTGGTGGACGTGCAGAACTGCTTCGTCACCGGCGGCACGCTGCCGGTGAAGGGCGGCGAGGAAGTGGTGCCGGTGATCAACAAGCTGGCCGAGAAGTTCGAGAACGTCATCGTCACGCAGGACTGGCACACGCCCGGCCACACCTCGTTCGCCAGCTCGCACGCGGGCAAGAAGCCCTTCGAGACCATCAAGCTGGCCTACGGCACGCAGGTGCTGTGGCCCGACCACTGCGTGCAGGGCACCGAGGACGCGGCGCTGCACAAGGACCTGAAGCTGCCGACCGCGCAGCTCATCATCCGCAAGGGCTTCCACAAGGAGGTCGACAGCTACTCGGCCTTCGAGGAAGCCGACCGCAAGACGCTCACCGGCCTGGCCGGCTACCTGAAGGCGCGCGGCATCAAGTCGGTCTACGTCACGGGACTCGCCACCGACTTCTGCGTCGCCTGGACCGCGATGGACGCGCGCAAGGCCGGCTTCGAGGTGGCGGTGATCGAGGACGCCACGCGCGCCATCGACCTCAACGGCTCGCTCGCCGCAGCCTGGAAGGACATGGCGGCCAAGGGCGTGAAGCGCATGCAGTCGAAGGACATCCTCGGCTGACCATGGCGGACGCCGCCGTCACGCTGAACGGCCGGCGCGTCGAGCCGGCGGCGCCGCCTTCGACGCCGCTGCTGCACTGGCTGCGCAACGACTGCGGGCTGAACGGGCCGAAGTACGGCTGCGGCCTGGGCGAGTGCGGCGCCTGCACGGTGATGGTCGACGACCGGCCGGCGCGCAGCTGCACGCTGCAGCTGCGCACGGTGGCCGGGCGCGAGGTCACCACGCTCGAAGGGCTGGGCGCAGCCGCGGCGCTGCACCCGGTGCAGCAGGCCTTCGTCGACGCGCAGGCGGCGCAGTGCGGCTACTGCCTCAACGGCATGGTGATGACTACCGCCGCCCTGCTGCGCGCCGAGCCTGAGGCCGACGAGGCGCGCATCCGGCAGGCGCTTTCGCACAACCTGTGCCGCTGCGGCACGCACGTGGAGATCCTGCGTGCGGCGCTGCTGGCGGCCGAGCGGCTGCGGCCACGCTGATGCGCGCCGCGGACCCTTCGCTGCAGCGGCGCGCCGATTTCCGCGCCGCGAGCGGCGTGCTGCTGGTGCTGCGCGACCCGCCACCGGCGCCGCCGCCGGCGCCGGGCAACCCGCCCATCGTGGCCGGCAACCCGGCCGAAGGGCCCGAGGTGCTGCTCGCGGTGTGGGACGACGGCAGCGCCACCGCGCTGCACGGCCACGTCGACCTGGGCACCGGGCTGCGCACCGCGCTCGGCCAGCTGGTGGCCGAGGAGCTGGACCTTCCGATGGCGCGCGTGCACGTGGTGCTGGGCGACACCGCACGCGCACCCAACCAGGGGCCGACGATCGCGAGCGCGTCGATCCAGATCCACGGCGCGCCGCTGCGCGCGGCCGCGGCGCAGGCACGCGCCTGGCTGTCGGCGCAAGGCGGCTTCGGCGCGCTGGCCGGCCAGCACGTGGAGCTGACGCTGGACCTGGCGACGCCGCTGAAGGCAGTGGCCGAGCACCGCGTCGTCGGCCAGCCGGTGGCGCGGGTGGACATACCGGCCAAGGTGAGTGGCGAGCCCATCTACGTGCACGACGTGCGCGTGCCCGGCATGCTGCACGGCCGCGTGGTGCGCCCGCCCTATGCGGGCCTGGACGCGGGCGATTTCGTCGGCCGGACGCTGGAGGCGGTCGACGAGTCCTCGGTCGCCCACGTGCCGGGGCTGCGCGCGGTCGTCACGCAGGGCGACTTCGTCGGCGTCGTCGCCGAGCGCGAGGAACACGCCGAGAAGGCGATGCGCGCACTGCGCGTGCGCTGGAAGGACTTCCCCGCCGCGCCTTCGGTGCAGGACCTCGCGGCCGCGCTGTCGGCGAACCCGGCCACCGAACGCGTGGTCGCCGAGCGCGGCGACGTCGCCGGCACGCTGGCCGCCGGCGGCGCGATGGAGCGTCGCTATGTCTGGCCCTACCAGCTGCACGCGTCCATCGGCCCCAGCTGCGCCGTCGCGCACTGGCGCGGCGACGCGCTCACGGTGTGGGCCGGCACGCAGAACCCGCACGTGCTGCGCGCCGACCTGGCCAAGCTCACCGGTCTGGCCGACACCGCGATCGACGTCGTCCGGCTCGAGGCTTCAGGCTGCTACGGCCGCAACGGCGCAGACGACGTGGCGGCCGACGCGGCGCTGCTTTCGCGCGCGGTCGGCGCGCCGGTGCGCGTGCAGCTCACGCGCGAGCAGGAGACGCTGTGGGAGCCGAAAGGCGCTGCGCAGCTGATGGACGTGAAGGGCGCGCTCGGCCCCGACGGCCGGCTCGCGGCCTACGACTTCACCACCGCCTACCCGAGCAACGGCGCGCCGACGCTGGCGCTGCTGCTCACGCGCACGGTGGAGCCGGTGGCGCAGGCTTTCCTGATGGGCGACCGCACCTCGGTGCCGCCCTACGAGACCGGCGCCCTCAAGGTCACGGTGCGCGACATGGCGCCGATCCTGCGCGCCTCTTGGCTGCGTGGCGTGGCGGCGCTGCCGAACAGCTTCGCCCACGAGAGTTTCGCCGACGAGGCGGCGCTGGCGGCGGGCCGCGACCCGGTCGAGTTCCGGCTCGCGCACCTGAAGGACGACCGCGCGGCCGAACTGCTGCGCGCCACCGCCGACAAGGCCGGCTGGGTGCCGCACGTGCAGCCGCGCCAGAAGCCGGCGCAGGGTGACTGGTTGCAGGGCCAGGGCGTGGCCTACGCGCGCTACGTGCACAGCAAGTTCCCCGGTTTCGCCGCCGCCTATTCGGCCTGGGTGGCCGACGTGGAGGTGCACCGCGACACCGGCGAAGTGCACGTGAAACGCGTCGTCGTTGGCCACGACGCCGGGCTGGTGGTGAACCCGGCGGGCGTCGAACACCAGGTGCACGGCAACGTGCTGCAGACCACCAGCCGGGCGCTGAAGGAGAACGTGCGCACCGAAGCCACACGCGGCACGGTGGCGACGCGCGAATGGGGCAGCTACCCGATCCTCAGCTTCCGCGAAGTGCCGGTGATCGAGGTGCTGCAGATGCCGCGCCCCGGCGAGCCGCCGCTGGGCGCGGGCGAGTCGTCTTCGGTGCCTGGCACGGCGGCGATCGCGAACGCGATCTTCGACGCCACCGGGGTGCGCTTCCGGCAGCCGCCGTTCACGCCCGAAGTCGTGCGCGCGGCGTTGCAGGCGCCCGCGCAGGACGCGCCGCCGTCTGCACCGCCGCCGGCCGCGCAGCCCAGCGGTGTGCGGCCGGCGGTGCGCCGCAAGGGCCTGCTCGCCTCGAGTGCGGCCCTGGCCGTGGGCGCGCTCTCGGCGCTTGCCGGCCTCGCCGGCTGGCGGCCGGCCATCGCGCCAGTGTCGCACCAGGCCCAGGCCTACAGCGCCGCCACCGTCGAACGCGGCCGCCAGCTGGTGGCGCTGGGCGGCTGCGAGATCTGCCACACGGCCGAAGGCGGCATTCCCTGGGCCGGCGGGCGGCCGGTGGTCACGCCTTTCGGCACGGTCTACACCACCAACCTCACGCCCGATGCCGAGACCGGCCTCGGCCGCTGGAGCTTCACGGCCTTCCAGCGCGCCATGCGCGAAGGTCTCTCGCGCGACGGTCGCCACCTGTTCCCCGCCTTCCCGTACACCGCCTTCACGCGTGCCAGCGACGACGACCTGCTGGCGATCTACGCCTACCTGGGCACGCTGCCGGCCACGCAGGCGCGGACACCCGAACCCGAAATGCGCGGCCCCTTCGGCTGGCGGCCGCTGCTGGCGCTGTGGAACGCGCTCTTCCTCTCGCCCGGACCCTTGCCCACCGACCCGGCGCGCTCGGCCCTCTGGAACCGAGGCGCCTATCTCGCCGAAAGCCTGGGCCACTGCAGCGCCTGCCACACGCCGCGTGGCGCCTTCGGGCAGGAACTGGCGGGCCAGCATCACGCCGGCGCCTGGGTCGACGGCTGGGAGGCCCCTTCGCTCACCGCGGCCAGCCGCGCGCCGATCGCGTGGAGCGAGAACTCACTTTTCGATTACCTGCGCCAGGGCTTCAGCCGCGAACACGGCAGCGCCTCGGGGCCGATGGCGCCGCTGGTGGTGCAATGGTCGGCGCTGCCCGACGACGACCTGCGCGCCATCGCGCACTACGTGGCTTCGCTGCAGCGGCCGGCGGTGGCCGCCAGCGCCGCCGAAGTCGTGGCGCGGGCGCGTGCCGTGGCGCCGGCACCCGACGCCGCGGCACGCCTGTTCCAGGGCGCCTGCGGTGCCTGCCACCACGAAGGCGAGGGCCCGCTCACTTTCGGCCCCAACGTGCCGCTGGCGCTGAACAGCAACCTGCACGCCGACCGCCCGGACAACCTGCTGCGCGTGATCCTGCATGGCGTGGGCGAGCCGGCCCCGCGCGCCACCGGGCCCATGCCGGCGTTCCGCGACGCGCTGGACGACGCCCAGGTGGCCGAATTGGTGGCCTGGATGCGGCGCCGCTTCGCGCCTGGTCGCGAACCCTGGAGCGGGCTGCCGGAAGCCGCCGCGCGCATCCGCGCGGGCAAGTAAAAGGGCGCCCCGCGGGGCGCCCGATGAATACGGCCGGGGCCCGCTCTCAGACCGAGAACGAGGACCCGCAGCCGCAGGTGGTGGTGGCGTTCGGATTCTTGATCACGAACTGTGCGCCCTGCAGGTCTTCCTTGTAGTCGATCTCGGCACCGACCAGGTACTGCAGGCTCATGGCGTCGATGAGCAGCGTCACGCCGTTCTTCGACATCTGGGTATCGTCTTCGTTGATCTGCTCGTCGAACGTGAAACCGTACTGGAAGCCGGAGCAGCCGCCGCCCTGAACGAACACGCGCAGCTTCAGTTCCGGGTTGCCCTCTTCGTCGACCAGCTGCCGCACCTTGTCGGCCGCGCTGTCGGTGAAGATCAGCGGCGCGGGGATCTCTTCGGTCGGGACCGGTTCGGCGAGGGCGTTCATGGTGTCACTCCAGGGCTCAGGCGTCGTTCGACGCAGCCAGCATCAGTGCGGGCTTGTCGGTGCTTTTCAAGGGCTTCAGCTCGCCGTCGACTTGGGCGCCGGGGTGCATCTCGAGCGTCTCGTAGCGGATGTCGCCTTCGATGCGTGCCCGCGGTTGCAGTTCGAGCAGCTCATGACAGTGTATCGGACCCTTGACCTCGCCGTTGACAATGACATGGCTGGCGATGACCTTTCCGTGCACCCGGGCTTTCTCGCTGATCACCAGGATGCTGCGGCCGTCGCCTTCGGCGAGCACGTCGCCGATGATCTCGCCGTCGATGCGCAGGCCCTCGACGAAGCGCAGCTCGCCGTGAACCACGGTGCCTTCGCCGACCAGGCTGCGGATGGGCGGGGGTTTCTTGTTCCCGAACAACATGTTGGGGTTCCTCGCTGGGTTCAGAGCCGGAGTGTTTGCGTCGCCCGCACGGCGCCCTGACTATCGGTAACCCTCGCCTGCACTGTTTTTATCACGACCTGCGCGGGTAAATCGATCATGCCGTCCACCCGTGCGTACTGCTTGAGCTGGATCGGCTTCGGGCCTCCCGGCAGAGACATCGACCATGGTCGCCCTTCCTGAAGCCCGGTCAGCAACAGGTCGTAGCGGCCGTGGAATTCGGCGGCCGCCTTGCCGACCTGCATCACCAGCAGCTGGTAGCGCAGCTCCAGCGGCGACTTCTGCTCGGCCTGCAGCGCGCGCAGCTGAAGTCCTTCGCCGGCGCTGGGCAGCAGTTTCTCGAAGAAGCCGAGATCGGCTTGCAACGACTGTTTCTCGCCTTCGAGCTGCCGCACCTGCTGCGCCAGCCGTTCCTGGGCCGCGCGTTCGGTCTTCAGCAGGCTGTCGGCGGTGTTGGCCACCGAGGTGGCGCGCTCGCCTTCCTCGCGCAGGCGCGTGACCTCGGCGCGCAGGCGCACGAGCTCTTCCTTGGCGTCGCGGTCGAGGCCGGCGATGCTCTTGCCGAATTCGAAGGCCCAGAGGGCGATCGCCGCCGAGAAGCCGAGCACCAGGGCCGCCACCGCCCAGCGCAGGGGCCAGGGCAGGTGGCTGCGGACGATCATGCGCGGCGCGCTCACCGAGAGCCGCCGCCGGAGCAGTTTCCAGCGCATGTCCGGAGCTTGCCCGAACGCGCCGCGCCTTTGTGTTAGCGCTTGCTGAACTGCTTGCGACGGCGGGCGCCGTGCAGGCCGACCTTCTTGCGCTCGACTTCGCGCGCGTCGCGCGTCACGAAGCCGGCACGGCTGAGGTCGGGCTTCAGGGCCGCGTCGTAGTCGATCAGCGCACGCGTGATGCCGTGGCGCACCGCGCCGGCCTGGCCGGATTCACCGCCGCCGTGCACGTTGACCTTGATGTCGAAGGCGGCCTCGTTGGCCGTCAGCAGCAGCGGCTGCTTGACGATCATGATCGAGGTCTGGCGGCCGAAGTAGTTCTCGACCGGCTTGCCGTTGATGACGATCTGGCCGCTGCCCTTCTTGATGAAGACGCGTGCCACCGAGCTCTTGCGGCGGCCGGTGCCGTAGTTCCATTGTCCGATCATCACGGTCCTCAGATCGCCAGCGGCTTGGGTTGCTGGGCGGTGTGCGGATGCGTGGCACCGGCGTACACCTTCAGCTTCTTGATCATCGCGTAGCCCAGCGGGCCCTTGGGCAGCATGCCCTTCACGGCCTTCTCGAGCGCGCGGCCGGGGTGCTTGGCCTGCAGGTCCTTGAAGGCGGTGGCATAGATGCCGCCGGGGTAGCCCGAATGGCGGTAGTAGATCTTGTCGGTGGCCTTGGAGCCGGTGACGCGGATCTTGTCGGCGTTGACGACGACGATGAAATCGCCGGTATCGACGTGAGGCGTGTAAATGGCCTTGTGCTTGCCGCGCAAACGGAGTGCCACTTCGCTGGCAACACGTCCGAGCACCTTGTCGGTGGCGTCAATCACGAACCATTCATGCTTCACCTCGGCCGGCTTGGCGCTGAAGGTCTTCATGAGGGTCTTCTGACGATGTGCGGCGCCGGCAGGGCCTGCGCCGCGGGTCACGGCTGTTGGGGCCGGTGTCGCCACCGCCCTGGCACCCGCCGGGGTCCTTCGGTGCCGCTCATGGCTGGCGGCCTCTCGGGGCTCCCCGGGGTTCCGGGTGCTTCTCTTCCCCGCCGTTTACGGGAAAAGCCTGCGAGTATACGTCGAATCCCTGGGGTCTTGCGACCCGTAGCGCGGGCGTTCGGCCCAGCTCATTGAGGGTAAACCCTAATCACTTGGGCTAGGATGCCGGCCAACCCGGTGACCGGAGCCCTCCATGACCACGGCCTCGACCCCCTCCCCGTCCGCGGGCCTGGCCTTGCGCTGGGTCCCGATCCGCGCCCTGGCGGCACGCCACCGCCCCCGCGTGCTCGACCACCTGCTGACGCTGTCCCCGGCCGACCGCCACCTGCGCTTCGGCCACGTCGCGAGCGACTCGCAGATCGCACGCTACGTCGATCAGATCGACTTCGACACCGACGAGGTCTTCGGCATCTTCAACCGCCGCCTCGAATTGGTGGCGATGGCCCACCTGGCCCGCCTGGCGGGCGACGGCAACGGCCGCAGCGCCGAGTTCGGCGTCTCGGTGGCCGCCGGCGCGCGCGGCCGCGGCTGGGGCCGGCGCCTGTTCGAACACGCCGTGCTGCACGCCCGCAACCGGGGTGTCGACACGCTGCTCATCCAGGCCCTGGTGGAAAACGCCGCCATGCTGCACATCGCCCGCGCCGCCGGCGCCCAGATCGAAGCCAGCGGCCCCGACGCGGTGGCGCGCCTGAAGCTGCCGCCGGAAGACCTCGCCTCGCACGTCGAGGAACTGGTGGAGCACCAGGCCGCCGAGTGGGACTACGGCGTCAAGGTGCACTCGCGCCGCGTCGACGCCTGGCTGCGCCTGATGGGCGCCACGCCGCCGGTCCCGCGGGAAGACCCCGAGGCCGCGCGCCCCGAAGCACGGGATCACGCCGCACCGCCCGCGGTTTAAGATCGTCGCCGGAGGGACATCACCGGTCGCCACGGGGGGGACGGTGGTGCATTGCCGCCCTCCCCTGGCCATGCAGCAAACGCTTCCCTGGGTCCTGGCATCACTGGCGCTCTTGCTGCTGGCAATGGCCGCCGGGCTGGCCTGGGTCGACCGCCGCCGCAAGCGCGGCCGGCCGCTGCCCACCGAATGGACGCTGTCGCCGCGGCCGGTGTTCTCGTCCGACGAGCGCCGCGTCTACCGCCAGCTGCGCGAAGCGCTGCCGCACCACATCGTCCTGTCCAAGCTGCCGCTGGTGCGCTTCTGCCAGCCCACCGACCCTTCGGAAGTGCGCTACTGGTACGAGCTGCTCGGCGCCGCCCACGTGACATTCGCCATCTGCAGCGCCAACGGCCGCGTGCTGGCGGCCATCGACCTGGAGAACGAACGCGCCCACTCGCGCCGCGTGCAGCAGATCAAGCAGTCGGTGCTGGCCGCCTGCCGCGTGCGCTACCTGCGCTGCCCGGTGGACCATCTGCCTTCGGTGCCCGAACTTCAGCTGCTGGTGCCGCACAGCGGCGCCCCTGCACGCGGGCCCAACCCGGCGCCGACCATGAGCCAGGCGCGCGAGCACCTGGCCAGCACGGTCGCCAGCCGGCGCCGCGAGCGCACCACGCTCTGGCAGGACTCGGGCTTCTTCCAGGACTCCTTCTTCGGCGCCGACTCCCGCCCGGGCGACCTGGGCAGCGAGTTCGGCGCCCTGCGCAGCCGCCCGGGCGACCTGGGCCCGCCCACCTTCGGCGGCGTGGTCGTCGACGGCGTGCCGCAGACGCGCCACTGAATGACCCTCGGCTACGAGGACCTCACGCCGCCGCAGGTGCTGGCGTCGCTGGACGCGGTGGGCCTGCGCGGCGACGGCCGCATCCTGCAGCTCAACAGCTACGAGAACCGCGTCTTCCAGGTCTTCCTGGAGGACGGCAGCGCGGTGGTGGCCAAGTTCTACCGCCCCGGGCGCTGGAGCGACGCGCAGATCCTGGAAGAGCATGCCTTCGCGCTCGAGCTCGCCGCCGCCGAGGTGCCGGTGGTGGCGCCGCTGCACCTGCACGGCGCCGACGCCGGCGCGCGCGTGCAGGACACGCTGGCCCACTTCGAAGGCCACCGTTTCGCCGTCGCGCCGCGCTGTGCCGGCCGCGAACCCGAGCTCGACGACCCCGAGGTGCTCTCGCGCATCGGCGGCTTCATCGGCCGCCTGCACGCCGTCGGCCGCCAGCGCCCGTTCCTGCACCGCCACCACCTGGACGCGCACGCCGACGGCCGGCGCGCCTTCGGCCTGCTGAAGGCAGGCGGCTTCGTCGCGCCCGACCAGCAGCCGGCCTGGGCCGACGCCTGCGAGCGCGCGCTCGCGCTCGTCGAGGCCGCGTTCGAAGCCGCGCAGCCGCTGGCCACGCTGCGCCTGCACGGCGACTGCCACATCGGCAACGTGCTCTGGCGCGATGGGCGGCCCAACGTGGTCGACCTCGACGACGCGATGCAGGGCCCCGCTGTGCAGGACCTGTGGATGCTGGTCTCGGGCGACGCCGCCTCGATGGCACGCCAGCTGAACACGCTGCTCGAAGGCTACGAGCAGTTCAGCGAGTTCGACGACCGCGAGCGGCGCCTGATCGAGCCGCTGCGCACCTTGCGCATGCTGCGCCACAGCGCCTGGCTGGCCGAGCGCTGGAGCGACCCGACCTTCCCGCTCAACTTCCCCTTCTTCGGCAGCGCGGCCTGGTGGAACCAGCAGACCGTGCAGCTGCGCGAGCAGATCGAGGCTATGCAACCAGCAGCGCGTTGACGCGCCGCACGTAGGCCGCCGGGTCCTCCAGCACACCGCCCTCGGCCAGCAGCGCCTGGTCGAACAGGATGTTCGCCAGATCGTCGAAGCGCGCGTCGCCTTCGAGCCGCTTCACCAGCGCGTGCGCAGGGTTCACTTCCAGGATGGGCTTGCCCGCCGGCGCGTTCTGCCCCGCCTGCTTGAGCATGCGCGCCAGGTGCGCGCTCATCTCGCCCTCGTCGGCCACGATGCAGGCCGGCGAATCGACGAGGCGCGTCGACGCGCGCACGTCCTTCGCGCGGTCCTTCAGCGCTTCCTTCAGGCGCTCGAGCACCGGCTTGAAGGCGGTAGCGGTCTCCTCGGCGGCCTTCTTCTCTTCCTCGTCCTGCAGCTTGGAGAGGTCGACGCCGCCCTTGGCCACGCTCTGCAGCGGCTTGCCGTCGAACTCGTACAGGTGCGAGAGCATCCACTCGTCGACGCGGTCCGTGAGCAGCAGCACCTCGATGCCCTTCTTGCGGAAGATCTCCAGCTGCGGGCTGCTCCTCGCGGCGGTCAGCGAATCGGCGGTGATGTAGTAGATCGCCTCCTGCCCTTCCTTCATGCGTCCCACGTAGTCGGCGAAGCCCACGCCTTCGTCCGCATGGGTGGAAGCGAAGCGGAACAACTTCGCCAGCCGCTCCTGGTTCTGGAAGTCCTCGCCCGCGCCTTCCTTCAGCACGGCGCCGAACTGCTTCCAGAACTCGGCGTACTTGTCCTTCTGGTTCTCGGCCACGTCTTCCAGCATGCTGAGCACGCGCTTGGTGCTGCCTTCGCGGATGGCCTTCACGTCGCGGCTTTCCTGCAGCAGCTCGCGGCTCACGTTGAGCGGCAGGTCGGCGCTGTCGATCACGCCCTTCACGAAGCGCAGGTACACCGGCATCAGCGCCTCGGCGTCGTCCATGATGAAGACGCGCTTGACGTAGAGCTTGACGCCGCCGCGCTTGTCGCGGTTCCACAGGTCGAACGGCGCCTTGGCCGGGATGTAGAGCAGCTGCGTGTACTCGCTGCGACCCTCGACGCGGTTGTGCGTGTAGGCGAGCGGCGCTTCGGAGTCGTAGCTGATCTGCTTGTAGAACTCCTCGTACTGCTCCTTCGTGATGTCGCTCTTGCTGCGGGTCCAGAGCGCCGCGGCCTTGTTGACCGGCGCCCATTCGTCCTTCGCGACCTGCTCCTTCTTCTCCGGATCCCACTCCTCCTTCTGCATCAGGATCGGCAGCGAGATGTGGTCGGAGTACTTGCCGATCACCGACTTGAGCTTCCAGGCCGACAGGTACTCGTCCTCGCCGTCGCGCAGGTGCAGGGTCACGCTGGTGCCCCGCTGCGGACGGGTGATCGTCTCGACCTCGAAGTCGCCGGTGCCTTCCGAGCTCCAGCGCACGCCCTCTTCCGGCTTCAGGCCGGCGCGGCGCGACTCGACCGTCATGCGGTCGGCGACGATGAAGCCGCTGTAGAAGCCGACGCCGAACTGGCCGATCAACTGCGCGTCCTTCTTCTGGTCGCCTTCGAGCGCGGCGACGAACTCGCGCGTGCCGCTCTTGGCGATCGTGCCGAGGTTGGCGACCGCCTCTTCCGCCGACAGGCCGATGCCGTTGTCGGTGATCGTGATCGTCTTCGCGTCCTTGTCGAAGGCGACGCGCACTTCCAGGTTGGGCTGGTCTTCGTACAGCAGGTTGTCGGCCAGCGCTTCGAAGCGCAGCTTGTCGCAGGCGTCCGACGCGTTGGAGATCAGCTCGCGCAGGAAGATCTCCTTGTTCGAGTACAGCGAATGGGTGACGAGGTGCAGGATCTGCTTGACCTCGGCCTGGAAGGAGAGCGTTTTCTTGTCCATGGTGTTCGGGTGGGAAGACACGAAATCCGCAGCGACGGTGGGGTCGCCCGGCCGGCTTTCAAGGGGGCGGATTTTCCACCGGGCGGGTCAGGCCACCTCTAGGCGATCAGCCAGCCGGCGAGCGCGACGTTCACCGCCGCCGGCGCTTCGAGCGTGCTCATGTGGGCGACCCCGGGCACCACCACCAGGCGGGAGCCGGCGATGGCGCGGTGGATCGCCTCGTGCGAAGCGGGTGTGCTCCAGCGGTCCAGCTCGCCGGTGAGCACCAGCGTCGGGCAGGTGATGGTGGCCAGCAGCGGCCCGGCATCGGGGCGCGCCATCAGGGCCTGGATCTGCGCTTCGTGCACCGCCGGGTTGCGGCGGCCGAACATCGCTTCCACCTCGGCCTGCACCGGCCCGCCCAGCGCCGCCGGCGGCAGCATGCCCTTGCACCACTCGGCGGCCATCGCGCGCATGCCTTCGCGGCGCGCCAGGTCCAGCAGCGCCAGGCGGCCGGCGCGTTCGGTCTCGCCGGCGGCGCCGGCGGCCAGCGGCGCGGTACCGGTGTTCAGCAGCGCCAGCCGTTCCACCCGCTCGGGCCAGCGGCGCCAGACCTCGAACGCCACGCGCCCGCCCATCGAATGGCCGGCGAGCGCGAAGCGGCCGGCCGGCGCGGCGGCGATGGCCGTCTCGGCCATCTGCTCGAGCGACTCCGGCAGGCCGTATTCGACGACGGTGGCGCTGCGGCCGAGCGCCGGCAGCTGCGGCGCCCAGACGGCGGCGTCACACAGCAGGCCGGGCAGGAAGACGACAGGGGTGGTGTTCATTCGGGTTCGATTTTCGCGGCCCGGATGACGTCGCCCCAGCGCTTGATCTCGCCGGCCAGCAACGCCCGCAGTTCTTCCGGCGGCCCGGGCTGCAGGCGCATGCCGGCGGCGGCCATCTTCTGCTGCACCGCGGGCGTGGCCAGCGCTTCCCGCAAAGCCTTGTTCAGTGTGTCCACCACCGAAGGCGGCGTGCCGGCTGGCGCCGCCAGGCCGTTCCAGCTGGCCACGTCGTAGCCGGCCACGCCGGCCTGCTGCACGGTGGGCACCGCCGGCAGGGCCGGGTTGCGATGCGACGACGAGACGGCGAGCGCCCTCACCACGCCGGCCGCCACCTGCGGCAGCATGGGGCCGACCACTTCGAAGGCGACGTCGATCTCGCCCGCGCGCAGCGCCGTCAGCACCGCCGGCGACCCCTTGTACGGCACCACCAGCAGGTCCACGCCGGCGACGGTCTCGAACAGCTTGGCCGACAGGTGCTGCGTGCTGCCCACCGCGATCGTGCCCACGTTCAGCTTGCCCGGCTTCGCCTTCGCTTCGGCCAGCAGGTCGCGCAGGGTGGCGAAGCGCGAGTTCGCGGCCACGAAGAGGCCGATGTCGAACGAACCCGCCAGCCCCACCGGCACGAAGTCCTTCAGCGGGTCGTAGGGCAGCTTCTTGAAAAGCCTCAGGCTTACCGCATTCGCGTTGCTCAGCAGCAGCAGCGTGTGGCCGTCGGGCTTCGCGCCCGCCACCGCCTGGGCGGCGACGATGCTGCCGGCGCTCGGCTTGTTGTCCACCACCACCGGCTGGCCGAGCGACTTCGCCATCGCCTCGCCCACCGTGCGCGCGGTGATGTCGGCGATGCCGCCGGGCGCGAAGGGCACCACCAGCGTGATCGGCTTGTCGGGGAAGGCGAACGCCGGCCCGGCGGCGAATGCGCCCAGGGCGCCCAGGGCGAGAACGGCTTCCCGACGCCGCAGGCCTGTGGAATCGAAAGACATGCGCGCGATGCTAGCGCGCGCCGGCTTCAGAACGAGATCGGCTTGCCCGGCGTCGCCACGATGACCTGGACCGCGCTCGCGCCCATCGCCTCCACGAACTCCTTCGCCGTGCCCTTGGCGAGCGGGTTGGTGCCGTAGTGCATCGGGATCACCGCCTTCGGCTTGAGCCACTCCTTCACCGCCCAGGCGGCGTCGGCCGGGTCCATCGTGAAGTTGCCACCGATGGGCACCAGCGCCAGGTCGGGCTTGTAGCGCTCGCCGATCCACTTCATGTCGCCGAAGACCGCGGTGTCGCCGGCGTGGTAGATGCGGAAACCGTTCTCCAGCTCGACGATCCAGCCGATGGGCTCGCCGCCCGGGTGCGTCTCGTCCTTGCCGGTGGCCGGGTTGCGCCAGACGAAGATCGACGAGTGCTCGGCGTGCACCGCGGTCGCGCGGATGCCGGGCGCGATCTCCACCGTGCCGCCCTTGTTCATGCGCGGCAGCAGGTTCGCGGGCAGCACGCCCAGCGTCATCACCGTGTTCAGCAGGTCGCCCGGGCCGCGCAGCGGCACCTCGTACATCTGGGCCAGCGCCGGCGCGTCGGCGATGTGGTCGAAGTGGCCGTGCGTCACCAGCAGGGCGTCGATCTTCTTGAAGTTCTCCAGCTGCTTGAACTCGGGCGGCGTGAGCGGGTTGGTGCGCAGCCAGGGGTCGGTGACGATCACCTTGCCGCCCGGGCTGACGATGCGGAAGGCCGCCTGGCCGAGCCAGGTGACTTCCACCTTGGGCGCCGCGGTCTGCGCCGCCGCGAAGGCGCTGCAGCACCAGGCCAGCAGCAGGAACCAGCGTCGCTTCATCGCTCTTGCCTCCTTCAGTCGGGTTTCACGTGGCCGGCACGCACGACCTCGGCCCAGCGCGGGATCTCGCGCGCGATCAGCTCGCCGAAAGCCGCCGGCGTGGTGGGCATGGGCAGCGCGCCTTCGGTGGCCAGCTGCTGCTGCACTTCGGGCGCGGCGAGCGCGCGGTTGACCTCGGCGTTCAGGCGCGCCACGCGCTCGGCCGGCGTGCCGGCAGGCGCCACCAGGCCGTACCACTGGTCGGCTTCGAAGCCGGGGTACATCTCGGCGACGGTGGGCACTTCGGGCAGTGCCGGCAGCCGTTCGCGGCTGGAGACCGCCAGCGCGCGCAGGCGCCCGGCCTTCACCAGCGGCAGCACCACCGGCGTGCCGGTGAAAGTGGCGTCCACCTGGCCGGCGATGAGGTCGGCCACCGAAGGCGCGGTGCCACGGTAGGGGATGTGCAGCATGAAGAGGCCGCTCTTGAGCTTCAGGTATTCGAAGGTGATGTGCGCCGCGCTGCCGTTGCCGCCGGAGGAGAAGGTGTACTTGCCCGGTGCCGCCTTCGCGCGGTCGATGAACTCCTTCAGCGTCTTCACCGGCGAGGCCGCGTTCACCACCAGCACGTTGGGCACGCGCGCGACCCAGGCCACCGGCACGAAGCTCTTCAGCGGGTCGTAGGGCAGCCTGGGGTACAGCGAAGGGTTCACCGCCAGCGTGCCCACGTGGCCCATCAGCACGGTGTTGCCGTCGGGCTCGGCCTTCGCCGCTTCGGCGGCGCCGAGCGAGCCACCGGCGCCCGGCTTGTTGTCGACGACGACGGTCTGCCCCAGCGCCTGCCCCAGGCGCGGCGCGATGGCGCGCGCCAGGATGTCGCTGCTGCCGCCGGGCGTGAAGGGCACGATCAGCCGCAGCGGGCGGTTCGATTGCGCCGCGGCCGGCAGCGCGGCCCATGCGCCGGCGTGCAGCAGCCAGCGGCGGCGTGAAAGCAGTCTGTTCATGTTCGTCGTCAGCGGGTTTCGGGCGGCACGGTGCCGCGCAGGCCGGCGCGCGCCGCAGCGGCGGCCACGGTGCCGTCGGATGCGACCTGCACCGCGAAGCGCTGCAGCTCGGCGCGCGCCGCCTCGCGCCCCTTGGGCACCGCGATCGCCAGGTGCTCCAGCCCCCAGCGCCCTTCGAGCACCCGGCTGCCGGGCACGCGGTCGGCCAGTTCGAAGAGGATGCCCTTGTTGGTGGCGAAGGCGTCCAGCCGGCCGGTCTTCAGGTCGGCGGCGGCAGCGTCCAGCGTGGGCTCGGGCACCAGCTTCGCGCGCTGCCAGCGACCCGCGAGCGCTCGCTCCGAACTGCTGCCCTGGCTCACGCCGACGCGCACGCCGTCCTGGTCGATCGTCTCCAGCGACGCCACGGCCGACCCCGCCGGCACCAGCAGGCCCAGTTCCAGCGCCAGCAGCGGCGGCGTGAAGTCGACCTCGGCCGCGCGCGCCGGCGTGGCGTTGGTCACCGTGAAGTCGGCGCGACCGTCCTTCAGCGCCGCCACCACCTCGGCCACGCGCGGCAGCACCACCAGTTCCGAAGGCACGCCCAGGCGCGCCGCGAGCGCACGCCCCACCTCCACCGCCACGCCGCGCGGCGGCTCGCCGGGCAGCAGCGAAGTCGGGCTGCCGGGGTAGACCGCGATGCGCAGCGTGCCGGTGGGTGCCAACGCCTGTCGTACCGCGGGCGGCAGCGCGGGCGGCGTGCTGGCGCAACCGGCCAGCAGCCCGGCGGCCAGCGCGACGAGCGCGCGCCGCCGCGGCATCTCAATCGGGCTTGATCTGCGCATCGCGGATCAGCCTCTCGTAGCGCGCCTTCTCGCTCGCCAGCAGCTTGGCGAAGGCCTCGGGCGGGCCGGGCAGCACCTCGCCGCCGGCGCTCGCCAGCCGGTCGCGCAGCTCGGGCGTGGCCAGCGCCTTCTGCACCTCGGCGTTCAGGCGCGCCACCACCGGCGCCGGCAGCCCGGCCGGACCGACCACGCCGTACCAGACGCTGGCCTCGAAACCGGGGAAGCCGCTCTCGGCGATGGTGGGCACGTCGGGGAAGATGGGCGTGCGCGAAGGGCTCAGCACGGCCAGCACCTTCAGCTTGCCGGCCTTCGCGTGCGGCAGCACCTCGAGCGCGTTCACCGCCACCGTCTGCAGGTGGCCGGCCAGCACGTCGTTGATGGCCTGCGTGCCGCCCTTGTAGGGCACGTGGGTGAGCGTGATGCCGGCGGCGCGCTCGAACAGCGCCACCGCGAGGTGCGGCGTGGAGCCGTTGCCCGGGCTGCCGTAGTCCACCGCGCCGGCCTTCGCTTTCGAGCGCTCGATCAGCTGCGCCACCGAGCCCGGCGCGTTCGGCCCGGTGCCGGCGGCGATGACCACCGGCACCCGGCCCACCAGCGCCACCGCGGTCATGTCGCGCTGCGGGTCGAAGGGCGGCGGCTGGTAGAGCGTGGGGTTCGCCGCCACCGCGTTGGCCACCAGCATCAGCGTGTGGCCGTCGGGCGGGCTGTCGATGAGCGCGCGGTTGGCGATGTTGGTGCCGGCACCGGGCTTGTTGTCGACCACCACCGGCTGCCCCAGCGCCTGCGCGAGCTGCTGGCCGAGCGAGCGCGCGATGAGGTCGACCGCGCCGCCCGGGCTGTAGCCGACGATCAGGTGCAGGGGCTTGGCGGGCCAGGCCGCCTGCGCGGCGGCGAGGGTGGCACCGAGCGCCAGCGCGGCGCCGAGCAGCGGCGCGGTCAGTCTCTTCAGCATGGCGCCGAGCATGGCGGCAGCCGCTCCGCCGCACCAGCGCAAGGACCCGCGGCAGCCTTGCGTTCTGCTTATGACCGCGGCGCCACTGCGCGCAGTGCCTCGAGCAGCGCGGTGCAGGCGCCGGAAGGCGCGCCGTCGCGCCGCAGCATGAGGCCGATCTCGCGCTCGGTGCCCTTCAGCGCCAGCGGCAGCGTCACCAGCAGCCCGGAGCGCAGCTCGGCCTGGATCTGCAGCGGCGAGACCAGCGCCAGGTGGTCGCCGGCCAGCAGCATCGAGCGCACCACCGCCGGCGCGTTGGCCTGCAGCACCACCGGCGGCGGCGTGCCGCCGGCGAAGGCGCGCTCGAAGGCGGCTCGCGCCGGCGTGCCCGGCAGCGGGCCGATCCACGGCCGGCGCGCCACGTCGGCGCGGCGCAGCCGTCGTCCGCGCGCCA
>CAYVXO010000023.1:0-3548 GCA_964454485.1 uncultured Rubrivivax sp.
ACGCAGGCCGGGTAGCGGCCGTGGCGCGTGCGCTGCAGGCACCAGTGGCACTTCTCGACCACACCGCGCATGCGCGGGCGGTTGCCCAGGTAATGCGTCACCGGGTTCATCGCCTCCTTGGGCAGCACGGGCGTGGTGACGTTGAGCCGGCGCGCCCAGTAGGGGCAGGCGCCCATGCACATGCGGCAGCCGATGCACCAGTTGTAGTCGATCACCACCGGGCCGTCGGCCTCGCGGTAGGTGGTGCGCACCGGGCAGACCTTGACGCAGGGCGGCTTCTCGCACTGCATGCAGGCGATCGGCATGTAGGTGGCGTCCTTCTCGGGCACCTTCTCGGGCTCGTAGTAGTACTGGCCTTCCAGCACCTGGCCCGCCGGGCTGTAGGCGTTGCCGCCGACCTGGATGCCCAGGCCTTCGGGGTAGCCCTGGTTCATCTTCTCGCCGCTGAATTCGCCGCGCTCCATGCGCAGCACCTGGATCCACTCGATGCGCTCGCCGGGCTTCTCGCCGCGCGACTGGTTGTTCTCGGCCACGCAGGCCTTCACGCAGCGCCGGCAGCCGATGCACTTGCGGATGTTGAGCGCGTAGCCCATCAGCACGCCTTCCTGCGGCGGCGTGATGTCCACGCTGACCTTCTTCGAGTACTCCTCGGAATAGCGCCTCTCCAGGCGCAGGCGCGACTCTTCCTTCTCCTGGTCCGTCATGAGCCGGTAGTTCTTCTGGAAGTGCTCGGCCCATTCGACGGCGGCCTTCGCGTCGCCCGCGGGCGCCATCAGCGCGCCGGCGCCCATCAGCGAAGAGACGCTGAGCATGCCGCTGCTCTTGAGGAAGCCGCGCCGCGTGGGCGGCGGGGCGACTGCGGCGCTGGCCACGGCCGCGGGGTCGGCCGAAGCCGGGGGCACCGCGCAGCCTGCGCAGGGCGAGGGGGCCGCTTCGGCGGCGGGGTTGTCTTTCGCGCTCAAGGTTGCTGCTCCTGCGGGACCACGGGGCCCCGGGAATGCGGTCGCTCTTAGCTGACCTCGGCGAGAAGTCTGTGACTTCCGGTGCCTTGCACCGTTGATGGCCATCAAGCCCCGCCGCATTGCGGGGGCCGTACCGGCATTTGCGGCGTCAGGCGTCCGTCAGGTGCTGGCCTGCGTGTTCCAGGAAGGCACGCACGCGCGGGCTCAGGTGGCGCTTGCTGGCGAAGACGGCGTAGATGGGCTCGCGGTCGAGTTCGTGATCGGCCAGCACCTTCACCAGCTGGCCGCTCTGCAGTTCGGCGTCGACGTGGTAGTCGGCCAGGCGGGCGATGCCCAGGCCCTGCACGGCCAGCGTGGCGAGCACGTCTCCGTTGTTGGCGGCGGCCAGCGCCTTCGGTTCGTGGGTGGTGATCTGGTCGCCCACCTTCAGCGGCCAGCGGCTGCGGAAGCTGCCGGGCAGGAAGTTCAGGCACTGGTGCGCGCGCAGGTCTTCGGGCGCCTTCGGGGTGCCGGCGCGGGCCAGGTAGGCGGGCGAAGCGCAGAGGTGCCAGCGCGCGGTGGTGACGCGCCGGGCGACGAGCGTGGAGTCGGGGATGTTGCCGCTCTGGAACGAGATGTCGATCTGCTGCTCGAAGATGTCCGGCGGCGTCGCGGCGACGACGATCTCCACCCGCACCTGGGGATGCGCCTGCAGGAAGCCCGGCACCAGCGGCGCCAGCCGGCGGCGCGCGAAGGCCGCGGTGCTGCTGATGCGCAGCACGCCGGTGGCTTCGGTCGCGGCGGGGCTGACGCTGGCTTCGGCCTCTTCGAGCGCCTGCATCACCTTCTGCGCCGCGGCCAGGAACTGCTCGCCCTCCTGCGTGAGCTGCAGCACGCGCGAGGTGCGGTGGAACAGGCGCACGCCGAGCCGGTTCTCCAGCCGCTGGATCACCTTGCTGATGGTGGAGGGGTCCAGGTCCAGGCTGCGCGCGGCGGCGGAGAAGCTTTCTTCCTCCGACACGCGGAGGAAGAAGCCGAGTTCGCGGATGCGGTCGTTCAAGGTCGGCCCGACGGTGGGTTCACAGCTGCCGTGAGGCCGGTTCAGCGTTTGCGCGCTGGACAGGCCGGCCTGCGGCTGGCCAGAATGGTAATGGTTCAACCATTGAAGGCGCCTCCATGCTTTCCCGCGAAGACAACGAACGCCTGGTGCGCGTGGGCCCCGGCACCCCGATGGGCCGCTTGATGCGGCTGCACTGGATCCCCTTCCTGCGCAGCGGCGACGTGGTCGTCGATGGCCCGCCGCACCGCGTGCGCCTGCTGGGCGAGGACCTGGTGGCCTTCCGCGACAGCGCCGGCCGCGTGGGCCTGGTGAACCACGCCTGCCCGCACCGCGCCGCGCCCATGGTCTTCGCGCGCAACGAGGACGGCGGCCTGCGCTGCACCTACCACGGCTGGAAGTTCGGCACCGACGGCAAGTGCCTGGACATCGCCACCGAAGCCGCCGGCTCGCCGCTGTGCCGCACGGTGAAGATCAAGGCCTACCCGGTGGCCGAACGCAACGGCATGCTCTGGACCTGGATGGGCACGGAAGGCGAACCGCCGCCGCTGCCGGAGATGGAGTGGAACCTGGTGCCGCCCGAGCAGATCCACGTCTCGCTGCGCATCCAGGAATGCAACTGGCTGCAGGCGCTGGAAGGCGAGATCGACTCCGCCCACGCCGCGGTGCTGCACGGCCGGGTCGACGGCGACAGCACGATCAACCAGTGGCGCCAGGCGCAGGACCTGGTGCCCAGCTTCGAATGCGTGCAGCACGCCGCGGGCGTGAACATCGCGGCCCGGCGCAAGGCCGGCGAAGGGCAGGACTACGTGCGCGTGAACCAGTTCCTGCTGCCCTTCTGGACCCTGGTGCCGCCGCAGACGCAGTACCCCGAACTGAGCGGCCACGCCTGGGTGCCGGTGGACGATCACCACACGCTGGCGCTGATGTTCACCTACCACCCCGCGAAGCCGCTGCCGGAGAAGAGCCGGAAGATGTTCCGCGAAGGCCACCGCGGCTGGGACAGCGGCCACCCCTCCGACGCCAGCTTCGAGCCGCGCCCTGTGACCGACCCCTACCCGATGTTCTGGAGCAAGTACAACCGCGCCAACGCCTACCGCTTCGACTACGCGCTGCAGGTGAGCCAGCGCAACAGCGGCATGCCGGGCCTGTGGGTGCAGGACGCGGCGGCGCAGTCGGGCGTGGACACCATCGTCGACCGCAGCCAGGAGATGCTGGGCACGACCGATCTGGGCATCGTGCGCGCGCGCCGCCTGCTGCTGGACGCGCTGCGCAAGCTGGAAGCCGAGGGTGCCAAACCCGCGTCGGCCACCGACCCGCAGGCGATGATGTGGCGCGCGGTGAGCATCACCATCCCGCGCGGCAGCGACTGGAAGCCAGCCGCGGCCGACTTCATGCGCGCGAAGCTCGGCGCCGACTTCGGCTACACGCCCTGACCATGCTCAGCACGATCGCCGACGAGTTCCCGCCCCACACCCCGCGCCCCGCCGGCGCGCCGCTGGCGCTGGAAGGCGTGAAGGTGGTGGACTTCTCCCACTTCATCGCCGGCC
>CAYVXO010000023.1:3648-38497 GCA_964454485.1 uncultured Rubrivivax sp.
CCGCTGGCGCTGGAAGGCGTGAAGGTGGTGGACTTCTCCCACTTCATCGCCGGCCCGCTGGCCACCATGTTCCTGGCCGACCTGGGCGCCGACGTGGTCAAGATCGAACCCCCCGGCCGCGGCGACGACCTGCGTTACTACCCGCCGGTGCTGCCCGAGCTGCCCGACCAGGGCGGTCCCTTCTTGTGGGGCAACCGCAGCAAGCGCAGCGTGGCGCTGGACCTGAAGAACCCCGAAGGCCTGGCCCTGGCGCGCGCGCTGGCGCTGCAGGCCGACGTGCTGGTGGAGAACTTCTCCACCGGCGTGATGCCGCGCCTGGGCCTGGGGCCCGACGAACTGCGCGCCGCCAACCCGCAGCTGGTCTACTGCAGCATCAGCGCCTACGGCCGCGAAGGCCCGTTCGCCGACCGCGCCGGCTTCGACCCCGTGGTGCAGGCCGAAAGCGGCTTCGTCAGCATGAACGGCTACCCCGACCGCCAGGGCGTGCGCGCCAGCGCCGCGGTCATGGACATCTCCACCGCCATGATGGTGAGCAACGCGGTGCTGGCGGCGCTGTTCGCGCGCCAGCGACTGGGCCACGGCCAGAAGGTGGAAGTGGGTCTGTTCGACACCGGCCTCCTGGTCACCGGCTGGGCGCCGATGCAGCACCTGCTCACCGGCCGCGCGCCGCAGCGCACCGGCAACGTCAGCGTGGACACCTGTCCTTCGGGCGTGTTCGACGCCCGCGACCAGAGCTTCTACATCAACTGCGGCAACAGCAAGATCTTCCAGCGCCTGATGGCGCAGGTGGTGGGCCGGCCCGACATCGCCGAAGACCCCCAGTACGCGCAGCCGCAGGACCGCGTGGCGCGGCGCGACGCGTTGTTCTCGGTGCTGGAGGAAGCCTTTGCGCAGCAGCCCTGGGCCCACTGGCAGGCGAGGATGCGCGAAGCCGGCGTGCCCTGCGGCGTGGTGAACACGGTGCCGCAGGCCATCCGCTCGCCGGAAGCGCGGGCGCGCAACGCGGTGACCTGGATCACGCACCCTGCCGTCGGCAGGATCCCCAACATCGCCTCGCCCTGGCGCTTCAGCGAGACGCCGGTGGCCGACCCGAAGGCGGCGCCGCGCGTGGGCGAGCACACGCACGAGGTGCTGCGCGAACGGCTGGGGCTGGACGAAGCGCAACTGGCGGCCGCAGCGGCCGCGGGTGCGTTCGGGAAGAGCCCATGACCGAGCGCACGTTGCGCGGGCGCGCCGCCATCGTCGGCATCGGCGAGACCGCGTACTACAAGCATGGCCAGGCGCCGGCGCCGGAGTTCAGGCTCGCGCTCGAAGCCATCCTGAAGGCCTGCGAAGACGCCGGCGTGAACCCGCACGAGATCGACGGCTTCGCCGGCTACAGCAACGACCGCGCCGACCCCTCGCGGCTGGCCGCGGCGCTGGGCTGCCGGCGGCTTCGTTCCACGACCATGCAATGGGGTGGTGGCGGCGGCGGCTGCGCCGCGGCGGTGGGCAACGCGGCGGCCGCGGTGGCCGCGGGACTGGCCGACTGCGTGGTCGTGTTCCGCGCGCTCGCCCAAGGCGCGCACGGCCGCTTCGGCCAGGCGAAACCCGCCGCCACCGCCGGCGCCGAGATGGCCTGGATGGCGCCCTACGGCGTGCAGAGCCCGGCGCAGAAGTACGCCTTCAAGGTGCGCCGCTTCATGCACGAGCACGGCGTGCGCCAGGAGGCGCTGCGCGCGGTGGCGCTCGCCAGCTACCACCACGCGCAGCGCAACCCGCGCGCGGTGATGCACGGCAGGCCGCTGGACGCAGCGAAGTACGACGCCTCGCGCTGGATCGTCGAGCCCTTCCACCTGTACGACCTGTGCCTGGAAAACGACGGCGCTGCCGCGGTGCTGGTGGTGGCCGCCGAACGCGCGCAGGACTTCAAGCCCACGCCCGCGTACCTGCTGGGCGTGGCCGCCGGCAGCGACTTCCGCACCTTCGCCAACCCGGTGAACGCGCCGCACTACGCCAGCGCCAGCTTCACCGGCGTGGCGCAGGACCTGTACCGGATGGCCAGGCTGGGGCCGGCCGACATCGGCTCGGTGCAGGCCTACGAGAACTTCACCGGCGGCGTGGTGATGGCGCTGGCCGAGCACGGCTTCTTCGCGCCGGCGCAGGCGAACGACTTCATGCAGCTGGAGAACCTGGTGGCGCCCGGCGGGCGCCTGCCGCTCAACACGAGCGGCGGCAACCTGGCCGAGTGCTACATGCACGGCTTCGAACTCGTCATCGAAGCGGTGCGACAGGTGCGCGGCACGAGCACGGCGCAGGCCACGCGCCACGACACCAGCCTCGTCATCGGCGGGCCGCTGGTGAGCCCGGTGAGCAGCCTGATCGTCGGCTCGGAGGCCACGTTGTGAGCTATCTGCCCGAAGGTTTGCCGGCGCCACTGGACGAAGAAGGCGTCAACGCGCCGTTCTGGCAGGGCCTCGCCGAAGGCGTGCTGCGCGTGCAGCGCTGCGCCGCCTGCGGCACCTGGCAATTCGGCGGCGAGCACCTGTGCCACCACTGCCATGCCTGGGACCCCGCCTGGGTGGCGGTGGCGCCGCGCGGCCGCCTCTACAGCTGGGAGCGCGTATGGCACCCGGCGCACCCGGCCTTGAAGGAGCGTGTGCCCTACCTCGCCGTGGTGGTGGAACTGCCCGAAGCCGGCGGTCTGCGCATGCTGGGCAACCTGCTGGGCGACCCACTGCAGCAGGTGACCATCGGCGCCGCGGTGGAAGGCGTGTTCGAGCATCATCGGCAGAACGACCCACCCTACAGCCTGCTGCAATGGCGCCTGTGCTGACCCCCGCCGAAGACGCCCCGCGCCTGCGCGCCAGCGACGAGATCGCCGCCCGCATCCGCGCCGAACTCGCCGCCGGCCGCCTGGGCGTGGGCAGCCGGCTGCCGAGCGAACGCGCGCTGGCGGAGCAGTACGGCGTCTCGCGCAACACGCTGCGCGAGGCGCTGCGCTCGCTCGAACATGCCGGCCTGCTCACGCTGCACAAGGGCGCGCAGGGCGGCGCGCGCATCGCGCAGCGCGGCGACCAGGCCGTCACGACCGGTTTGCAGGACCTGTTCCACCTGGGCGCCATCCAGCCCGCTCAATTGACCGAGGCCCGCCTCTGGCTCGAATCGGTGGTGGTGCGCGAAGCCTGCCGCCGCGCCACGCCGGCCGACATCGAGGCGCTGCAGCGCAACGTGGAAGAGGCCGCGGCGGCGATGGCGACGGGCGACTTCCCGCTGCGCGCCGAGAAGAACATCGAGTTCCACCGCCTGCTGGCGCGCATGGCCGGCAACCCGATCATGGAAGTGCTGGTGAACGCGGTGCTGGACGTGCTGCGTGGCTTCATCCGCAGCATCGGCGAATTTCCCAACCACCATGTGCTGCCCTCGCGCCGCCGCTTCATCGCCCACCTGCAGGCCGGCGACGCCGAAGCCGCCGTGGCCGAGATGGAAGCCAGCCTGAAGCGGCTGCAGCGCAGCTACCTTTCGCGCCTGAAGGAACCCAAATGAAAGCCTGGAGCTACACCCGCGTCGGCCCCGCCGCCGAAGTGCTGGCCGAAACCGAGCTGTCCACCCCCGAGCCCGGCCCGGGCGAGGTGCGCGTGCGCGTGCAATGGAGCGGCGTGAACCCCTCGGACGTGAAGACACGCGGCGGCCTGCGCAGCAAAGTGCTGCCGTTTCCGCGCATCGTGCCGCACAGCGACGGCAGCGGCACGATCGAAGCCGTGGGCGCGGGTGTCGACGCGAAGCGCGTAGGCCAGCGCGTGTGGCTGTGGAACGCGGCCTGGGGCCGGCCCTTCGGCACCGCGGCCGAGTTCTGCTGCCTGCCCGAAGCGCAGGCGGTGCCGTTGCCCGAAGCCGCCAGTGGCGAGGCCGGCGCCTGCATGGGCATTCCCGGCCTCACCGCCATGCATGCGGTGCTGTTGGACGGCGGCGTCGCCGGCAAGCGCGTGCTCGTCGCCGGCGGTGCCGGCGCGGTGGGCCACTACGCGGTGCAATTGGCCAGCCGCCTGGGCGCGGCGCAGGTCATCAGCACCGTGAGCAGCGCGCGCAAAGCCGCGCTGGCGCAAGAGGCTGGCGCCGACCACGTGATCGACTACAAGACAGAGCCGGTGGCCGAGCGCGTGCGCGAACTCACTGGCGGCCGCGGCGTCGACCGCGTCATCGAGCTCGACGTGGCGGTGAACGGCAGCATGGACCTGGACCTGCTGCGCCCCGGCGGCGAACTGGTCGCCTACGGCAGCAGCCCGAAGCCGCTGGACCTGCCGTTCCCGGTGCTGCTGGCGAAGAACCTGCAGATCAAGTTCTTCATGGTCTACCACCTGGAAGCGGCCGACCGCGCGCGTGCCACCGGCGCGCTGCAGCGCCTGCTGGCGCGCGGGGAACTGCAGCACAACATCGCGGAGCGGCTGCCGCTGTCGCAGATCGTGAAGGCGCACGAGGCGGTGGAGGGCGGCAGGCTGGTCGGGAACCTCGTGCTTTCCACCGCAAGCCAGCAACGTTTCCGCGCGCCAGAGCGGCCTTGAGGGCAGCGACAGCTTCTTCCGACGCATTGCCGATGCCGAGCGACCCATCGGTTGCTACGATCGGGCGAGACATCATGACCCGAGGGCCCCGTGACGGCCCAACGGCTCGGTGCCGCAGCCTGTCGCAAGTCTGGCCGGAGTCCTGTCTCTCCCGGGAGGAAACGTGCAAAGCCTACTGAGAAGTCTCACGCTCATCCTGATCGTTTGTGGCGCTTTGGCGGCCTGCGCCACGGGGCCCGGCAAGGGAAAGCCAGTGGCAGGTCCTGGCCAGGAGCCCCAGGGCTTCGATCAACCAGCCTCGACTTCACCGCTGGCCTCGCAACCCGGCTGCCAACCCTGGCTGGGATGGCAGCTCTGCCTGATCAAGATCGTGCCCGATGGCGCGGGCGGGTATACGGTCGAACGCCAGGAGCAGTATCTGGACCGGTACACCTCTGCCATCGTTGTCTGGCAGTTGCCTGCCGAGCTTTCGTTCGGCACCGGGGCGGTGTCGTTGGGCAAAGGAAACGGCAACTTCAGGGAGCCGGGATTTGCCAAGGACGCAGGCGGCTGGGACCTGGTCATGCCCGATTCAAAGTTCTACCGTTGGCTGGTGATTCCGAGATTCGGCTTCCGTGACTTCTGCCAAGAGTATTCGATCGACGTCGTCAAGTCAGGAGCCAGTATCAAGATCGACCCCACCATTGCGAATGGTGGCAGCTACTTGACGGCACTGAACGGAAAGGCGACATGCAATACGTCGCCTTAGTAGTCGGCCTGTCGTGGCGCTGGCGTCATCCTGGTTGGGGAGGGAGCACCTTAGACGCTTTGACCAGCGCCTGCCCCAGTTCGGACTCGGGCCCCGGTTGCATTTCACGCACCAGTGCGGTGGCGGATTCGTAGGCAGTGAATGCGGCCGCAATATTGCCTGCAAGGCATTCGAGTTGCACTTCGATGCAGGCGACCACGCCGAGGCTCAAGCGATCCGAAACCTGCGTCAGCAGCCGGCGCGCAAGCTCGGCCGAGCGCCTTGCATCAGAGAACTTCGACTCGCGTGCCAGGACCAGTGCCAGATAGCCCAGAACCTGTCCTTCGGACCTGCGGTCATTCAGCGCGCGGGCGATGTCCAGGCTTGACCCGAGACGGATGCCTGCGTCTGTGAAGTCGCCCACGGAATCGCTCATGAGCCCCAGGTTGCACTGAACAACACACTCAAGGCGCCTGTGTCCGATCTCGCGAGCGATGGCCAGCGAAGACAGGAGCAGGCTGCGCGCGGATTCCAATCGCCCAGTGGTGAAGTCCAGAAGGCCCAGATTGCACAGGGTGTTGCCCTCCCACTGGCGATCACCCAGCTCGCGTGCGATCGAAAGGCCAGCCTCGTAAGCGTCGCGTGCCTCGCCCACCCGTCCCTGATTAGCGCGCAGCTGGCCCAGGTTGCCAAGTGCGCCGCCTTCCCAGCGGCGATGACCGATGTCGCGTGCCAGCTTCAGTGCGAGTTTGTAGTGAGTGCCCGCCAGATCGAGCCGGCCCAGGTTCTCGTTCAGGGTCCCGAGACCGTTGAGCACACCGCATTCGACGATGGGAGCTCCGATCGCTCTGGCCATCTCCAGGGTTCGAGTGAACAACCCTTCGGCAGACTCCACTTCGCCGACCTGAAGATGGATCTCCGCGAGCGACGCCATCGTGGATGCTTCGCGCAGGCGGTCGCCCGCGTCCCGCGATTCCAGCAGCGAACGCTCGAGCCTTTCGCGTGCCGCCGTCGTGCGGCCGCAAGCCTGGAGCGCCAGGCCCGCCATGGCGTGTGCGGTCGCGGATGCGGCGCTGTCGATGCCCTCGATGCGGCTGACCAAGTCGGCAAGTTCGATGCCGGCACGAAAAGGCCCGCGCAACTTCAGTGCCGCCCATGCACCTTCGAGCGCCCGTGCCGCCGACCGGACAGCCCCTCGCGCGGCCGCGCGGCGGCAGGCCAGGACGAGGTTGTCGAGGTCGAGACCGGCGTTGCGCTCTATTCGCGCCGCGTCCAGCCCGACGAAGTGCTCCTCATGCCGGATCTCGGCCTCGCGCGCGCCCTCCGCACCGCTGGCGGGAAAGCTGTCCGGCGTGCTCAGACGTTCGGCTGCGTACTCTCGAACACTGGTCAGCAGCTCGAAACGGCTGCCTGCCAACGGGCGCAGCAGCGACTTCTCAACCAGCGCCTGGAGCAGTTCATAGTCCTCCTGACCTTCCGGGACCGCCATCACGTGGGCCGCCGCTTCCATGTCGAAGCTGCCGCTGAAGACCGACAGCCTGGCCAGCGCCCGTTTCTCGGCGCCGGACAAGAGATCCCACGACCAGTCGAAGGTCGCGCGCAGGGTCGCCTGGCGGTCCCGTCGTCCTCCACGGCTGGTCAGCACTTCGAAGCGGTGGCTCATCCGTGCGAGCAGATTGGCGGGCGACATCGCGCGCACCCGGGCCGCAGCAAGTTCGATCGCCAGCGGCAGACCGTCCAGCATCTGCACCAGCGTCCCGACGGCGCGCGCGTCCTCCGGGGCGTCGATGCTCCCTGGGCGGACGGACTCGATCCGCAGCATGAACAGGGCGGACCCGTCGGCTGGGGGCAGAGGGTCCAGCGCCTGCACCACCTCGCCCACGATGCCCAGAACCTCGCGCGATGTGGCGACGAAGCAGGCTTCGCTGGCGCGGTCCAGCCACGCCCCCAGCGTCGCCTCGGCCAACGGCACGACCTGCTCGAAGTTGTCCAGCACGACGAGGCAACGGCCGCGCGCCGCGATCGCGTCACCGATGCGATGGATCGGGTCCGCGCCTCCGACAGCCATGTCCAGGCCCTGGGCCACGGCGTAGGCAATGCCATCGGCGCTGGTGGCCTGCGCGAGGTCGCAGAACCAGACGCCGCCCGGGAAGTCGCCCATCCAGATCCACGCGAAGCGCTGAACGAGCCGCGTCTTTCCAACGCCACCGGGCCCGTGCACCGTGACTAGCCTGGCCGGGCCATCGATCAGCTGTGCCAGCCGCTGAAGCTCCGCATGGCGGCCGACGAAGTCGTTGCGCTCGGCCGGCAAGGTGTGGCGCATGTCGCGCAGCGGGCGCCAGACGCCTTGCCGGTGGACGACGCGCCAGGCCTTCGGCGCGTCGACCGGCGGTGCGAAGCCGGTCTCCTCGTCTCCGACCTCGAAGACTTCCATCGGCTCGGTCAGGCCCTGAAGGCGCCAGTGACCGTGCGAACGCAGGCGCAGGCCGCTGTCCCTGAGCGCCAGCGTCGCGCTGTCGCTGGCTAGCGTCTGCCCGCCGCGTGCCAGGGACATCACGCGCGCCGCCGTCGCCTTCGCCATCCAGTTCGTGATCTCCAGGCTCTTGGCGCCGCGTGCCACGTCTTCGGCCGGGTTGCGGCGGAGTTCGACCACCGCGGTATGCAGCGCGACGCGGGCCGTCACCGGCTCCGCCAGACCGCTCAGCCGGCGGTGGTAGTCGAGGGCGAAGCCGGCGGCGTCGGCGGCGAGCGGGAACAGCAGCAGGAAACCGTCGCTGCGGTCGATCTCCAGCCCCTTCCAGGCCTGCAATAGTTCGCGCGACATCCGGTCGTGCGCGGCCCACAAGGACTGCGCCGCCTCGTCCCCCAGCCGCTGCGTGATCCCGGTGCTGTCCACCAGGTCGCACATCAGCAGGGTCTGCGGAGCGGACATGGTCTCGCGTGCAGGGCCTTGGCAGGCGGCTAGCCGTACACGGGCTCGACCAGGCCCTTCAGCTTGATCAGCAGCGGCCGCCCCTTGCGGTCGACCGTCTTGCCGGCGGCGACCTTGATCCAGCCTTCGCTGACACAGTACTCGTCCACGTCGTGGCGCGCCTTGCCGTTGAACTTCACGACGATGGCGTGCTGCAGCACCGCTTCCACGTAGTGCGGGCTCTTCGGGTCGGTGCAGAGGCGGTCGGGCAGGGGCGGGCGTTCGGTGTCGGACATGGCGGGGGCCGTGGAATCGGTCGTGGCCGGCATTGTCGCCGCAGCCTTGCGCATCGCAATCGCGTGCACCGGGCAGCGCACCGCGCACAGGCTGCAGCCGGTGCAGGTATCCGCGTCGTGCAGCACCGCGCGCTTGTCCCAGCGCACGGTCTCCAGGCTCAGCAGGTGCAGGTCGGCGCAGGCGGCCACGCACCAGCCGCAGCCGGTGCAGCGGCCGGTGTCGATGGCGGGCAGCCAGCCGGGGCGCGCGACGGCGGTCATGGGCCGATGCTAGTCGCGCCGCTGCAGGCTTGCAGCGCCAGCCTGCAGCGCTGGAGGGCCCCGGGCACGGGCAAACACCATGGACGAGTGGAGGGGCGCGCCCACAGCATCGAACCCGATCACAACTTCAACGAGCGAGGAGACGAGCATGTCCGCAGACGAGAAGAACGTCCGCGCGGCCGAGCGCCGTGCCTTCCTGAAGGGCGCCGGCACCGCCGCTGCCGCGCTGCCCGCCGCGCTGGCCACGGGCCCCGCCGCCGCGCAGTTGGCAGCCGCTGCCCCCAGCGCCGGCTACCAGTGCCTGAGCCTGGAGGAAGCCGCGCTCACCGAAGCGCTGGTCGACCACATGTGGCCGAAGGACAACCTCGGCGCTTCGGGCACCGAGCTGGGCATCGCCACCTTCATCGACCGCCAGCTCGCCGGTGCCTTCGGCAACGGCGACCGGCTCTACGCGCAGGGGCCGTTCCGCAAGGGCAAGCCGCAGCATGGCTACCAGCTGCCGCTGACGCCGCAGCAGTACTACAAGGCCGGCTGCGCCGGCATGGCGGCGGCCTGCCAGGCGCGCTTCGGCAAGCCCTTCGACAAGCTGGCCGCGGCCGACCGCGAAGCCTTCCTGCAGGACGTGGCCGCGGGCAAGGCGAAGGGCGGCAGCGTGGACCTGGGCGGCTGGTTCAACAGCCTCGTCTACCCGCTGTTCAACCAGGGCGCCTTCGCCGACCCCGTGTACGGCGGCAACCAGGGCAAGGCGGCGTGGAAGCTCATCGGCTACCCCGGGCTGCCGGCCACCTACGCGCAGGACGTGGTGCGCTACCGCGGCAAGCCGCACCCGAAGAGCGCCAACCCGCAATCGATTCAAGACCTGAGCTGAGGAGCACCGCATGGCCACCAAGCTCAAGGAACGCGAAGTCGTCATCGTCGGCGGCGGCCTGTCGGCCGGGCTCATCGCCCGCCGGCTGGTGCCGCTGGGGCGCGACGTGCTGGTGCTCGAACGTGGCGCCCACCACGACGGCGCCGAAAGCCAGCTGCCCGGCCAACGCGACGACCTGCGCTGGAACGTGCAGCGCGGGCTCACGCAGCGCGAGAACGTCGAGACCTACACGCTGCGCCACAAGGTGGGCGAGGAATCGCTGCCGATGCGCCAGGTGGTGAGCTTCCTGCCCGGCTTCGGCGTCGGCGGCGGCGCGGCGCACTGGAACGGCCAGACCTGGCGCTTCCAGACCACCGACTACATGCTGAAGACGCACCTGGAACAGCGCTACGGCAAGGCTGCCATCGACCCCGAGCTGAGCCTGCAGGACTGGGGCATCCGCTACGAGGACCTGGAGCCCTACTACACCACCTTCGAGAAGCTGTTCGCCGTGTCCGGCCGCGCCGGCAACGTGAAGGGCGTGAAGCAGGAAGGCGGCAACCCCTTCGAGCCCTGGCGTTCGGAAGACTTCGCGTTGCCGCCGCTGGAGCCTTCGGAGGCCGGCCTCATCTTCCAGAAGGCGGCGCAGAGCCTGGGCTACAAACCGTTCCCGATGCCGGCGGCCAACGCCAGCCGCGCCTGGACCAACCCCGACGGCATGAAGCTGGGCGCCTGCCAGTACTGCGGCCACTGCGAGCGCTTCGTCTGCGAGGCCAACGCCAAGGCCAGCCCGCACCGCCTGCTCTTCCCGCTGGTGCAGGGCAAGCCCAACTTCGAGCTGAAGACGCATGCCGAGGTGCTGCGCCTGGTGTACGACGCGGCCGCGAAACGCGTCACCGGCGTGGTCTACCTGGACACCCACACGGGCGAGGAGTTCGAACAGCCCGCGTCTACCGTGGTGCTGGGCAGCTACGTGTTCTCGAACACGCGGCTCTTGCTGCTCTCGGGCATCGGAACGCCCTACGACCCGAAGACCGGCACTGGGGTGGTCGGCAGGAACTACTGCTACCAGACCACGTCGGGCGTGTCGCTGTTCTTCGAGGACCGCTACATCAACCCGTTCATGGGCACCGGCGCCTACGGCATGGTGATCGACGAGTTCAACAACGACCACTTCGACCACGGCGGCCTGGGCTTCCACGGCGGCGGCTACATCTCTGCCACCATCACCAACGGGCGGCCCATCGGCACGCGCGCGCTGCCGCCGGGCACGCCGCGCTGGGGCTCGGCCTGGAAGGCGGCGAACGCGAAGTGGTACCTGCGCGCCATGGGCATCGGCGTGCACGGCAGCAGCTACGCGGCGCGCGGCAACTTCATGGACCTGGACCCCGACTACCGTGACGCCTACGGCCGGCCGCTGCTGCGCATCACCTTCGACTTCCCGGCCAACGACCTGAAGATGTCGCAGTACTGCACCGGCAAGGCACACGAGATCGCGAAAGCCACGGGCGCCAGCATCGTCAGCCCGCCCGGCCCGCGCACCGGCCCCTACGACGCGCGCCAGTACCAGAGCACGCACAACACCGGCGGCACCATCATGGGCGCCGACCGCGCCACCAGCGTGGTGAGCCCGCACCTGCAGTGCTGGGACGCGGGCAACCTGTTCATCACCGGCGCCTCGGTGTTCCCGCAGAACTCGGGCTACAACCCGACCGGTCCGGTGGGCGCCCTGGGCCTTCGCCTGGCCGACGACCTGGTGCGCTACCTGGAAAGGCCGCGCTTCCTGTGACGAAGAACCTGCTCACCCTCGCGCTGGCGGCCACGCTGCCCGCGGCCGCGCAGGACCTGGAACGCGGCCGCCAGCTGTTCGAGAAGTGCTACGCCTGCCACAACGTGCAGCCGCCCAGCGGCAACGACGGCCCGGCGCTGGCCGGCGTGGTGGGCCGCGCTTCGGCCAGCCTGGAAGACTTCCGCTACAGCAAGCCGATGAGCCGCGCCAACCTCACCTGGGACGAAGCCACGCTGGACCGCTACCTGGCCGACCCGCCGGCGGTGGTGCCGGGCACGCGCATGGCCTTCGACGGATTGCCGAACGCGGCCGACCGCGCGAGCGTCATCGCCTACCTGAAGACGCTGAAGTGAGGGCGGCCGCGCCGCCCGCCGCCTACTTCGCCGCCGCCGGGAACGCCGGCAGCTTGTCGATGTCGCGCGGGTCGTGCTGGATGATGACCGTGGCCTTCAGGTTCTTCTCGATCTGCTTGATGCGCTGGATGGTGGCCAGCGTCTGCGCGCGGTCGTAGTTGAAGCCGGGTACGCCTTCGAGCAGGTAGTTCTCGCGGAAGTGCACGGCGTCGCCGGTCAGGATGACCGGGCCCATCTCCTTCAGGCGCACGAGCAGGAAGCTGTGGCCCGGCGTGTGGCCGGGCGCGCGCAGCATCATCACGCTGCCGTCCTCGAACACGTCCTTGTCGGCGACCAGCGCGTCGACCTTGCGCTTCTCGGCGATCCATTCGGCGAAGCCCTTCGCGTTGGCGCCGGCCATCGGCGGGTTGGCGTTGATGCCGTCCCAGTCGCCCTTGCCGATGAGCAGGGTGGCATTCTTCAGCGCCGCCAGCTGGCCGGTGTGGTCGGCGTGGAAGTGGCTGATGCCGACGTACCTCACCGCCTCGGGGTCGACGTTGATCTGCCGGAGCAGGTCGGCCAGCGGCTTGTTGGTGGCGCTGGGCACCGAACCCGGCAGGTAGCCCGTGTCCCAGACCATCACGTCGTTGCCGTGGCGCACGACGTAGCAGCTGAAGGTGAAGGGCTTGCTGGTCTCGCTGTAGGCGAAGACGTCGCTGAAGCGGCGCGGGTCGTTGCTGCCGTTGCCGCAGTCCAGCCGCGTGAGCGTGACCTCCTGCGCCGCTGCCGCGAACGAGAGCAGCGCGCCGATGCAAAGCGCCGGAAAGGTGCCGATTTTCATGCCGTGTCTCCTGGTGGTTGTCGAGAGCGCGGCGATGCTAGTCCTTCGGCCCGGCGGGCGCTTGAAGAAGCCCATTTGGCGTTCCCAGGCCAGCCTGGCTGGCACGGAGGCGCGCCAGCCGGGCCCGCGCGGCGCGCTGCTGCCGCAGGTGGCGCAGGTCTTCCTCGGCGTCGGGGTAGTCGAAGCCCTCCGCATGGGCGCGCTCGACCGAGCGTGCGATGTAGAACTCCGCGGCGTCGAGCTCACCGCGCAGCCACAGGATGTTGCCGATGCCGTTCAGCGCGCTGGCGTCGTTCGGGCGGCAGCGCAGCGCAGCCCAGAAGCGCGATTCCGCGCGCTCGAGCAGGGCGTCGGCGGGCGACCGGCCGGCCTGGAAGGCCCGCCAGTGCTTCAGCAGGTAGGCGTTCTTCAGGTGGTAGCCCGCGAGGCCGAGGATGTCGGCGTCCTTCGGGTAGCGGCGCAGGGCGGTGTCGACGACGGTGCCGGCCCTGGCTTGCAGGCGCGCGGCCGTCGTGGTGTCGCCCTGGCCCAGGGCGAACAGGATCGCCTCCTGCTGGCGGGTGATGCTCGCGGCCGCGCGCTGGGGCGTGGCGATCCGGCGGCGCTCCGGGGCCACCGGCACCGGGGCCCGGGCGTGCCCCAGCACGGCCTGCAGCTGGCCGATGCCGTCGGCGAACGAGGTCCGGAAGTCGCAGTACAGCATGCCGGCCAGTCCCAGGGGCAGCGCTTGCCGGTCCACCCGGCAGGTCACGATGGACCGCTCGCGGTTCCAGGCGAAGTTCCATTCGGCCGTGACGTAGCGCGATGCGGCCGACGCCTTCGACCACAGCAGCACCAGGTGCCGGCTGTGTTCGATCACCTTCTGCAGTTCGGCCAGCAAGAGGCCCTGGCGCCGCAGGTCATGGTGGTCCAGCCACACCGACACGCCACTCGCCGCCAGCCGGTTGCGGATGCGGGTGGCCAGCGCGTCGTCTTCCGAGGCGTGGCTCAGGAAAGCGTCCCAGCGGGGCCCGGCACTGCGGGTGGCCATGGCCGCGATTGTCCGCCGCGGGCGCTACTCGCGCAGGTTCGCCTTCCTCACCACGGGCTCCCACTGCGCCAGCTCGGCGCGGATGGTCGCTTCCAGTTCGGCCGGGGTGCTGCTCCTGGGCTCCACGTTGCGCTCGATGAAGAGCTTGCGCACCTCCGGCCGCGCCACCGCCTTCACGATGGCGGCGTTCATCTTCGCCACGATCTCGTCGCTCGTGCCGCGCGGCGCCAGCACGCCGAACCAGACCACGCTGCTGAAGCCGGGCACGTCTTCGGCGATGGCGGGCAGGCCGGGCAGCACCTCGGTGCGCTGCGGCGTGGCCACCGCCAGGTAGCGGATCCTGCCGGCCTGCACCATGGCCGCGCCGTCCAGGCCGGTCACGAAGGCCATGTGCACCTGGCCGCCGGCGAAGGCGGTCACCAGCGGCGCGCCGCCGGCGTAGGGGATGTGCTGGAAGCGCGTGCCCGCCGCCTCGTTGAAGGCCTCGCTCGTGAGGTGGCTGCTGCCGCCGATGCCGGTGGAGCCGTAGTTCAGGCTCGTGCCCTGCGTCTTCGCCCAGGCCACGAAGTCCTTCACCGTCTTGTGCGGGCTGTCGGCGGCGACGGCCAGGATGAAGGGGATGCTGACTACGGTGCTGACGGGACGGAAGTCCTTCAGCACGTCGTAGGGCAGCTTCTTGATCAGGCTGGCGGTGGCGCTGGGGCCGCTGTTGCCGAAGACGAAGGTGTAGCCGTCGGGTGCGGCCTTCGCGACCAGGTCGGTGCCCAGCGCGCCGCCGGCGCCGGCCTTGTTGTCGATGACGATGGGCTGACCCAGCGCTTCCTGCAGCGGCTTCTCGATCGCGCGCGCCAGCTGGTCGGTGGTGCCGCCGGCCGGGTAGGGCACGACCAGGCGGATGGGTTTCGTCGGCCAGTCGGTCTGGGCCAGCGCGGGCGCGGCGGCCAGCGCGGCGGCGACGAGGCAGGTGCGGCGGGTGAAGCGTGTCATGCGGGGTCCTTCTCGTTCATTCGATCTTCAGCACCACGGCCTTGGTCTGCAGGTATTCCTGCATGTGCTCGACGCCGCTCTCGCGGCCGAAGCCGCTCATCTTGTAGCCGCCGAAGGGAATGGCGGGGTCCATCACCTGGTAGCAGTTGGCCCACACGGTGCCGGTGCGCAGCCCCTTCGCCACCTTGTGGATGGTGTTCACGTTGCGGCTCCAGACGCCGCTGCCCAGGCCGTAGCTGGAATCGTTGGCGCGCACGATCACCTCTTCCAGCGTGTCGAAGGGCAGGGCGCTGATCACGGGGCCGAAGATCTCCTCGCGCGCGATGCGCATGTCGTCCTTCACGTCGGCGAAGACCGTGGGCTGCACGAAGTAGCCCCGCGCGAGCGCGCCTTCGGTGAGGCGGCTGCCGCCGGCCAGCGCGCGCGCACCCTGTTCGCGGCCCAGCGCAAGGTAGCCGCACACGCGGTCCAGCTGCTCGGCGCTGACCACCGGGCCCAGTTGCGTGCTCGCGTCCAGCGGGTCGCCCAACTTCAGCGTCTTCGCGAAGTCGGCCACGCGCTGCACGAATTCCTCGTACACCGGCCGCTGTACGAAGAGGCGCGTGCCGGCGCTGCAGATCTGGCCCGAGTTCTGGAACACCGCCATCGCGGCGCCGGGTACGGCGGCTTCCAGGTCGGCGTCGGCGAACACGATGTCGGGGCTCTTGCCGCCGAGCTCCATGCTCGTGCGCTTCATGTTGCCGGCGGCGGCGCGCACGATCTTCTGGCCCACTTCGGTGCTGCCGGTGAAGGCGATCTTGTCGATGCCCGGGTGCTCGGCCATCGCCGCACCGGCATCACCGAAGCCGGTGAGCACGTTGAACACGCCGGCCGGCAGGCCCGCCTCCATGGCCAGCTCGGCCAGGCGCAGCGGCGACAACGGCGCCTGTTCGGCGGGCTTGAGCACCAGCGTGCAGCCGGAAGCGAGCACCGGGCACAGCTTCCAGATCGCCAGCCCGATGGGTCCGTTCCAAGGGTTGATGGCGCCCACCACGCCCACCGGTTCCTTCAGCGTCCAGCAGAAGTGTTCGCCGGCGGCGGAGTTGGGAATGGTGTCGCCCTGGATCGTGGTCGCCAGCCCGGCGTAGTAGCGCAGCAAGGCCACGGCGCGCCGGCGGCCCAGCCGGGTGCGGCTGATGGGGCCGCCCATGTCCAGCGTGTCGAGCAGCGCGAGTTCGTCGTAGTGCTTTTCGACCAGGTCGGCCAGCTTCAGCATCACCTGCTGGCGGTCGAAGGGCTTGAACCGGCTCCACTCGCCTTCGAAGGCACGGCGCGCGGCGGCCACCGCCAGGTCCACGTCTTCCCTGCCGGCCAGCGCGACTGTCGCCAGCAGCTCGCCGTTGCGCGGGCTCACGCTGTCGAAGGTCCTGCCGGAGAGGGCGGGGCGCGAGCGGCCGTCGATGAACAGGCCCTTGACCTGGCCGTCGAGGAAGGCGGGCATCGTCGTCATGGCGTTCTGCTTTCAGGCGTTCAGGATGAAGTGCGCCGCGCGTTCGCCGATCATCATCGAAGGCGCCGCGGTGTTGCCGCCGACCAGGTTGGGCATGATCGAGGCGTCGGCCACGCGCAGGCCCTGCAGGCCGTGCACGCGCAGCTTCGAATCGACCACCGCCTCGCGGTCTTCGGCCGGGCCCATCTTGCAGGTGCCCACCGGGTGGTAGGTGGTGGCCACGCGTTCGCGCACGAAGGCTTCCAGCGCGGCGTCGTCTTCCACCGTGGGGCCGGGCAGCAGTTCGGCGCCGGAGAGCTTCTTCAGCGAAGGAGCGGCGGCGATGCGGCGCGCCTGGCGCAGGGCGTGCATGAGCGTGACCACGTCGCGCCGGTCTTCCAGGAACTCGGGGCGCATCACCGGCTTGTCCGTCGGGTCGGCCGAGGCCAGTGCGAGCGTGCCGCGTGTGGCCGGGCGCAGTACCGCCATGTGCAGGAAGTAGCCGTGCCGCCGCGGCAGCGTGCGCGGGTTGTCCTTCATGCCGACCATGAAGGTGTACTGGATGTCGGGCCGGTCCAGCCCGCCGCGCGAACGGATGAAGCCGCCCGCTTCGGCGGCGTTCGAGGCCAGCATGCCGCGGTGGCCGAAGGCGTAGCGCAGCGGCGCCGCAGCCACGCGCGGCGCGGTGCGCCAGCGCAGGGCGTAGCTCTCGGCGCTGGGGTTCTCCACCGCGAGCGAGACCGTCGGGTGGTCCTGCAGGTTGAGGCCGACGCCGGGGCATTCGTGGATCATGTCGATGCCATGGGCCGCGATGCCGGCCGGCCCCACGCCGCTGAGCATCAGCAGCTGCGGCGAGTTCACCGTGCCGGCGCAGAGGATCACCTCGCAGCCGGCGTCGAGTTCCAGCGTGCCGCCCAGTTGCCGCAAGGTGATGCCCACGGCGCGCGTGCCGGCGAAGCGGATGCGTTCCACCAGCGCGTCGCTGTAGACGCGCAGGTTGGGGCGCTGCAGCACCGGGTGCAGGAAGGCGCGGCTGGCGCTCCAGCGCACGCCGTCGCGCTGGTTGAGGTCGAAGATGCCGAAGCCGTCCTGCCGTTCGCCGTTGAAGTCGTCGTTGCGTTCGAAGCCGGCTTCCGTGGCGGCGGCCACGAAGGCGTGCGCCAGCGGGTTGCTTTCGGCCGGGCGCTGCACGCTCAGCTCGCCGCCGGTGCCGTGCCAGCGCGAGGCGGCGCGATCGTAGTCCTCGTGGCGCTTGAAGAAGGGCAGCACGTCGTCGTAGCGCCAGCCTTCGTTGCCCAGCGCGGCCCAGTCGTCGTAGTCCAGCCGGTGGCCGCGCATGTACACGGTGCCGTTGACCGACGTGCTGCCGCCCAGCAGCCGGCCGCGCGGGCAGGGGATGCTGCGGCCGTTCACGCCCGCGCCGCCGGTGAACTGGTGCTGCCAGTTGTAGCGCTCGTGCGGCAGCAGGAAGATGTTGCCGATCGGCAGCGTGGTCTTCAGGCCGATGGGGAATTGGCGGTCCGATGGGCCGGCTTCCACCAGCGCCACGCGGCAGCGCGGGTCGGCCGAGAGGCGGTTCGCCAGCACGCAGCCGGCGGCGCCCGCGCCGACGATGACGTAGTCGAAGCCGCTCATCTCATTCGACCAGGAAGACCTGGCCGTCCACCACCTTGAGCGGCCAGGTCTTCAGCGGCTCGGCGCAGGGCATCGCGCAGGCCTGGCCGCTGCGGATGTCGAAGCGGCCGTTGTGCCAGCTGCATTCCACCTGCGCGCCGTCGACCGTGCCGTCTTCCGAGAGCGAGGCCGCACCGTGGGTGCAGGTGTCGTCGGTGGCGAGGATCTCGCCGCCCAGGTTGTAGAGCGCCAGCTTTCGGCCGTCGGCCAGCACGACCTGGCGGATGGCGCCTTCCCAGACATCGTCTTCGGCGCAGAGCGGAACGAGGGCCATCTACAGCAGGATGCTCACGCGCCCATGCGGGCGCAGGCCGTCCAGGTCGAGCTCGCAGCGCTTCTCGCGGATGCGCAGCCGGCCGTCGACGCGCGTGAGGCGGTAGCGCAGCCGGCCCATGAAGGTGTCGGTGACGCCGTTCTTGGTGCGGAAGGTGACGAAGGCGGCGCTCACCGGCGCTTCGTCGCCTTCGGGCGCGCCGACGCGCACGTTGCTCACCAGGTGGCGTGTGCGCGAGCGCGGCCATTCGGAGTGCGCGGTCTTCTTCTGCAGCCGCACCACGCGTTCCTGCAGGCGCCGGCGGTCGTCGGCGATGTAGAAGAGCGCCTTCGCGGGGTCGGCGCCGGCTGGCAGGTCGGTGCTGGGCACCAGGTAGGCGGCGTCGTCGGTGAAGAGCGCCAGCCATTCCTCCAGCTTCCACTGGTCCAGCAGGTCGGCTTCCTCGAACAGCAGGTCCTCGGCTTCGGCGCGCGTGATCGTCTTCATGCCGCGGCTCCCGTGACGAGCTGGTTCCAGCGCGTCCAGAAGGCGCGCATCTGCAGTTCGTCGTCGTAGCTGGGCTCGGCGGCGCCCATGCCCTTGCTGATGTCGCTCCAGCCGGCGCTGCCGGCGTTGGCGAAGCCCTGCTGGCAGGACTCGAGCGCCTCCACGTCGTCGGGCGTCGCGAAGCCGCCGGGGCCGAGGAATTCGAGGAAGTTGAACAGGCGGTACTTGCGCGCCCATTCGGATTCCTCGCGCGGGGCCAGGGCCCAGCCGTTGACCATCATCTGCCCCGGCGCCACCGGCCAGAAGGTGCGGATGGTGATGGCCATGATGTCGTTGATGACCAGGTTGGGGAAGATCAGCAGGTTGCGGTTGCGGTGCGCGATGCGCTGCGCCTTCTCTTCGCCCACGCGCGCGGCCAGGCGGGCGTAGATCGCGTCCATCTCCTGCTTGCCCTGTTCGCCGAACATCGGCACCCACTGCGCGATCGGCCGCCCCCAGGGCGCCTTGTATTCGAGCACCGCGTGGCCGTTGCCGAGGTCGAAGCTGCGGCCGGAGAGCGGCACCGGCACCAGCCCGCCGGCCATGTTCTTCAGGTAGTCCAGGTAGGTGGCGTGCGTGGTCACGGCGTGGTACCCGTCGACGCTGTTCTCTGCCAGCAGTTTCCAGTTGGCGCGGATGGCGTATTCCTGCGCGCCTTCGACGATGGCCATGCCGCTCTCGCTGTGGGCGGCGATGAGTTCCAGGATCTCTTTCGCGCCGGCCAGGTACTCCGTCAGCGGCACCGCCTCCGGGTCGAAGCAGACGAAGCAGAAGCCGGCATGGCTGGCGAAGCGCGGCACCGGCGTCAGGTTGCCGGCGCCGCTGGCCTTGTGGCCGGCGCTGTAGCGTTCCTCGCCCGGCTGGCCCTTGAGCGCGCCGTCGCAGCCGAAGACCCAGCCGTGATAGAAGCACTGGAACACCTTCGCGTTGCCCTTGCTTTCGCGGCACACCGTGGCGCCGCGGTGCGGGCAGGTGTTGAAGAGGGCGTGCAGCGCACCCTTCGCGTCGCGCGTGAAGAGGATGTTGCGGCGCGCGACGGTGCGGGTGACGAAGTCGCCTGGCTTCGGCAGTTCGGATTCATGGCCCAGGTAGAGCCAGCACTTGTCGAACACGGCCTCGTATTCGCGGTCCATCAGCGCGGGGTCGGTGAAGGCGCGGCGCGAGACCTGGAACAGGCCTTGTTCGGCATTCACCTTCACCAGCGGGCCGCGGCTCGCCGGAAGCGATACGGCAACAGGGTTCATGCGCAGGACCTCCACACAGGGCGTGCGGGCATTCTCAAATCGTACGCATGCGAACGGAAACAGGGAAACCCCGAGGCGCGGTCGGCGTGCCCGGTTCAAGAATGCCGGCCATGGACAGCAGCAAACCCGGGCGCCGCTTCGAAGGGCAGGTGGTGGTGGTCACCGGCGCGGCGCGTGGCATAGGGCAGGCGATCGCCGAAGCCTTCGCGCGCGAGGGCGCCGCGCTGGCGCTGGCCGACCTGGACGAAGGCGCGCTGCAGGCCGAGGCTGAACGCATTTCACAGCTGCATGGCGTGCGCACCGTGGTCCAGGCGGGCGACCTCTCGCAGGAGGCCACCGCGCAGGCGCTGCTGACGCGCAGCCGCACGCTGGGCACGGCCGCGGTGCTGGTCAACAACGCCGGCGGCGGCGTGATCCTGCCCTTCCTGAGCCACACGCCGGAAACGCTGCGCGCCACCGTCGACCGCAACCTGTGGACGGTGCTGTGGTGCACGCGCGCCTTCCTGCCCGACATGCTGGCGCAGGGTTACGGCCGCGTCGTCAACCTCGGCGCGGACTCGGTGCGCAACGGCCTGCCCGACCACGCCGCCTACAACGCGGCCAAGGGCGGCGTGCACGGCCTCACCACCGGGCTGGCGCGCGAATACGCGCAGCGCGGCGTCACCGTCAACACGGTGGCGCCCTGCGCGGTGAACAGCGAGCAGCTGGCCGCCTTCGTGCGCGACAAGCCCGCGGCGGCGGCGCGCTTCCTCGACGTCATCCCGATGGGCCGCGCCGCCGAGCTGGACGAGGTGGCCTCGATGGTGCTGTACCTGGCGTCGCGCGAAGCCTCGTTCGTCACCGGCCAGGTGATCAGCGTGAACGGCGGGAGCACCATGCTGTGACCGACGACACGCTGATCGACGTCCACACCCACGTCGTGCCGGCTTCGTTCCCGGCCTACGCGGGCCGGCACGCCGCCGCGCCCTGGCCCTCGATGGCCGAGGCCCAGCCCTGCCACCGCCACGTGATGGTCTCCGGCAAGGTCTACCGCACGGTGAGCCACCAGTGCTGGGACTGCCGCGTGCGGCTGGCCGACATGGACCGCCAGCGCATCACGCGGCAGGTGCTCTCGCCCATGCCCGAGCTGCTGAGCCCTTGGATGGAACCCGAGGACGGGCTGGCGATCTGTCGCCACCTGAACGACACCATCGCCGAGATGGTGGCGCTGGCACCGCAGCGCTTCACCGGCCTGGGCGCGGTGCCGCTGCAGGACGTGGACCTCGCGATCGCCGAGCTCGACGCGCTGCTGCACCGGCGCGGCCTGGCGGGCGTGGAGATCCCGGCCAACGTGAACGGCATGCCGCTCGGCGACCCGCGCCTGAAGCCCTTCTTCGAAGCCGCGGCCGGCTGGGGCGCGGCCGTCTTCGTGCACGCGCTGCGGCCGGTGGGGATGGAAAGGCTGGTCGGCCCGCCGATGCTGGAGCAGCTGCTCGCCTTCCCGGGCGAAGTGGGGCTGGCGGCGGCCTCGCTCATCACCGGCGGCACGCTGGCCGCGCTGCCGGGGCTGCGCATCGCCTTCAGCCACGGCGGCGGGTCGCTCGCTTCGCTGCTGCCGCGGCTGCGCCACGGCTGGCGCGTGCTGCCGCCGCTGCAGGGCGCGGTCGGCGAGGATCCGCTGGCGCAGGCGCGGCGCCTGTTCTACGACGACCTGGTCTACGACGCCGCCACGCTGAAGCACCTGCTGCACTGGTTCGGGCCCACGCAGCTGATGTGCGGCAGCGACTACCCGTTCACCATCATGGACCCTGACCCCGCCGGCAGCATCGAGGCTATCGGCCCCGACACCACGCTGCGCCAGGCCCTGCGTGCCGGCAACGCGCGGCGCTGGCTGGCGCTGGAGCCCGCCGCGTGAACGCGCCCGCGCTGCGCGAGGTCTCGCTCGACGACCGCTTCGCGCCCGGCGCCGGGCCGCGGCTGCTCAACGGCCACCAGGCGCTGGTGCGCGCGCTGCTGCTGCAGCGCGAAGCCGACCGCCGCGCCGGGCTGGCCACGGCGGGCTACGTCGCGGGCTACCGCGGTTCGCCGCTCGGCGGCCTGGACCAGACGCTGTGGTCGGCCTCGAAGGCGCTCGCGGCGGCCGACGTGCACTTCGAGCCGGCGGTGAACGAGGACCTGGCCGCCACCGCGGTGTGGGGCACGCAGCAGCTGGCCGCCATCGGCGAGGCCATGGTCGACGGCGTGTTCGGCCTCTGGTACGGCAAGGGACCGGGCGTGGACCGCTCGGGCGACGCGCTCAAGCACGGCAATTACGCCGGCACGCACCCGAACGGCGGCGTGCTGGTGGTGGCGGGCGACGACCACCCCGGCAAGAGTTCCACCGTGGCCCACCACAGCCAGCAGGCGCTGGCCGCGAACGGCATCCCCACGCTCTACCCGGCCGATGTGGGCGAGTTCCAGCGCTTCGCGCTGCTGGGCTGGGCGCTGTCGCGCTACAGCGGCTGCTGGGTCGGCTTCAAGGTCGTCAACGAAACGGCCGAGCAGGCGCTCACCTGCGAGTTCGACCTCGACACCTTCCGCGTCGAGCGCCCCGACCCCGGCCCGCTGCCGCCCGAAGGCGTGCATTACCGCGGCGCCTACACGCCGGCGCTGGACGAGACGCTGCTGCGCCGCTTCCGCCTGCCGCTGGTGCAGCGTTTCGCGCGCGCCAACGGCATCGACCGCCTCGCGCTCGGCGACGCGCGGGCCCGCTTCGGCATCGTCACCGCCGGCAAGTGCTGGCACGAGGTGCGGCTGGCGCTGCGCGCGCTGGGGCTGGAGGGCGAGCGCGCGGCGGCGGTCGGCGTGGCGGTCTGGAAGGTCGGGCTGTTGTGGCCGCTGGAGCCCGAAGGCCTGCGCGAGTTCGCCGAAGGCAAGGACGAACTGCTCTTCGTGGAGGACAAGACCGCCTTCGTCGAGAGCCAGGCCGCGCACCTGCTGTACAACGCGCCGCGCCGGCCGCGCATCGCCGGCAAGCAGGACCCGGCGGGCGCGCCGCTGCTCGCGAGCGACCAGGGCTTCGAGCCGCTGGAGCTGGCCGAAGTCATCGCCGGCCGGCTGCAGGCCGCCGGGCTGTGGGACGACACGCTGCAGGCACGGCTGCAGGCGCTGCAGGCGGCGCGCCGCGGCCTGCTTGCCGTGGCCGCGCCGGCCGACGCGAAGCGCCTGCCCTGGTTCTGCGCCGGCTGCCCGCACAACACCAGCACCGCGGTGCCCGAAGGCAGCCGCGCGCTCGCCGGCATCGGCTGCCACGGCATGGCGCTCTACGCGCGCCCGGGCACGCTGGTGCCCACGCAGATGGGCGGCGAAGGCGCCAACTGGATCGGCATGCGCCGCTTCACGAAGCGCCGCCACGTGTTCCAGAACCTGGGCGACGGGACCTACTGGCATTCGGGGTTGCTGGCCATCCGCGCCGCGGCGGCCAGCGGCGCCAACATCACCTACAAGATCCTCTACAACGACGCCGTCGCGATGACCGGTGGCCAGCCCGTCGACGGCCCGGTCTCGGTGGCCGCGGTGGCGCAGCAGGTGCTGGCCGAAGGCGTGAAAGCGCTCGTGCTGGTGAGCGACGATCCCGGGCGCCACCGCAACACGCCGCTGCCCGCGGGCACGCGCGTGGAGCACCGCGACCGGCTCGACGCGGTGCAGCGCGAACTGCGCGAGACCCCCGGCTGCACCGTGCTGCTGTACGAGCAGACCTGCGCCGCCGAGAAGCGCCGCCGCCGCAAGCGCGGGTCCGTGCCCGAAGCGGACCGGCGCCTCTTCATCCACGCGCCGGTGTGCGAAGGCTGCGGCGACTGTTCGCAGCAGTCCGGCTGCGTGGCGGTGGAGCCGCTGGAGACGCCGCTCGGGCTCAAGCGGCGCATCAACCAGTCCTCGTGCAACCAGGACTTCTCGTGCCTGAAGGGGCTGTGCCCCAGCTTCGTCGGCGTGGTCGGCGCGCGGCCGCGGCGCGCCGCCGGGCCCGCGCTGCCCGAGTCCGCCTTCGCGGCGCTGCCCGAGCCGGCGGTGGCGCCGCTGGCGGGCGACGCGTACGGGGTGATGATCCCCGGCATCGGCGGCACCGGCGTCATCACCGTCGGCGCGGTGCTGGCGATGGCGGCGCACCTGGAAGGCAAGGCCGCCGGCACCTACGACATGACGGGCCTTTCGCAGAAGAACGGCGCCGTCTACAGCCACCTGCAGGTGGCGCCCACCGCGGCGGCCCTGCGCGCCAACCGGCTGGGCCTGGGCGACGCCGCGCTGGTGCTGGGCTGCGACCTGGTGGCCGCGCTCGGCGACGAATGCTTCCGCACGCTGGACCCGGCACGCACCGCCTTCGTCGGCAACCATCGCGTGCTGCCGACCGCGATGCAGGCGCTGCAGCCCGGCAGCGGCCTCGGCGCCTCGGCACTGGCGCGCAGCCTGGGCGCGAAGCTGGGCGAAGACCGTGTGCGCCTGCTCGATGCCACCGGCCTGGCCACCACGCTGCTGGGCGACGCCGTGTACGCCAACTTCGTGCTCGTGGGCGCGGCGCTGCAATGGGGCTGGCTGCCGGTGGGGCGCGCGGCGGTCGAGCGCGCGCTGCAGCTCAACGGCGTGCAGGTGCCCGGCAACCTGCGCGCGCTGCAGATCGGGCGCCTCTGGGCGCACGACCCGGCCGCGCTGCTGCCGCTGCTGGGCGACGCTACGGCCGCGCCGCCGCTGCCGCTGGCGGACCTGGTGGCCGCGCGCAGCACCCACCTGGCCGAGTACCAGAGCGACGCCTGGGCCGCCCGCTACCGTGCGCTGGTGGCGCAGGTGCAGGCCGCCGAGACGCGCGTGGCCGGCGCGCCCGGCGCCTTCACGCGCGCGGTGGCCGAAGGCTTCGCCCGGCTGATGGCACCGAAGGACGAGTACGAGGTGGCGCGCCTGTATGCGCACCCTTCGTTCCGCGCCGCGCTCGAAGCCGAGTTCGAGAACGCCGGCGACCTGCGCTTCCACCTGGCGCCGCCGCTGTGGGCGCGCCCGGACCCTGTCACCGGCCGCCCGGCCAAGCGCGAATACGGCCCCTGGATGCTGACCGCGATGGGCCTGCTCGCACGGCTGCGCCAGCTGCGCGGCACGCCCTTCGACCCGTTCGGCCGCAGCGAGGAACGGCGCGCCGAACGTGCGCTGGTGGACGACTACGAACGCCGCATGCGGCGCCTGGCCGACGAACTGGACGCGGCACGCCTGCCGCTGGCCGCGGAACTGGCCGCGCTGGCCGACCGTGTGCGCGGTTATGGCGCGGTCAAGGCGAAGAACCTGGCCGAGACCCAGGCGCGCTGGGCCGAAGGCGAACGCCGCTGGCAGGCCGCCACGAACCCGGCGGCCGAGCCGGTCGAGGATCGCGGCGCCGCGCGCTGACGCCAGTCTCCACCGCTGCGACCTGCTCGCACGCGGCCGCGCTTCAGGCGACCGCCGACCAGTGCGCCGCGATGCGGGCAAACGAAGGGTGCGGCACGCCGCGGCTGACCAGCCGCACGTCCAGGCCGGCGAATTCCACCGCTGCCAGCGCGCGCACCAGCGCGTCGTCGATCCAGTCGTCGCGGTTGCCGAACACGCCGCCGCCCACGCGCGTGAGCAGCACCGTGCCCGAGCCGCCGGCCGCGTGCTGCGCGGCCGCCGCGCGCAACGTGGCTTCGTAGGCCGCTTCGAGCACCAGGCGCGCGAACGGCTGCCATTGCGCGGGCGCGATCGCGGTGTAGGCCACGGGCAGTGCCGAGCAGAACACTTGCGACACGCGCGGCCGCGCGCCGGGCGGGGCGTCGGTCACCTCGGCGTCGCGTTGCCAGGCCACGCGCAGACGCGCGCGCAGCCGGTCGCGTTCCTCGTCCGACGCGTCGCGCAGCAGGCGGCCGACAGCGCGCAGGCCTTCGCGCGTGGCCAGCGCGTAGCCGTTGCGCACGGTCCAGAGCGAAGCGACCGGGCAGCCCAGCGCCGCGGCCAGGTCCTGTCCCAGGTCGGCCAGCGTGTCGAGCTGGCGTGTCGCGGTCTGGCCCTCGCCGTCCGCCAGCGGCATGAAGTAGTTGCGCCAGATCGTCGCCGCACCGGCCGCGATGGCGCAGGCCGGGCCCTGCGTGGGGTCGCCGGCGTAGCCGGTGACGCCGTCTTCGGGCGTGACGGCGGGCGAGAACATCTCGAGCGCGTTGAACTGCGAGGCGACCTGGAAGGTGGCGCCGGCAAAGCGCGGGTCCGAATGCAGTGCGCGCGCGTCGCCGCCGAGGCAGTCGACGCGGGTGCGCGCGGCGCGGGCGAGGGGCTGCGCGCGCAGCTCGCCCAGGCTGGGCGTGGCGAAGCGGCCGATGCCGTGGCGGCTGCCGTCGACGCGCGAGACGAGGTGTTCGCCTTCCACCGCGAGCCGGCGGCGCGTGGCTTCCCAGCCCTGTTCGCGGAACCCGGTGATGCGTTCGAACCAGTCGCCGGCCATCCCTGTCTCCCTTCGGCCCCGGTGGCGCGCATTGTGGGCCGGTCTGCCTCGTGCGCAAGCGCTTGCAAGGAGGGCCGCCCGAACTACACTCGCCCTCCAAACAGGCATCGGACGGGAGAGCCAGCAAGGTGGCCAGGTCGACAAAGGGCGCGAAACGCTTCGCCGAGAAGGTCACGCTGGAGATGGTCGCCGAGCAGGCCGGGGTGTCGCCCAGCACCGTCTCGCGCATCCTCAACGGCACCGCGATCGTCAGCGACGAGAAGCGCGCCGCGGTCGACGAAGCCATCGCCCGCCTGGGCTACGTGCCCAACCCGGTGGCGCGCGGCCTGGCCGGCGGGCGCACGCTGAGCGTAGGGGTGGTCACGCAGGCGATCGACAGTCCGTTCTACGGCGCCGCGCTGCGCGGCATCGAAGCGGCGCTCGCGCCGGCCGGCTACAGCCCGCTCTTCATGAGCGGCCACTGGCACGCCGAGGAAGAGGCGCGCTGCATCGAGGTGCTGCGCGGGCGCCGCGTCGACGGCCTCATCGTGCTCACCGGCCGCCTTTCGGACAGCGCCCTGCGCGCCGCCGCACGCGCGCTGCCGGTGGTGGTGACCGGGCGCGCGCTGAAGGCGCCCAACCTGGTGGCGCTGGATTTCGACAACCGCCTGGGCGCGCGCGAGGCCACCGACCACCTGATCGCGCTCGGCCACCGGCGCATCGCCTTCATCGGCGGCGACCCCGAGCACCCTGACGCGGTCGAGCGCCAGCGCGGCTACCAGGCCGCACTGGAGGCGGCCGGCCTGCGCGCCGACCCGGCGATCGCCGTCAACGGCGACTTCACCGAAGGCAGCGGGCTCGCCGCGGTGGAGCGCCTGCTCGCGGGGCGATCGCGCTTCACCGCCATCGTCGCCGCCAACGACCAGATGGCCTTCGGCGCCGCGCTCGCGCTGCACCGGCACGGGCTGCGCATCCCGCAAGACGTGTCGCTGGTCGGCTTCGACGACCTGGCCGGCGCCACCTACATGCTGCCGCCGCTGACCACCGTGCACCACCCGATCGCCGAGATCGGCGAAGCCGCCGCGCGCGCGCTGCTGGCGCTGCTGGCCGGCGAGACGCCGGTCGCCACGGTGCCGGCGCCGCGCCTGGTGCAGCGCGAGTCGACCCGCGCGCTCGCCGGCTGAAGCCGGCACGCCGCGCGCCTAGAAATAACCCTCGGTTGACATCGCGGGACCGCGTCCCTAGAGTATGAAAGCGCTTTCAAAGCCGCGCGGGGCGCGCCCGCGGGACGAACGCCGGACATGGACCACGCCGCACCCCTCCTCGCCGACCCGCGCTTCCCGCCCGACTTCGTGTGGGGCGTGGCGACCAGCGCCTACCAGATCGAAGGCGCGGCCGGGGCCGACGGCAAGGGGCCTTCGATCTGGGACGACTTCTGCCGCCGGCCCGGCGCCATCGCCGACGGCAGCAGCGGCGACGTGGCCTGCGACCACTACCACCGCCGGGACGCCGACCTGGACCTCGTGGCCTCGCTCGGCGTCGACGCGTACCGCTTCTCGGTGTCTTGGCCGCGCGTGCAGCCGGCCGGCCGCGGACCCTGGAACGCGAAAGGGCTGGACTTCTACGACGGCCTGGTCGACGGCCTGCTGGCGCGCGGGGTGCGGCCCTACCTCACGCTGAACCACTGGGACCTGCCCTCGGCGCTGCAGGCCGAAGGCGGCTGGGTTGTGCGCGACACCGTGCACCGCTTCGTCGACTACGCGCTCGGCATCCAGGCCCGCCTGGGCGACCGCGTGGCCGCGATCACGACGCACAACGAACCCTGGGTGATCGCCACCCTCGGCCACGAGTGGGGCACCTTCGCGCCGGGCCTGCAGAGCCGCGCCGCGGCGGCCCAGGTGTCGCACCACCTGCTGCTCAGCCACGGGCTGGCGGTGCAGGCCCTGCGGGCGGCCGGCAGCCGTGCCCGGCTGGGCATCGTGCTCAACCTGGCGCCGGTGCACACCGCCAGCGGCAGCGCGGCCGACCGGGCGCAGGCGCGGCTGGAAGACGGCCGCCTGGTGCGCTGGTACATGGATGCGCTGTTCCACGGCCGCTACCCGGAGGACGTGCTCGCCTTCCTCGGGCCCGACGCGCCGCACATCGCGGACGGCGACATGGCCTGCATCGCCGCACCGATGGACTTCCTCGGCCTCAACTACTACTCGCGCAACGTCGCCAGCGCCGACGGCTCCTGGCGCGCCGGCGCGAGCGGCCTCGCGCTCACCGACATGGGCTGGGAGGTCTACCCCTCGGGCCTCACCGAGCTGCTGCTGCGCCTGCACCGCGACTGGCCGGTGCCGCCGCTGTACGTGATGGAGAACGGCGCCGCCTTCCGCGACGAGCTGGTCCAGGGCCGGGTGCACGACCCCGAGCGCATGGCCTACCTCGCCGCCCACATCGACGCCGTGGGCGACGCGATCGCGCAAGGCGTGCCGGTGGCCGGCTACATGGTGTGGAGCCTGCTCGACAACTTCGAGTGGGCCTCGGGCCTGGCCAAGCGCTTCGGCATCGTCCACGTCGACTACGCCAGCCAGCGGCGCACGCTCAAGTCCAGCGGCCGCTGGTACCGCGACTTCCTGCAGCGTCAGCGCCAGCGGCGCCCGCAGCCCGTGGCCGAAGGAGCCTGAGAAACGACCATGGCAACACGCAAGACGAAGCAGCGAAGCGGCTGGAAGCTGGTCTGGGCCGACGAGTTCGACGGCAACGCCGTCGACCGCACGAAGTGGGACTTCGACATCGGCAACGGCTTCTACGACTACCAGAAGCACGTCTGGGTGCCCGGCTGGGGCAACGAGGAGCTGCAGTACTACACGCACGAACCCGAGAACGTGGTGGTGCGCGACAGCTGCCTCGTCATCCGGGCGGTGAAGGCGCCGTTGCACGGCTGTGGCTACACCTCGGCGCGGCTGAAGACCAGGGCACGCGACGGCACGGTGCTGTTCTCCAAGCTCTACGGCCGCATCGAGTTCCGCGCCCGCGTGCCCTGGGGCAAGGGCCTGTGGCCGGCGCTGTGGATGCTGCCGGTCGAGGACAAGTACGGCCCCTGGGCGGCTTCCGGCGAGATCGACCTGATGGAGATCGTGGGCGAGAAGCCCGGTGAGGTGCTCAACAGCATCCACTTCGGCTCTGCCTTCCCGAAGCGCTCGCTCGTCACCACCACCCACGCGCTGCCCGGCGGCAGCCTGGTGTCGGACTGGCACAGCTATGCAGTGGAGTGGGAGCCGGGCGAGATCCGCTTCTTCGTCGACGAGGTGCAGACCTGCAGCTACCGCCACTGGTGGAGCTGCGGCAAGCGGGTGCGGGGCGCCGGGGTGGAAGCGAAGAAGGAAGCCGACCTCCACCCCTGGCCCGCCCCCTTCGACCAGCCGTTCTACCTGGTGATGAACGTGGCGGTGGGCGGCAACTTCCCGGGCGCACCGAACGACCAGACGCGCTTCCCGGCCGAGCTGGTGATCGACTACGTGCGCGTCTACGACAAGGTCGGCGGCTACGGCCCGCCGAAGCCCCGCGGCCCCGGCGTGATGCCGTGGCAAGAGGGCCACGTGAGCGAGCGCCGCAACTGAGGCCACCGCCGGCCGCCCAGAACGAAGGAGACCAGGATGACCCCCTCCGATGACGACCACGCCGCCGCCGGTGCGCCTTCCGGCTCCGCGCCCCGGCAGCCCGCCTTCGCCCCGGGCGGGGCGCATGGTGCGGCCACCTCGGGCGGGGCGCATGGCGCGGCCACGTCGGGCAGCACGCCCGCCGTGCCCAAGCCACCGCCGTTGTCGCCGCAGGCGCGCGCCACGCTCGGCGCGGAATTCCGCGCCGTGCTGCAAGGCGGCGTGCACGGCTTCTGCTTCAGCCCGTACCTCGAAGGGCAGTTGCCGGGTTCCCAGGTGAGTGCGGCGCAGATCCGCGCGCGGCTGGAGGTGATCCGACCCTACACGGGCTGGATCCGCACGTTTTCGTGCACCGACGGGCACGAGCAGACGCCGGCGATCGCCCGCTCGTTGGGCCTGAAGACGCTGGTCGGTGCCTGGCTCGGCACCGACGCCGCCATCAACGAGCGCGAGATCCGGGGCGCCATCGCCGTGGCCCAGGCCGGCCACGCCGACATCGTGGCCGTGGGCAACGAGGTGCTGCTGCGCGAAGACCTGGGCGAGGACGAGCTGATCGCGCAGATCGAGCGCGTCAAGCGCGCGCTGCCCGGCGTGCCGGTGGGCTACGTCGATGCGTACTACCTGTTCGAGAAGCACCCGCGCGTCACCGCGGCGTGCGACGTGGTGATGACCAACTGCTACCCGTTCTGGGAAGGCTGCCCGCGCGAGCAGGCCCTGGCCTACATGCAGACGATGATGCAGCGCACGCGCGCCGCCGCGCCCGGCAAGCGCGTGCTGATCAGCGAGACCGGCTGGCCCGACCAGGGCAGCAACTTCCACGGCGCGGTGCCGTCGGAAGAGGGCGCGATGCGCTACTTCATCGACACCGTGCGCTGGGTGCGCGAAGAGAAGATCGAACTCTTCTACTTCGCCGCCTTCGACGAGGCCTGGAAGGTCGGCGCCGAAGGCGACGTCGGCGCCTACTGGGGCCTGTGGGACAAGGACGCGAAACCCAAGTTCGCCTGACCAAGATGCCGAAGCTCCCCCAGGGCAATGCGATCTGCTACTCCGGCTACCGCGAGGGGCAGGACCCGAACCTGAAGCTCTACCCGACGGTCGACCAGATCCGCGAAGACCTGCACCTGCTGGCGCGGCACTGGCAGCTGATCCGCCTGTACGACTGCAGCCCGCACGCCGAGCGCGTGCTGCAGGTGATCCGCGAAGACCGGCTGCCGCTGCAGGTGATGCTGGGCGCCTACCTCGGCGCGGAGATGAACAACTTCGGTTGCCCCTGGGGCGGCAGCTACCCGGAAGAACGGCTCGAGGCGAACCGGCGCGAGAACGAAGCCGAGGTCGCACGCCTGATCGCGCTCGCGCGGCAGCACGAAGACAGCGTCTTCTCGGTCGCGGTGGGCAACGAAGCCACGGTGGACTGGACCGATCACTACGTGCCGGTGCATCGCATGCTCGAACACGTGCGGCGCGTCAGGAGCGCGGTCGGGCAGCCGGTCACCTTCTGCGAGAACTACGTGCCCTGGCAGCACAAGCTGCGCGAGCTGGCGGCCGAGCTCGACTTCATCTCCGTGCACACCTACCCGGTGTGGGAGTACAAGCACATCCACGAGGCGCTCGACTACACGCGGGCCAACGTCGCCGGCGTGGCGGCGCTGTACCCCGACAAGCCGGTCGTCATCACCGAGGCCGGCTGGTGCACCGCCAGCAACGGCCGCGGCATGCACGCCGAGCACGCGGTGCAGGAACTGCAGGCGATCTACTACCGCGACCTGATGGACTGGACCCGCCAGGCCGGCTTGCTGTGCTTCGTGTTCGAGGCCTTCGACGAGCCGTGGAAGGGCTCGCCCGACCCACTGGAGCCGGAGAAGCACTGGGGCCTGTTCACGGTGGACCGACGGCCCAAGCTGGTGATGGAGGCGCTGTACCCGGACCGCGTGGCCGCATCGGCATGACGACGCCGATGCACACCCACCGCACGCCCGACGTTGCCTTGTGGGACCAGTACCGCGCGCTGCGCGAGCAGTGGACGCACGAGGACATGCTGGTCGGTCAGCGCATCACCTGGCTGATCCTGGCCGAAGGCCTGCTCTTCAACGCGTATGTATCGCTGGGCGCCAGGACGGCGGGCGGGCTGGGCTTCGTCTTCCCCTTGTTCGGCGTGGCCGTGGCGGCGGTCATCGGCGTGGGCGTGTTCACGGCCATGCGCGCCTCGGAGCAGGTGCGGCTGGAATACGAACGCAGCGGCCTCGCCGACCTGTGCCCGCTCGCGCCCGAGGTGCACCTGGCGCATCGCGGCCGATGGGCGCCGAAGGCGATGCCGTTCGTCTTCGGCGCCATGTGGGTGCTGGCGTTGGCGGGCGCGATCGGCGGCGGACGCTGAGCTGCGGAGGGGACCTCTTCGCCAGGATGCCTGCGTTTGCAGGTCGGCGTCGAGGGAGCCTTCTCGATCCGCTGCAGTGGCTCGCGGCGATGGACTGAGAGACGGTAATGCAGCGGGAACGGTCGGTCGGGCCACAGTTACGGCAGACCCATACCGGCCACAAGGCGATTCTTGATGCTGTGCCCGGAACCTGCCCTTCAGGGCGCTGAGCGCCCCGCGGGCCGACCCGAACTTCAGCAGCAGCGCGGGCCGCAACCGCAACCCGCTGACACAGGTGCAGTGGCCGGCTTCACGGCTTCGGCTGAATGGTTGGACACCAGGGGCTTGCGTGCGCGAACAAACCCGCTGACAAAGCGCCCGTCCACCTCCCGAGCCAGTTGCTGCAATTGCTCCGCCTGTCCGGCCAAGAATTCCCGCGCATCTTCGGCCGTGTAGACACGCGTCACTTCGATTTCCGCCGACTCGAAGCCAGCCGCCTGGAGCTTGGCGATGTAGTCCGTGTCGCGCAATGCGCCAGCCACGCAGCCGATCCACAGCTCCATGTTGCGGCGAATCGACTCGGGCACCTCGCCGCGCACCACCACGTCGGACACTGCGAAGCGCCCGCCCGGCTTCAGCACTCGAAAGGCCTCGCGCAGCACTCGGTCCTTGTCCGCAGACAGGTTGATCACGCAGTTAGAGATGATCACGTCCACCGACTCGGCGGGCAGCGGGATGTGCTCGATCTCGCCCTTCAGGAAGTGCACGTTGGACAGGCCGCTCTTGGCCTTGTTCTCTTGCGCCAGGGCCAGCATCTGATCGGTCATGTCCAGACCGTAGGCCGTGCCGGTGGGACCGACGCGCTTGGCCGAAAGCAGCACGTCGATGCCGCCGCCAGAGCCCAGGTCGAGCACCGTCTCGCCGGCCTTCAGTTCTGCCAGGGCCGTCGGGTTGCCGCAGCCCAGCGACGCCAGCATGGCTGCCGCCGGCACGTCGGCCGCCTGCGCTTGGTCGTACAGATTCGACGTGATCGGATCCCACTGCTCAGGCGACGCAGCCGAGCCGCCGCAGCAGGCGTTGCCGCCACCCTGCGCCACGCGCTCTGCCGCCGCGCCGTACTTCTGCTTGACCACATCCTTGACGTTCACTGCGTCGTTCATCGCGTTCTCCTGCATCGATATCCAGTCTCAACCACAACAGGTGATGCGCTGAGGCTCCACCGCCTTGTTACGGGTGCAGCACTCGGCATACAGAAAGCCCAGCAATTCCTCCAGCCCAGCCGTGTTGGCCGTGCAGCGCAGGAAGGTGCCTTCGCGCTGGACCGTGACTAGCCCTTCGTTCTTCAGCTTGTCCAGATGGTGCGACAGCGTCGAAGCAGCCATGCCCAGCTCGGTGGCGATCTCGCCGACGAAGAGGCCCTCAGGGTGCGCGGTCAGCAGGAGCCGCACGATGGCCAGGCGGGGCTCGGTGCCCATGGCGGCCAGCATGCGGGCAAAGCGGGCAGTGGCGGGAGGCTTGCGGGTGCTGGGCATGGGTCGGTGTCGTGTCACTATACTTCCACAATAATCGAAATATACTGCGGCAGTCAATCTTGGCCTCGGCCGCACACCCTGCATCGATCGCGCCACTCAAGCCATGACCACTCACGTCTTGATCCTGTGCACCCACAACTCTGCCCGCAGCGTGCTGAGCGAAGGCATGCTCAACCATCTGGCAGCCAGGCTTTGCAAGGACGTGCAGGCCCACAGCGCCGGCAGCGCGCCGAGCGGGCGGATCAATCCGTTTGCGATCGAGGCGTTGAACAGCGTGGGTATCGACACGAGCGCGTACCGCAACAAGAGCTGGGACGAGTTCAGCCGAGATGGCGCGCCGCCGCTGTCCATCGTCATCACGGTGTGCGACAGCGCGGCGGCCGAGCAATGCCCGGTGTTCTTCGGTGGCCCTGGGGGCCAGCCGGTCAAGGTGCACTGGGGCTTTCCAGATCCGTCGAACGCTGAGGGCGGCGACGAAGGCAAGCGCCGTGCGTTCGAGTTGACGCGGCAAGCCATCGGCTACCGCATGCTGCAGCTGCTTGCGTTGCCGCTGGAGACGATGGACCGCTTCGCGCTGCAGGCAGCGCTCGTCGAGATCGGCAGGAGCTGACATGAACACCTCCACCTTGCCAGCCCGCGCCGAGGCGCCGGCACCGATGAGCGTCTTCGAGCGCTACCTGACCGTCTGGGTGTTCCTGTGCATCGTCGTCGGCATCGCCCTGGGACAGATGCTGCCCGGACCGTTCCAGGCCGTCGGTCGCATGGAAGTCGCCAAGGTCAACCTGCCCGTGGGCCTGTTGATCTGGGTGATGATCATTCCGATGCTGCTGAAGATCGACTTCGGTGCGCTGCATCAGGTCAAGCAGCACTGGCGCGGCATCGGCGTGACGCTGTTCGTCAATTGGGCCGTGAAGCCCTTCTCGATGGCGCTGCTGGGGTGGCTCTTCATCCGCCAGGTCTTCGCGCCCTACCTGCCTGCCGGGCAGCTCGACAGCTATGTCGCGGGCCTGATCCTGCTGGCCGCTGCGCCTTGCACCGCGATGGTGTTCGTCTGGAGCCGGCTGACCCATGGGCATCCTCTCTTCACGCTCAGCCAGGTGGCGCTGAACGACACCATCATGGTGTTCGCCTTCGCGCCCATCGTCG
>CAYVXO010000024.1:0-38369 GCA_964454485.1 uncultured Rubrivivax sp.
GCCCCCGGCCACGGTGCCGCTGCAGCCCGGCGGCCTGAGCGGGCGGGAAATGGAAGTGCTGGAGCGCATCGCCGCCGGCGACAGCAACAAGCTCATCGCGCGCGCTTTCGACCTCAGCCCGCACACGGTGAAGCGCCACGTGGCCAACATCCTGGACAAGCTGGGCGCCGAATCGCGCGGCCAGGCCGCGGCCTGGTACCGGCGCCACGCCTGACCCGCGCATGGCCCGCCGGGGCCTGGCCCGATGGCTCCATCGGGCGATGTGGCCCCGGGGCCGGATCCGGAGACTTCGGTTCACGCCGTCGAGCACGACGGCCTCCACCGAAGGAACCGACATGACCGAGATCGCCCATCGCCAAGACCCCGCGCAGGCCACCAAGGCACCGCGCCTGGACCTCTACGTCACCATCCACAAGGCGCTGCGCCAGTTCATGGCGCACACGCTCACGCGCCTGGGCGCCGTCGACCTGGACGACGAGGAGGACTTCCGCGCCGTGCTGGCCGGCGTCGACTCGCTGCTCGGCCTGATGAAGGGCCACCTGCAGCACGAGAACGACTTCATCCACACCGCCATCGAGGCACGCAGCCCGGGCGGCGCGCGCCACACCGCCGACGACCACCTGCTGCACCAGGACGCGATCGCCAACCTCGAGGACGAGGCGCGCGCGCTGGCCGTGGTGCGGCCGGAGCAGCGGCCGGCGCACGCGCTGCGCCTGTACCGCCACCTGGCCGAGTTCGTCGGCGAGAACCTGGTGCACATGCAGGTCGAGGAGACGCGCATCAACCAGGCGCTGTGGGAGCTCTACGACGACGCCGAGCTGATGGCGCTGCACGAGCGCCTGCTGGCCTCGGTGCCGCCGGCCGAGATGGCCCTGGTGGTGCGCTGGATGGCCGCGGCGCTGAACCCGGCCGAGCTGGTGCAGCTGTTCGCCGGCATGCAGGCCAAGGCGCCCGCGCCCGCCTTCGAGGCGATGCTGGACATCGCCCGCAGCCAGCTCTCCGAACCGCGCTGGGCGAAGCTGGCACGCGCCCTCGGCCGCCCGCCGGTGCCCGGGCTGATGTCGGCTTGACGCCGGCCTGAGCGCATCCGCCGCGGCCGAGGCCGCGTTGACCCGGCCGTGGCCCTGGCGGGCCCGGCCCCCCATTTCCCGGAGACGAATGTCATGAACCCCTGGATCCGCCGCGGCCTGTTCGCCGCGGCCGCGCTGGCGGCGCTGGCCGCCGGCACCGTCGGCGCCGGCACCCTGCTGGCCGAGCAGCGCATGAACCGCAAGGTCGAGATCGCGCCGACCGCGCTGGTGCTGAAGGCCGACGCGGCGACGCTCGAGCGCGGCCGCTACCTCTACACCTCGCGCGGCTGCGCCGACTGCCATGGCGAGGACGGCGCCGGCCGCACCTTCATCGACGACGGCAAGGGCCTCAAGGTGGCCGGCCCCAACATCAGCCCGGGCCCCGGCAGCGTGGTCGCCGCCTACCGCGCGCAGGACTGGGACCGCACGCTGCGCCACGGCGTCAAGCCCGACGGGCGGCCGCTGATGATCATGCCGGCCGAGGACTACAACCGCCTCACCGACAGCGACGTCGCCGCCATCGCCTCCTACGTGAAGCAGCTCGCGCCGGCCGCCGGCGGCGCCGCGGTGCTGAAGCTGCCGCTGCCGGTGCGCGCGGCCTACGGCTTCGGCCTCATCGACGACGCGGCGACGAAGATCGACCACACGCTGCCGCCGGCGCAGCCGGTGGCCGAAGGCGTGACGGTGGAGCATGGCCGCTACGTCGCCGCCATGTGCGTGGGCTGCCACGGCAAGGACCTCGCCGGCGGCAAGATCCCGGGCGGCCCGCCCGACTGGCCGGCCGCCGCCGACCTGCGGCCGGGGCCGCAGGGTGCGCTGGCACGCTACCCGGACGCCGACGCGCTGATCGCGCTCTTCAAGTCGGGCCGGCGCGCCGACGGCAGCGTGGTGAAGGTGATGCCCTTCGAGGCGCTGGGCCGGCTGTCGGACACCGACGCGCGCGCGCTGCACCTGTACCTGAAGAGCCGCGGCACCACGGCCGGCTGAGCCTCACTTCACCGTGTAGCCGCGCCCTTCCAGGCAGGCCGCCACCGCGCGCTGGAACACGCTGGCGTCGGCCACCGCCTGCGGCTGCGTGGTCGCCCAGCGGTTGCATTCCTGGCGGTCGGTCTCGGTCTGGGCGGCGCTCTGGCCGTTGCGCGGGTAGATCACCGGGTCCGGCGCGGGGGCCGAGGCGGCGGCGGCCGGTTGCGCGGCGGCGGCGCCGGGCGGCGCTTCGACCACCTCGTAGCCGCTGCCCGGCACCGGCCGGTAGTACACGCCGTTGGCGTAGTAGTACGGCGCGCCGCCGATCCACAGCGTCACGTAGGCCGGCGGCAGCAGCGGCACCACGATGCCGAAGGGCGGCACGGTGACGACGAAGCGCGGCCCGGCGGCGCGGTACCAGACGCCGCCGTGGAAGAAGAACTGGCCATCGCGGAAGCGGATGCCGATCGCGCCGCCAGGCAGCGCCGGCATCACGTAGCCGCGCGGCGGGTACCAGTGGTCGTGGTGGTAGCGGTCGTCGAGGTGCGGGCCGGGCGGCGGCCGCTCGTGTTCGCGGTGGCGGTCCTGCGCCATCACGGCGCTGCCGGCCAGCAGCAGGGCGGCGGCCACGAGCGCGCCGCGGCGGAAGGCTTGGAGGCGGTTCATCGTGTTCCCCTTCGGGACGGCATCGATGAAGCGATTCTGCGCAGCGCCCTCCTCGGGCGCGTTGCCGGCCCGCAAAGAAGCGTCAACCGCCGGGCAGCTGGCGCAGCACGCGCTGCGGGAACGGGATCTCGATGCCGTCGCGTTCCAGCAGCGCCAGCACCGCCAGGTTCACGTCGGAGCGCACGTTGCCGGTGCCGTTCTCGGCGTCGCCGATCCAGAAGGCGATGGTCAGCTCCAGGCCGTCGGCGGCGAAGGCCGAGAGCTGCACGCCGGGGCCGGGATCCTTCAGCACGCGCCTGACCCCGGCCACGGCTTCCACCAGGCGCGGCATCAGCAGCGCGAGGTCGGTGCCGTAGGCGACCTGCACGCTGGTGGTGAGCGCCACCTTGGGGTCGGCGAGCGAGCAGTTCTCGACCCGGTTGGAGATCAGCATCTCGTTGGGCACGATCGACTCGCGGCCGTTGAGCGCGCGGATCACGGTGTAGCGCGTGTTGATGTCGGTGACGCGCCCCTCGAAGCCGTCGACGCGCACGATGTCGCCGATGCGCACGCTGCGCTCGGCCAGGATCACGAAGCCGCTCACGTAGTTGGCAGCCAGCTTCTGCAGGCCGAAGCCGATGCCCACGCCGAGCGCGCCGCCCAGCACGCCGAGCGCGGTGAGGTCGATGCCGGCCGCCGAGAGCGCGAACATCAGCCCCACGAAGAGCAGCAGCGCGCGCAGCGAGTTGGCCGCCATCTTGCGCATCGACAGGTTGCCGGTGGCACCGGCGAGCAGGCGGCGTTCGAGCGCGGCGCTGATCCACAGCGCGATCACCAGCACCACGCTGGCGCTGAGCGTGCCCTCAACCAGGTTGCGCAGCGAGATGCGCGTGCTGCCGAACTTCCAGTGCACGTCGTCGAGCTCGTTCATCACCAGCGGCAGCACGCCGGTGACCCACAGCACGACCGCGATCCAGGCGATCCACGAGAAGCTGCGCTCGACCATGCGCATCAGCCGCGAGTCGGGGAAGGCGGCCTGCAGCACGCGCACCGTGAGCCGGATCGCCAGCAGCGAGACCAGCACCGGCACCACCAGCTTGAACACCGCCAGCGGCACCATGCCGGCGAGCGCCCAGCGCCCGGCCAGCGCCAGCAGCAGCGCCAGCACCGGGAACAGCACGCCGTCGACCGTGCCGTCGCCGAACCAGACCGAACCCGGCTGCGGCGCGGCGCCGCGCGCCAGCCGCACCAGCGCCCAGGCGGCCAGCAGGCACAGCGCCAGTACCGCGAGCTCGATGAGCGCGCCGGGTTTCAGCAGCGCGGCCAGCAGCGCGCGCAGTTCCTCGGGGTGGAGGGTGTCGACCATCGCTTCGCGGGCGCCCGCGCGGCCCGCAGCCCCGTCAGACGCCGGCCAGCACGCGCACGTGCGCGGCCACGCTGCGCGCCAGCGCGCTCAGGTTGTAGCCGCCTTCCAGGCAGGAGACGACGCGCCCGCCGCAGTGGCGGCCGGCCAGCTCGATCAGCTGGCGCGTGATCCACTCGTAGTCGGACTCGACGAGGCCCAGCTGGCCCAGGTCGTCCTCGCGGTGGGCGTCGAAGCCGGCGGAGATGAAGATCATCTGCGGCCTGAATTCCTCCAGCCGCGGCAGCCACATGGCGGCGATGGTCTCGCGCAGCTCGGGGCCGCGCGTGTAGGGCGCGATCGGCACGTTGACCATGTTGGTGCCCTTGGGCACCGCGCCGCTGTACGGGTACAGCGGGTGCTGGAAGAAGCTGCACATCAGCACCCGCTCGTCGCCGGCGATGATGTCCTCGGTGCCGTTGCCGTGGTGGACGTCGAAGTCGATGATGGCCACGCGCGCGAGGCCGTGCACGTCGAGCGCGTGGCGGGCGGCGATGGCGACGTTGTTGAAGAAGCAGAAGCCCATCGTCTCGTCGCGCGTCGCGTGGTGGCCGGGCGGGCGCACGGCGCAGAAGGCGTTGTCGACGCGGCCGCCGATGACGTCGTCGGTGGCCGCCACCGCGGCGCCGGCGGCGCGCAGCGCGGCGCGCCAGGTGCCGGCGCAGGCGATCGTGTCGGGATCCAGCGCGCGCGGCTGGCCTTCGGACTGGATCTGCTCGAGCAGGTCCTTCAGCTGCATCACGTAGTTGGCGCTGTGCGCGCGCTCGATCTGCTCCAGCGTGGCGTTGGGCGCGTCGCGGAAGTCGAGCGCGATGTCCAGGCCCTGCGCCAGCAGGTGGTCGGAGATGGCATCCAGGCGCTGCGGGCATTCCGGGTGGCCCGGACCCATATCGTGCAAACGGCACTCGGCATGGCTGTAGAACGCGGTGCTCATGAGAAGGGGGTGGGTTTTCGGGTAAGGTGCCGCGGATGGATCCAGGCCTTCCGCGCCAGTTGTCTCGGCTGGTCGACCAGATTAGCACGATCATCGTCGGCAAACGGGCCCAGATCGAAGACTGCGTGGCCTGCCTCCTGGCCGGCGGCCACCTGCTCATCGAAGACGTGCCCGGCGTCGGCAAGACCACGCTGGCCCACGCGCTGGCGGTGTCGCTGGGGCTGAAGTTCTCGCGCGTGCAGTTCACCGCCGACCTGATGCCCTCCGACCTGGTGGGCGTGAGCGTCTTCGAGCGCAGCCGCGACGCCTTCGTCTTCCACCCCGGCCCGCTGTTCGCGCAGGTGCTGCTGGCCGACGAGATCAACCGCGCCGGCCCGAAGACGCAGAGCGCGCTGCTGGAGGCGATGGAGGAGCACCAGGTCTCGGTCGACAGCGAGACGCGCGCGCTGCCGGCGCCCTTCTTCGTCATCGCGACCCAGAACCCGACCGACCAGCTGGGCACCTACCCGCTGCCCGAAAGCCAGCTCGACCGCTTCCTGCTGCGCATCACGCTGGGCTACCCGGACCGGCTGTCCGAACGCGCGCTGCTCGCCGGCGAGGACCGCCGCGACGCGCTCCTGAAGCTGGCGCCGCTGATGGACGCCGCCGGCCTGCAGGCGGCGCAGCGCGCGGTGCTGGAAGTCACGGCCTCGGAGGCCCTGCTCGACTACCTGCAGGCGCTCATCGCCGCCACCCGCGACGGGCAGTGGTTCGTCGAAGGGCTCTCGCCGCGCGCCGGCATCGGCGTGCTGCGCGCCGCGAAGGCGCGCGCGCTGATGGCCGAGCGCCGCTACGTGGCGCCGGACGACGTCCAGGCCATCTTCGCGCAGGCGGTGGCGCACCGGCTGCAGCCGCTGGCCGGCGCCGGCCGCGGCGCGGCCGAGCAGGTGCGCGCGATGGTCGAGGCCACGCCGATCCCCTGACGTGGTCGCCTGACGTGTTCAAGCGGCTGTTCGAGAGCTGGCTGGCCAAGCGCCTGCGCGCCAGCGACACCACGCGGCTGGCCCAGCACAACATCTACATCCTGCCCACCAAGGCCGGCCTCGCCTTCGCGCTCACGCTGCTGCTGATGCTGGTGGCGGCCATCAACTACCAGCTCAACCTGGGCTACGTGCTGACCTTCCTGCTGGCCGGCGCGGGCGGCGTCTCGATGCACCTGACGCACGGCACGCTGCGCGGGCTGACGCTGCACCTGAAGCCGCCGCCGCCGGTGTTCGCCGGCGAGCAGGCGCTGCTGGAGATCGTGCTCACCAACCCGGGGCGCGAGCGCAACGCGATCGCGGTGCAGTTCCACCGCCGCGACACGCCCGGCGCGCGCTTCGCCTGGTGCGACGTGCCGGCGCACGGCCAGGCCACGGTGCGGCTGGGCTTCGCCCCCGTGCACCGCGGCTGGCACGACCTGCCGATGCTGATGGTCGAGACCGGCTTCCCGTTCGGCCTCTTCCGCGCCTGGACGGTCTGGCGGCCGGCCTCGCGCGTGCTCGCCTGGCCGCGCCCGGAGCAGCCGGTGCCGCCGCTGCCCGCCGCGGTGCCGGTGGCCGGCAACACCGCCGCCCGCCTGCGCAGCGCCGGCGGCGAGCAGGACGGCGTGCGCGCCTGGCGGCGCGGCGACCCGCTGCGCCTGCTGGTGTGGAAGAAGATGGCCAAGAGCGGCCAGCTCGTGAGCCGCGAGACCGCCACCGCGGGCGCTCAGCAGCTGTGGCTGGACTGGCCCGCCGCCGCCGGCCGCGACGCCGAGCAGCGCCTGTCGCGCCTGGCCGCCTGGGTGCAGGCCGCCGAACGCGACGGCATCGTCTGGGGCCTGCGCCTGCCCGGCCACGAGCTGGCGCCTTCTTCGGGCGACGCCCACCGGCGTGCCGCGCTGGACCTGCTGGCCACCTTCTGAGCCCGATGAGTCGCCTCTCCGACGCCTGGTCCCGCCTGCCGCGCGACGCGCGCGACACGCTGTTCCAGCTGGCCGTCATCGGCTGGACGCTGCTGCCGCACGCCGGCCACCTGCCGGCCTGGTGCCTGCTGCTCTCGGTGGCGATGCTGACCTGGCGCGGCTGGCTCGCGCTGCGCGGGCGTGCGCTGCCCGGCCGCTGGCTGGTCGCCAGCGTGCTGCTGCTGGCCGCGGCGCTCACGCTGTGGACCGAGAAGACGCTGCTCGGCAAGGAACCCGGCGTCACCATGCTCGTGGTGCTGATGACGCTGAAGACGCTGGAGCTGCGCGCGCGGCGCGACGCGCTGGTCGTGTTCTTCCTCGGTTTCTTCCTCGTGCTCACCAACTTCCTGTATTCGCAGTCGCTCGCGGTGGCGCTGTCGATGCTGCTGTCGGTGTGGGGCCTGCTGACCGCGCTGGTGCTGGCGCACATGCCGGTGGGCCGGCCTTCGCTGGCGCGTGCCGGCGGCCTGGCGGCGCGCGCCGCGCTGCTGGGCGCGCCGCTGATGGTGCTGCTGTTCCTGCTGTTCCCGCGCCTGTCGCCGCTGTGGGGCATGCCGCAGGACGCGGTGGGGCGCACCGGCCTTTCGGGCACGCTGCGGCTGGGCGGCGTAGCGCAGATCGCCAACGACGACAGCATCGCGCTGCGCGTGCGCTTCACCGGCCCGGTGCCGCCGCCTTCGGCGCTGTACTTCCGCGGCCCGGTGCTGGCCAGCTTCAACGGCACCGACTGGACGCGGCTGGCGAGCGCGTTCCCCGCCGCCACCCGGCTGCGCGGCGACCTCGAGGTAAGCGGCATGCCCGTCCCTTACGAGATGACGGTCGAGCCGAGCCGGCTGCCGATGCTGCCGCTGCTGGAAGCGACGCCCGACCGCCCGGGGGCCGCGCCGGCAATCGAAGGCTGGACCCTCACGCAGGCGGCCGACCTGCAATGGCTGCTGGACCGCCCGCTCACCGAGCGACTGCGCTTCCAGGGCGCGGCCTGGACCGAGTTCCGCCACGGCCCGCGCACGCAGCGGCTCGGCCTGCGCGACTACGTGACGCTGCCGCCGGGCTACAACGCGCGCACCATGGCCTGGGCCTGGTCGCTGCGCCAGGAGCCGGGCCTCGCCCGGGCCGACGCGCGCACGCTGGCCGAACGCGTGCTGCGCGAGATCCGCACCGGCGACTACAGCTACACGCTGGAACCCGGCCCCTACGGCCGCGACGCGATCGACGAGTTCTGGCTCGACCGCAAGGCCGGCTTCTGCGAGCACTTCGCGGCCGCCTTCGTGGTGATCATGCGTGCGCTCGACGTGCCGGCGCGCATCGTCACCGGCTACCAGGGCACCGACCCCGGGCCGGTCGACGGCTACTGGATCGTGCGCCAGAGCAACGCCCACGCCTGGGCCGAGATCTGGCAGGAAGGCGAAGGCTGGGTCCGCGTCGACCCGACGGCCGCGGTCGCGCCCGACCGCATCCTGCAGAGCGGGCGCAGCCTGCTGCCGCGGCAGAGCTTCGTCACCGGCGCCATCGTCGGCATGAGCCCGGCGCTGGCGGCGCGCCTGCGCGAGGCCTGGGAGGCGATGAACAACCGCTGGAACCAGTGGGTGCTGAGCTACTCGCGCAAGGACCAGTTCGACCTGCTGCGCGGCCTGGGCTTCGACAGCCCCGACTGGCAGGACCTGACCAGCCTGCTGGTGGGCCTGCTCACCGCGGCCAGCCTGGGCGGCGCGCTCTGGGCCTGGTGGGACCGGCGCCGCCAGGACCCCTGGCAGCGCCTGCAGCGCCAGGTGCAGCAGCGGCTGGCGGGGCTGGGGGTCGAGGTGGCACCGCACCACCCGCCGCGCGAACGCGCCGCGCGCGTGCGCGCCGTGCTGGGCGAGCGCGGCGAACCCCTGGCGCGCGAACTGGAAGCGCTGGAACAGCTGCGCTACGGCCAGCCGGGCCGGCCGGCGCCGGACCGCCGCTGGTGGCCGCGCTTCGCCGCCGCGGCGCGCCAGGCGGCCTGAGCGGCGAAGCCGCGCCGCGATAATCGGCCGATGTCGCGCCGCCGCCTGATCGCCGCCGCCGGCGGCGCTGCGCTGCTGGCCGCCACCCATGCGCTGGGCGCCAAACGCAAGGCGCGCGCCAAGCCGGCCCCGCCACCCACGTACGCGCTGCGCGAGGACCTGCTGGCCTTCGCCGCCGAGGTCGCCGAAAGGCGCGGCCTGGAGCGGGCCTGGATCGTCAAGCAGCTGGCGCAGGCCCGCAAGATCGACACCGTGCAGCGCCTCATGATGCCGGCGCCGGCCGGCACGCCGAAGAACTGGGCCGCCTACCGCGACCGCTTCGTCGAGCCGCGGCGCGTGGCCGCCGGCGTCGCGTTCTGGCAGGCCAATGCGGCCTGGCTCACCAAGGCCGAGGCAAGTTTCGGCGTGCCGGCGCAGGTGGTGGTGGCGATCATCGGCGTCGAGACCTTCTACGGCCGCATGACGGGCGGCTTCCGCGTCATCGACGCGCTCGCCACGCTGGCCTTCGACTTCCCCACCGGGCGCAGCGACCGCAGCCCCTTCTTCCGCAGCGAGCTGGAGGAGTTCCTCGCCTGGTGCGCGCGCGAGAAGGTCGACCCGCAGGGACCCAAGGGCTCGTTCGCGGGCGCGATGGGCATGGCGCAGTTCATGCCCGGCAGCCTGAACCGCTACGCGATCGATTTCGACGGCGACGGCCGCGTCGACCTGGCCGGCAGCGCCGCCGACGCCGTGGGCAGCGTCGCCCGCTACCTGGCCGAAAACGGCTGGCAGCGCGGCCTGCCGACCCACCTGGACGTCACGCCGCCGGCCGACGACGAGGCACGCCGCGTGCTGCTGGAGCCCGACATCAAGCCCAGCTTCAGCGCCGCGCAGTTCGCCGAACGCGGCGCGGCGCTGGCCGCGGCGCCGACCGACCCCGGTCCGCTGGCGCTGGTGATGCTGGAGAACGGCCCCGACCGGCCGCCCAGCTACGTGGCCGGCACCCGCAACTTCTACGCCATCACGCGCTACAACTGGTCGGCCTACTACGCGATGGCGGTGATCGCGCTCGGCGAGGCGCTGGCGCGCGCGATGCCCGGCTGGCAGAGCGCGGTCGGCGAGGCGGTGGCGGCGGTGCCCGCTGACGCACCCGCCAGCGCACCCGCCAGCGCACCCGCCAGCACAGCGGCCGGCAACGCGGCCGAACCGCCCACGGCCGCCGCCTCCGGACCCACCGAAGTCGACGCCGCGTCCGCCGAAGCCCTGGGCCGCCTGCTGCCAGACGCCGCTCCGCCGGCGGGCGGCGCCCCCGACGCCGGCGCCAGCGCGCCCGCCGCCGAATCCCCGCCGCGCTGACCCCGGCGCCGGCGCGGCGTGCGCTTTTCCGGCGCACGGCGTGAACTCAGCTTTGACCTTTCGGCCCCCAATCGGCCGGGGTTCACCCGATGGCGATGTCCAACAGCGTGCGTACATTCTTGTATGCAAACTTGCGTGCCAAGCTGCCCCCCGAACCCCCTGCTGGAGACCGCTGCCGATGGACATCCGCAACCCGTCACCCGACCTCTACAACGAGGACCTGGCCCCCGCGAAGGAACGCCACTGGGGCGCCTTCAGCATCTTCAACGTCTGGACCTCGGACGTGCACAGCCTGTGGGGCTACTACCTCGCCGCCAGCCTGTTCCTGCTGTGCGGCAGCTTCCTGAACTTCGTCGTCGCCATCGGGCTGGGCTCGCTGGTGATCTTCGCGCTCATGAACCTGGTGGGCTTCGCGGGCGAGAAGACCGGCGTGCCCTACCCGGTGCTCGCGCGCGCCTCCTTCGGCGTCTGGGGCGCCAACCTGCCGGCGCTGGTGCGCGCCATCGTGGCCTGCTTCTGGTACGGCGCGCAGACGGCGGCCGCCAGTGGCGCCATCGTCGCCCTGCTCACCCGCAGCGACGCGATGCTGGAGTTCCACAAGTCCACCCACTTCCTCGGCCATTCCGGGCTGGAGGTGATCTGCTACGTCGTCGTCTGGGCGCTGCAGCTGCTCATCATCCAGAAGGGGATGGAGACGGTCCGCAAGTTCCAGGACTGGGCCGGCCCCGCGGTCTGGGTGGCGATGCTGGTGCTGGCGATCGGCCTGGTGGTGAAGGCCGGCGGCTTCAGCTTCGACCACGGCATCCCGCAGGCGCTGCTGCTGGAGAAGACCAAGGACGCCGGCGTGAGCGGCGAACCCGGCAGCTTCTGGGCCTTGATGGCCGTGGGCGCGACCTGGGTCACCTACTTCGCGGCGCTGTACCTGAACTTCTGCGACTTCTCGCGCTACGCGAAGAACCGCGACGCGGTGCGCAAGGGCAACCTCTGGGGCCTGCCGGTGAACCTGGTGCTGTTCTCGCTGGTGGCCGGCGTCACGACCATCGCCGCCTACAAGGTCTACGGCGAGGTGCTGCTGCACCCCGAACAGGTCTCGGCCAAGTTCGACAGCTGGTTCCTCGCGCTGGTGGCGGCGCTCACCTTCGCGGTGGCGACGCTGGGCATCAACGTGGTGGCCAACTTCGTCTCGCCGGCGTTCGACTTCGCCAACGTGTTCCCGCGCCAGATCGACTTCAAGAAGGGCGGCTACATCGCCGCCGCCATCGCGCTCGTGCTCTACCCCTTCGCGCCCTGGGAAGGCAACGCGGCGCAGTTCGTGAACGCGATCGGCGCCACGATGGGGCCGCTGCTGGGCATCATCCTGGTCGACTACTACCTGGTGGCCAAGGGCGAGCTGAACGTGGCCGCGCTCTACGACGAGCATGGCGAGTACCGCTACCAGGGCGGCTGGAACGTCAACGCGCTCGTGGCCACCGCCATCGGCGCGGTGTTCTCCAGCATCCTGCCCAACCTGACGCACGTGCTGCCCGCCTGGTGGGGCACCTACGGCTGGTTCTTCGGCGTGCTGATCGGCGGCGGCGTCTACCTGGCGCTGGCCTCGATGCGGCCGCGCACCCTGCCGGTGGCGCGCGCCTGATCGAAAACGGGCGGCTGGGCGACAATCGCGGCCAGCAGTACCGCCCATGCACACGCTGTCGAAGATCGCCCGCCGCATCGTCGAATCGATCCTGGCGCGCCAGATCCGCCCCGGCGAGCGGCTGGGCGAACAGGAGCTGGCGGCGCTCTTCGGCGTCAGCCGCACCCTGGTGCGCGAAGCCTTGATGCAGTTGGCTGCGCGCGGCATCGTCGAGGTGCGGCCGCGCAGCGGCTGGTTCGTCGTCGAGCCCAGCTTCGACGACGCGCGCCAGACCTACGCCGCGCGCCGCGTCATCGAGCCCGGCATGCTGCGCGACGCCGGCAAGCCGCTGGCGGCGGCGCTGAAGCGTCTGCGCCAGCACGTGGCCGACGAGAGGAAGGCGATCGCCGAGGCCGACGCCGGCACGCGCAGCGAACTGCTCGCCGACTTCCACGTCTGCCTGGCCGAATGCCTGGGCAACCGCTTCCTCACCGCGACCATGATCGACCTCTCGGCACGCACCACGCTGGTGTCGGCGCTGTACCAGTCGCAGACCGAGGCGCAGGACTCGAACGCCGACCACGCCGCCATCGTCGAGGCGCTGGCCGAAGGCGACATGGCGCGCGCCGAGGCGCTGATGCGCGCGCACATCGACTCGCTCGCCGCGCGGCTGGACGAGAACCTGGCCGGCAGGGGCCGCGCCGCCGACCGGCTGCGCGCCGCGTTCGCGCCGGCCAAGTAGCCCGTTATTCGCGGATACCCGCCAGGTCGAGGAAGAACGCGTACTCGCGCGCCCATTCCTTGAGCCGCTCGAACCGGCCCGAGGCGCCGCCATGGCCGGCCTGGGTGTTGACGTGAAAGACGAGCGGGTTGCGGTCGGTCTTCTTCGCGCGCAGCCGCGCCACGTACTTGGCCGGCTCGTAGTACTGCACCTGCGAGTCCCACAGGCCGGTGGTCACCAGCATCGGCGGGTAGTCCTTCGCCTCCAGGTTGTCGTAGGGCGAGTACGAGAGCATGTAGTCGTAGGCCGCCTTCTGGCGCGGGTCGCCCCACTGCGTCCACTCGGCGGCGGTGAGCGGGATCGACTCGTCCAGCATCGTCGTCACCACGTCGACGAAGGGCACGTGCAGCGCGATGCCGCGGTACTTCATGCCGGCCTGGTTGGCCACCGCACCCATCAGCAACCCGCCGGCCGAGCCGCCGCTGGCGAACACGCGCGCCGGGTCGCCCCAGCCTTCGCGCACCAGGAAGTCGGTGACGTCGACGAAGTCGTTGAAGGTGTTCTTCTTGTGCATCAGCCGGCCGGCCTCGTACCAGGCCTCGCCCAGTTCGGCACCGCCGCGCACGTGGGCGACGGCGTAGACGAAGCCGCGGTCCAGCAGCGAGAGGTAGACGCTGGAGAACTCCGGGTCCGACGAGATGCCGTAGGCGCCGTAGGCCTCGATGTACAGCGGCGGCTTCGCCCCCTTGGCCGCGCGGTCGGGCCGCCAGGCCAGCGTCGCCGGCACCTTCGTGCCGTCGCGCGCCGTGGCCCAGACGCGCTCGGTGGCGTACAGGTGCTTGTCGTAGCCGGGCACCGGCTTTTCCTTGCGCAGCACGCTCTGGCCGCTGGCCAGGTGCAGGTCCCAGGTGGCCGGCGGCTGCACGAGGGAAGTCACCACGTAGCGCAGGTGGGCCGCGCTCGCGTCGGCATGGTCGCCCAGCGCGACGATGCTGGCGGCGTCGGCCTCGATCGTCTTCTCGCCGCGGCCGAGCAGGCGCACGCGCGAGAGGCCGTTCACACGCTCCTGCACCGCCACGCCGCCGTCGTAGAGGGTGAACGACTCCACCGTGGCGTCGTCGCGCGCGGGCACGAGGTCGTGCCAGGTCGAGCGGTCCTCGGGCAGCGCGGCTTCGACGAGGCGGAAGTTCGGCGCGCCTTCGTTGGTGCGGATCACCCAGCGGCCGGCCAGCTCGTCGGCGTAGCTGCGCACGCCAGGCTGGCGCGCCAGCACCACCACCGGCGCCCGCGCGTCGCCGCCGGCCGGCAGCGCCAGCGTCTCGGTGCGGTCGTAGCCTTCGAGCTGGATCAGCACGCGCGAACGCGAAGCGGACAGCCCGATGCCCATGTACAGCGTCTTGTCCGGCTCCTTGAACACGAGCAGGTTGCGCGCCTCGCCCAGGCGGTGGCGCATCACCGCGTCGGCCTGCAGCGTGGTCTTGTCCTGGCGCAGGTAGTACAGGCTGCGGTTGTCGTTGGCCCACACCACGTCGGGCAGCACGCCGCGGATGCGGTCGGGCAGCACCCGCCCGGTCTTCAGGTCCTTGAAGCGCAGCGTGTAGATGCGCCGTCCGGTGGTGTCCTCGGCCCAGGCGAGCCAGCGGCCGTCGGGGCTCTGCTCGGCGGCGCCCACCTTGTAGTAGGCGTGGCCCTTGGCGAGCGCGGCCTCGTCGAGCATCAGCTCCTCGGGCGCGGACTCGTCGGGCGCCTCCGGCCCGCCGCGGCGGCGCATGAACTGGCCGTACTCGGCGCCGGTCTGGAAGCGGCGCCAGTGCCACCAGCCGTGCTCGTACACCGGCACCGTGGGGTCGTCTTCCTTGACGTGCGAACGCATCTCGGCGACCAGCTTGTCCTGCAGCGGCTGCAGCGGGCCGAGCACGGTCTTCGCGTAGGCGTTCTCGGCCTCCAGGTAGCGCATCACCTCGGGGCGCTTGGCCTTCGGGTGGTCGTCGCGCAGCCAGTGGTATTCGTCGACGCGGTCGCCCTGCGGGCTCTTCACGACGAAGGGCACCTTGGGCGCCACCGGCGGCACGGCAGGGGCTGCGGCCGCGTGCAAGGCAGCGCCGGCGAGCGCGGCCGCGGCCCCGCGCACGATGGGATGGTTGCTCATGGGGCGATGATAGGCGGGGCATTCCGCAGGCCCTACCATCGCCGCCAGAAGACCTGTGCAGGAGGAACGATGGCCCCGCCGCCCGACCCGGCCGCGGCCGCCTTGCGGCCGCGCGCCTCGCTCGCCGACATCCGCGTCGTCAAGGCCGAGGCCGAAGCCCCGCCGCGGCGCGCGCCGGCGCCGCTGCCCGCCCGCAGCACCGGCGCCGAACCCTACCGCGCCTACCAGCCGCGCCCCTTCACGAAGGCCGAACGCGCGCAGGTCACGGTGCTCTACGGCGGCCTGCACTGGCGCGCCGAGCGCGTGATCCAGGGCGTGTTCGAGAACCTCGGCTACAACGCCCGCCCGCTGCCGCCGGCCACCCTGGCAGACCTGCTGAAGGGGCGCGAGGTGGCCGACATCGGCCAGTGCTGCCCCACCAGCTTCACCGCCGGCAACCTGGCCAATTTCCTGGCCGCCGAGGCGGCGCGCATCGGCCGCGAAGCGGTGGCCGAACGCTACGTCTACATGACCGCCGGCGCCTGCGGCTCCTGCCGCTTCGGCCAGTACCACCAGAGCTACGAACTGGCGCTGCGCAACGGCGGGCTCGAGGCCTTCCGCATGTTCCTGATGGGCCAGGGCGGCGTCGACCAGGGCGCCATGCCCGGCGGCGGGCTGGAGCTGAACGCGCCGCTCCTGCTGGGCGCCGTCTGGTCGCTCATGGCCACCGACGTGATGCAGGACCTGGAATACCGCGTCCGGCCCTACGAGAAGCACCCGGGCGACACCGACCGCGCGGTGCAGGCCGCGGTGGAACTGCTCTACCAGGCGATGAAGTCGCGCCCGCCCACCGGCGGCGGCGCGCGCAGCGCGCTCTGGCACCTGGGCAGCCGCCACTTCACGCGGGTGATGCAGCAGGTGCGGGCGCTCTTCGAGGGCATCGAGCTCGACCGCCTGCGCGTGAAGCCGGTGGTCAAGATCACCGGCGAGTTCTACCTGCAGACGGTGGAAGGCGAGCCCAACCACCACATCCACCGCTGGCTCGAACGCGAAGGCGCCGAGGTCTACCCGGCCGCGGTGACTGTGTGGTTCGACTACCTCCTGCGGCTGGCGGTGCAGCGGAACCAGGACCGCGCCGGCCTGCGCGCGGGCGCGCGCCGCAAGGCCTGGGCCGTGGGCGCCGGACAGCGGCTGCTGCGCTGGTCGCACGAACGGCTGCGCCGCGCCGCCGGCGGCGCCGCGCGCGAACTGCCGCTGCAGCGCGAGCTGCGCGAACTGGCCGCACCCTGGTTCCACAGCCGCCTCACCGGCGGCGAAGGCGACATGCTGGTCGGCAAGGCGCTGTGGGCCTTCAAGCACCACAAGGCGCACATGGTGTGCGAGCTGAGTCCCTATTCGTGCATGCCCAACACCATGAGCATCGGCGCGATGGCCGCGGTGCAGGACCGTCACCCCGAACTGCTCTACGCGCCGATCGAGATCAAGGGCGACAGCGAGGTGCACGCGCTCTCGCGCTGCCAGATGATCCTGACCGAGGCCAAGCAGCGCGCGCGGCGCGAATACGCGCAGGTGCTCGAACGCATCGGCCGCAGCGAGGAGGAGATCCGCGCCGCGGCCGCGAAGCGGCCCGAACTGGCGCGCGCCGCCACGCCGATCCCGCACCACGGCGTGGCCGGCAGCGCGGCCAACTTCGCGCTCCACGTCGCGAAGCTGGAAGGCTGGGTCGCGGCATGACGCTCACGGTCGGGCTGGACGTCGGCTCCACCACCGTGAAGGCCGCCGCCTGGCGCGGCGGCGAGGTGGTCTGGCGCGACTACCGGCGCCACCACACGAAGCAGGCCGAAACCGTGCTCGGCTTCCTGCAGCGGCTGGAGGCCGAGGCCGGCTTCGCGCCCGGGCGCGACCGCGTGCTCGTCACCGGCTCCGGCGGCGGCCTCGTCGCGCCGCTCGTCGGCGGCCGCTTCGTGCAGGAGGTGGTGGCGGTGGCGGCGGCGGTGGAGCGGCTGCACCCGGACGTGTTCTTCGTCAGCGAGATCGGCGGCGAGGACATGAAGACGCTGTTCTTCAGCCCCGCCGGCGACGGCCGCACCAAGCAGGTCTACATGCAGTCGGCCTGCAGCGGCGGCACCGGCACCTTCATCGAGAAGACGGCGCGCAAGCTGCACGTGGCACCGGAGGCGCTGGCCACCCTGCCCTACGCCGGCAGCACGCTGCACAAGATCAGCAGCAAGTGCGGCATCTTCGCCGAGACCGACGCCAACACGCTGGTCAAGAGCGGCGTGCCGACCGAAGAGATCATCGCCAGCCTGTTCGAGGCCGTGGTCTACCAGAACCTGGCCACGCTCACCAAGGGCAACACGCCGAAGCCCGCGGTGCTGCTGCTGGGCGGGCCGAACCTCTTCTTCCGCGGCCTGCAGGAAGCCTGGCGCCACCATCTGGCGCGGCTGTGGTCCGAACGCGGCGTGGCGATCGACGGGCCGGTGGAAGACCTCGTGCGCGTGCCCGAGGATGCGGTGTACTACGCCTGCCTGGGCTGCATCGAGATCGGCCGTGCCGAGCCCGCGGCCGAGGCCTACGCCGGCACGCAGGCACTGCAGCACTGGGTCGAACAGGGCCAGTGGGAGCAGAAGGCGAAGGAAGGCGCGCGCGGACTCGTGCAGGGCGAGGGCGAACTGGCGGCCTTCCTGCAGCGCTACGGCCGCCCCGTGCGGCCGCCGGCGGCGCCGCGCGGCGCGGGGCCGGCGATCGTCGGCTGCGACTTCGGCAGCACCACCGCGAAGGCGGTCGTCATCGACCGCGAAGGCCGGCTGCTGGCCGACGTGTACACGCCATCGGCCGGCAACCCGATCGAGGACGCGAAGACGCTGTTCGCGCGCCTGCGTGGCGCCGGCTTCGAGCGCATCGACGCCCTCGGCCTCACCGGCTACGGCAAGGACCTGCTCAACGACGTGGTCGGTGCCGACATCGCGGTGGTGGAGACGGTGGCCCACGCCACCGCCGCGCTGCACTTCGTGCCCGACGCCGACGTCATCTGCGACGTCGGCGGCACCGACGTGAAGATCATGATCCTGCGCCAGGGCACGGTGGCCGACTTCCGGCTCAATTCGCAGTGCTCCTCCGGCAACGGCGCCTTCCTGCAGGGCGTGGCCGAGCGCTACGAGGTGCCGCTGGAGCAGTACGCGGACCGCGCCTTCCAGGCCCGCGCCGTGCCTTCGCTGGCGATGGGCTGCGGCGTCTTCCTGCAGTCGGACATCGTCAACCAGCAGCGCAAGGGCTGGAGCGCCGAGGAGATCATGGCCTCGCTCGCGGCCGTGCTGCCGCTCAACGTGTGGGTCTACGCCGGCCAGCTGCAGAACCTGGCCGCGGCCGGGCGCAAGTTCGTGCTGCAGGGCGGCACCCACCGCAACCTGGCGGTGGTGAAGGCGCAGGCCGACTTCATCGGCGCCAAGGTGCCGGGGGCGGAGATCGTGGTGCACCCGTTCAGCGGCGAGGCGGGCGCCATCGGCGCCGCGCTGTGCGCGCGCGACGCGATGAACGGTGCGCCTTCGCGCTTCCGCGGCCACGAGGTCATCGCCGCGCTCGAGCATGTGACCACCACCGACGAGCGCACCACCTGCCACTGGTGCGCCGTCAACTGCAAGCGCAGCTTCATCGACGTGAAGCTCGAAGGCGGCCGCGGCCGTCCCTGGAGCCAGGTGCCGCTGGCCGCGGGCTGGGAGCGCGTGATCGCCGGCAACACCTGCCCCAAGGGCCTGGTGGAAGACGTGGAAGAGATGAAGGTCGTGAAGGCCGCGCTGGAGGACGCACGTCGTGCGCATCCCAATATTGCCGAACTGGTTCGAGACCAGGCTTTCAAGCCAAGACGCCAGCCGGCCTGAAGGCGCCGGCCGCGTCATCGCGAAGCCGCGCGAGTTGATCCGCGTCGGCCTGCCGCGGGTGCTGAACCTGTGGTCGACGCACCAGTTCTGGATCGGCTTCCTGGGCGCGCTGGGCTTCGACGCGCGGCGCATCGAGTTCTCTTCCGACACCTCGGAGGAACAGGGCCGCGAGTTCGGCAAGGGCCGCGGCACGGTGGACTGCTGCTACCCCGTGAAGTGCCTCTCGGGCCATTACGGCGAGCTGCTGGCGCGCGAGAAGCGTCCGCTCGACCTGCTGCTCTCGCCGATGATCCAGACCCTGCCCTCGTTCCTGGGCGGCCACGTGCAGGCCTCGCTGGCCTGCCCGCGCGTGATGGCCGCGCCCGAGAACATCAAGGCCGGCTTCCTGAAGGGCGGCGACGCCTTTGCCGCGCGCCACGTGCAGTACGTAGCGCCGCTGGTCACGCTGGACGAACCCGACCTGGCGGCGCGCCAGCTGCACGCGGCGCTGAAGGAGGTCGTCGCCGGCCTCACGGCGGCCGAGGTGCTGCGCGCGGTGCAGGTCGGCCTGGCCGAGCTGGAGGCCTTCAACCGCCGCATGCGCCAGGCCAGCCGCGAGGTGCTGGCGCGCTGCGCGCGCGAGGACAGCCCCGCGCTGCTGGTGCTGGCGCGCCCGTACCACATGGACCCCGGCATCGGCCACGAGATCGAGGTCGACCTGCAGGGTCAGGGCGTGCCGGTGCTGTGGTCGCAGTACCTGCCGCTGGACGACGACCTGATGCGGTGGATGTACGGCGCCGACATCGCCGCCGGCCGCCTGAAGTCGCCCTTCGACCTCGCGGACGTGTGGCCTTCCTCGTACAGCGCGAACACGAACGAGATCCTCTGGGGCGCGCGTTTCGCCGCCCGCATGCCCTGGGTGGCCTGCGCGGTGCGGCTTTCCAGCTACGAGTGCGGCATGGACCAGCCCACCTACACGCCGGTGCAGCGCATCGTGGAAGGCTCGGGCACGCTGTTCTTCAGCTTCCAGGACCTGGACTCGACCAAGCCGGCGGGCAGCGTGAAGATCCGCGTCGAGACCATCGCGGCCTACCTGCGCACGCGCGCAAGGGCCATCGTGCAGGCCAAGCGCGCGGCGGCGCCGGCGGGTTGCCCGCTCTGACCGCGCCGGGCCTTCCGCACCCCGGCGTCGGTGAAGATCCCCGTGCCCGCGCCGGCGGCTTGCCGGCAGACTGCAGTGGCAACCACGGAGACCTCACGATGATCGACCGCCGAAGCGCGGCCTTCGCACTCGCGGCCCTGGCCGCTGCGCCGCTGCGCGCGCAGACCGCCGCCTTCCCCAGCAAGCCGGTGCGCCTGGTGCCCTTCGGCACCGCCGGCGGCCCGATCGACACCCTGGCGCGCAGCTACGGCGAGAAGCTGCAGGCGCGCTGGGGCCAGCCCATCATCGTCGACCCCAAGCCGGGGGCGAGCGGCATCATCGCCGCCGACTTTGTGGCCCGCGCCGCGCCCGACGGCCACACGGTCATGGTGACGCTGCCGCTGACGCACGTGAACGTGCCCATCCTGCAGGCCAAGGTGCCTTACGACCCGGTGCGGGACTTCACCCCGCTGTCGATGCTGGCCACCGGCGGGCCGATGCTGGTGGCGCGCGCCGACGCGCCCTATGCCGACGTGAAGGGCCTGGTGGACTTCGCGAAGAAGCAGGGCCGGCCGCTCAACTACGGCACCTGGGGCAACGGCTCGACCGCGCACCTGTTCTGCGAACTGCTCAAGCGGCAGAGCGGCGCCGACTTCGTGCACGTGCCCTACAAGGCCGAGGCGGCGGCGCACAACGACCTCTTTGGCGGCGCGCTCGACTTCGCCTGGGCCAACCCGGCCAGCGCGCGCGGCCACACGGCCGCCGGCAAGATGAAGGTGCTGGGCATCACCGGCACGCGCCGCGTGTCCGCCATGCCGCAGGTGAGCACCTTCGCCGAACAGGGCTTCGGCGGCTTCGACATCGACAGCTGGATCGGCGTCTACGCGCCGGCGAAGCTGCCGGCCGAGATCCAGGCCGCGTGGGTGACGGCGCTGCGCGAGACCACCGCGATGCCGGAGATCGCGCAGCGCCTCACCGCGTTCGGCTTCGAGCCGCTGGGCAACACGCCGGCGCAGTTCGTCGAGCGCTACAACGCCGACTACCCGCGCATGGCCGAGCTGATCAAGGCCGCCGGCGTGACCGCCGAGTGAGGAGCCGCCGATGAACGCGCGCGTGATCCCGATCGAGGCCGACACCGGCACCGCCTACGGCCGCCCCGCGCCCACGCACCGCGCCGAGCTCACCGAAGTGGGCGCGGGCAAGCCGATGGGCGAGCTGCTGCGCCGCTTCTGGCACCCCATCGGCCTGTCGTCCGACGCGAGCGTCACGCCGCGCCAGGTGCGCGTGCTGGGCGAGGACCTGATCCTCTTCCGCGATGGCCAGGGCCGCCCGGGCCTGGTCTACCCGCACTGCACGCACCGCGGCACCTCGCTCTACTACGGCAAGGTGGAAGAACGCGGCATCCGCTGCTGCTACCACGGCTGGCTGTTCGACGTGCAGGGCCATTGCCTCGAACAGCCCTGCGAACCCGACGGCGGCCACGCGCGCGACCGGCGGCGTCAGCCCTGGTACCCGGTGCAGGAGCTCTACGGCCTGGTCTGGGCCTACATGGGCCCGCCGGAGAAGAAGCCGCAGCTGCCGCGCTACGAGTGCCTGGAGGTGCTGGACGAAGGCGAGTTCCTGGAAGCCGACGACAGCAGCATCGGCGGCGGCGGGCCGCAGGTGATTCCCTGCAACTGGCTGCAGCACTACGAGAACCTGGTCGACCCGTTCCACGTGGTCATCCTGCATTCCAGCTTCAGCGGCACCCAGTTCGTCAAGGAGATGGCGGTGATGCCGCAGGTGACCTGGGAGACGCACGAACACGGCGTGCGCACCGTCTCGCTGCGGCAGTTGCCCGACGGCCGCACGCTGCGCCGCATCAGCGAAGCCGGTCTGCCCACGCTGCGCGTCATTCCCAGCCCGCGCCTGGGCCGATTCGGCCGCGTCGAGTCGCTCGGCTGGGTGCTGCCGATCGACGACCACTCGTTCCGCATCTACGTGGTCGGCCGCGTGCGCGAGAAGGGCGAGCTCTCGCGCATGCGCACGCGCATGAACGGCAAGCTGTGGGAGGAGATGACCGAGGCCGAGCACCGCGACTTCCCGAACGACGTGGAGGCGATGGTCAGCCAGGGCGTCATCGCGAAGCATTCCGAAGAGCACCTGGCCACGTCCGACAAGGGCATCGTGATGCTGCGCCGGCTGCTCGAAGCACAGCTGAAGGCGGTGGCCGAAGGCCGCGACCCCGCGGGCACGAGCTTCGACCCTGGCGCGCCGCCGGTGCACTTCCAGGCCGGCAACTGGCTGCAGGATTGACGCCGGCCGCTGGCCTTCGGCGGCCGAAAGTGGCAGGCTTGCAGCCGAGGCGCACGAGACCTTTTCCTCTTCCGCAGGAGCCCGACATGAAGAACAGAACCGCCCTCGCCTTCGCGCTGCTCGCGCTGGCGCCCGGCTGGGCGCTCGCCGCCGGCCCGCTGGCGCCGCACCAGCTGTGGGTGAGCCACCTGCTGGCCGGCTGCATCGCCGCGCTGGTGGGCTACGTGGCCGGCCGCAACTGGCCCTGGGCCGGCATCGTGCTCACGGCCGCCTGCGCCTACGCGCTGGTGAAGATCCAGGCCCCTTCGGACCTGCCCGAACTGCTGGCCCGCTTCGGCGACCGCTACCCCTTCCACGTGAAGGCGACCGCGTTCCTGGTGCCGCTGATGGTGGCGGTGGGCATCGGCTCGCGGCGCAACGCCGAGAGCCGGGCGCAGGCGGCGCCGGCGTTCTAGGCCACCGACCGCAGCTGCGCGACCTCCGCCTCCAGCGCAGCGATGCGCCGGTCGCGCGACTCGATCGCGGCCTGCACGTCGGCGGCCTCGAAACGCTGCGGGATGTGCTGCGGGCAGTTCACGTCCCAGGCGACGACGCTGAAGAGCACCACCTGTTCCGGCCGCGCGCGGTAGCCCGCGGGCATCAGCCGGCGCAGCAGCGCCTCGTCGCCTTCGACCACGCGCGCCGTGCCCCAGATCTTGATGCGGCGCCGGTGCTCGTAGTCGATCAGGAACAGGTGCGCCTTCGGGTTCTCCGCGAGGTTGCCCTGGGTGATGTACTGGCGGTTGCCGGCGAAGTCGGCGAAGCCGATGGTGCGTTCGTCCAGCACGCGCAGGAACCCGGCCGGTCCGCCGCGGTGCTGGATGTAGGGCTGGCCGTCGCCGTTCGCGGTCGCGAGGAACACGCTGGTCTGCGCCTCGATCTCGGCCTTCAGTTCGGGCGTGATGGCCTGCTCCCACGAGCCGCCGGCTTCCATGCGCGCGTAGGCGGCGCGCGAACCCTTGCGGCTCTGCAGCGCCTTCACGGTGTCGGTGAAGGCGACGTCGCTGGCGTGGTCCCGAACCTTGTCCAGGGTCGGCGTGAGGGAGCGGGCCATGTCGAGGTCTCCTGAGTGCTGGTCGCGGACGGCGGCAACCCTCAGGCGGCCAGGGTCTCGGCGACCGGGAAGTCGATCTCGGTCTGCGCCACCGAATTGACGTAGTTGGTCCAGGTGTTCAGCGCCGCGTGCTGGACGATCTCGACGATCTGCGCGTCGTCGTAGCCGGCCATGCGCACCGCCTGCACGTCGGCGTCGGACACGTGGCCGCGCTCGCGAACGACCTTGGCGGCGAAGCGCACCGCGGCATCGGCCTTCGGGTCGAGCGAACCGCCGTGGCGATTGGCCACGATCTCGGCCTCGCTCAGCTTCGCGAGGTGGCTGCCGATGAAGCTGTGCGCCGACAGGCAGTAGCCGCAGTCGTTGATCTGCGCAACGGCCAGCGCGATGCGCTCGCGCGTCTGGGCCGGCAGGCGACCCTTGGCGAGCGCGCCCGACATGCCGAGGTAGCCCTCCAGCGCGGCCGGGCTGTTGGCGACGAGGCGGAACAGGTTGGGGACGCTGCCGAACTGCTTTTCGACGGCGTCGAGCAGCGGGCGGGCCGAGGCCGGGGCGGCATCGACGCTGGCGGGGGTGGCGAGGCGGGACATGGTGGGGACTCCTTGAGTTCGTTGAAGCCGGTGAGTGCCGGTGAAGAGACTGTAGATATTCCCGCCATGGGCAACTAGACTGCTCGTCCGCGAATATCCCTCCCGAATTTCGAAACAATGGATCGGCTCGACGCGATGACGGTGTTCGCGGCCATCGTCGACGGAGGCAGCCTCTCCGCGGCGGGACGCCGCCTCGAGCTGCCGCTGGCGACGGTGAGCCGCAAGCTCGCGGACCTGGAGGCCTACCTCGGCACCCGGCTCATCACGCGCTCGACGCGCCGGCTCGAACTGACGGACGCCGGGCGCGACTACCTCGAGGCCTGCCGCCAGATCCTGGAGCAGGTGGACGAAGCGGAGCGGGCCGCGACCGGCGCCTACGCCAAGGTCAGCGGCCGGCTCGTGCTGGCGGCACCAGTGGTGTTCGGCCGGATGCACGTGGTGCCGGTGGCCGCCGCGTTCCTGGAACGCCACCCCGAGGTCGACGTCCAGCTGCGGCTGGGCGACCGCAACGTCAACCTGATCGAGGAGCACGTCGACGTGGCGCTGCGCATCGGCAACCTGCCCGACAGCAGTCTCGTCGCAACGCAGGTCGGCACGGTCCGCCGGGTGGTGTGCGCGAGCCCGGGCTACCTGGAGCGGTTCGGCACGCCACGCGCGCTGGACGAACTCGCGGCGCACCGCTGCGTCACCTTCGACGGGCTCGACGCCGCCACCGCCTGGACCTTCGCCGCGGGCGACGGTGCCCGGCGCCAGGTGCCGGTGCGCTCGCGCCTGAGCGTCTCGACGGCGGATGCCGCGATCGCCGCCGCGACGCTCGGCCTCGGGCTGACCCGCGTGCTGTCTTACCAGGTGGCCGAGGCGCTGCGCGAAGGGCGGCTCGTCCGCCTGCTGGCCGAAGACGAGCCGCCCCCGGTGCCGGTGAGCCTGATCTATCCGGGGCAGGGGCGGCTGCCGATCAAGACGCGTGCGTTCATCGACCTCGCGACGAGCCAGCTGCGCGAGCGCCTGCAGGGTCTCGACGAAGCAGGCGATGCGGGCGCCGCGGCACCACGCTCCCCCGCGCGGCGGACACGCGGCGCGAAAGCCACGCGGCGTTGACGGGCCGGCGGCCCTTCAGCCTTCGGCCTTGACGACGTCGCCGACGCGGATGGCGCCGCTGGTGAGCACACGCGCCGTCATGCCGCCGTGGCCCCGCATCGCGGCGTAGCCGCCGGGGCCGATCGTCTCTTCCATGCGCGAGCAGGGCTGGCAGGGACCGACCACTTCCAGCACCGCCTCGCCCACGCGCAGGCGCGCGTTCTTCAGCGCGAGCAGGTTGATGCCCGAGACGACGAGGTTGCGCCGCAAGCCCACGGGATCCACGCGCTCGACGCGCGCCAGGCGGGCGATCACGTCCAGGTGCTCGGCCTGGATGAGCGTGACCTGCCGCGTCGACAGCTCCGCCTCGCCGCGCCGGCCCAGCCGGTCGTCGGCCAGGCCGATGCCGGCCAGCGCCACCGTGGCATCGATTCTCCGTGCCGGGTCGCGCGGGTGGTGGCGCACGACGATGGACTCGACGCGTCCTTCGATGGTGGGCGGCTTGCTGAGATCGCGAATCGTCTTCATGGGTCGGCGAGCCCGCACCCGAGCGGGTTGCTGGGCATTCTGGCAGCGGACGAGAAGCCGGAGGAAGACCGAGCCGCCACTCGACCGCACGCCGGATGTGGCAACCTCGCAGCGATCCGCTGTTCCGGCACGACGAAGCCGAGCACCCATGGCCGCACGCCTCGACATCGCCGGCTCGTTCCTCGTGGCCGGCCTGGTGCTGCAGACCGGCGCCGGCGCGCAGGAGACGACCGCGCTGCGCCGCAACGAGGCGCTGCTGCTGCTGGACTACCAGGTCCTCCGCGTCAAGGGCGACAAGCCCATCGACCTGATGGGCTTCCACCTGTTCGACCAGGTCGTCGAAGGGCTCTACGTCGGCGCCGGCATGTCGGCGCCGCTGGTGCGGGGTGCGTACGGCGGCTTCGCCACCTTCGACCTTGGCGCGCACGCGCAGCAGCGCCTGACTTCGCAGGTCTTCGCGACCGGCGGGCTGGCGATCGGCGCCGGCGCCGGCGGCCGCAACGTCGAGAACGCCAAGTCGCTGGCCGGCACCGGCGGCTTCGTCAAGGGCTATGTCGGCGTGGGCTACGACCTCGGGGCCTTCGCGGTCGGCGCCAACCTGACGAAGGTGAAGTTCAGCCGCACCGCGGCCCTGGGCGGCAGCCAGGCCGACCTCTTCCTGGAGATTCCGTTCGGCTACCTCACCGGCCCCTTCTCCGCCCACGGCCAGCCGCTCTCGGCGGCCGACGCCCGCGAAGCCGCGCAGGCGTCGAGCGAACGCATGGTCACCCTGGTGCTCGACAACTACCGCCAGCAGGATCCGCAAGGCACCTTCAAGGGCCGCTTCGACATCTTCGACCTGCAGTACGCGCAGTTCTTCGCCACCGACACGTACTGGTTCGTGAGCCTGGGCATGGGCTACCGGGGACTGCCGCTGTCGAACCAGCTGCTGGGCGGCGTGGGGCAGCGCGTGCCGGTCACCGCACGGCTTTCGGTCTACGGCCAGTTCGGCATCGGCTCGGGCCTCTACGCGCCGGAAGTCATCGACACCGGCCCCGGGCTGGTGGTCTACCCGAAAGTTGCCGCCGAGCTCGCCTTGAGCCGGGACCTCGGGGTTTCGCTTTCGGCCGGTGTCCTGGTCGCCCCCAAGGGCTCTTCGAAGAACCGTGCGGTCGGCATCGCCTTCACGCGCCACCTGCGCGCCAACGATGGCGGCAGCCTGCCCACGTACCAGGCCTTCAGGTTCGGCCTCTTCCAGGAAACCGACCTCGGCGTGCGCTACCGCGACCTGGACCGCGGCCAGGTGCGCATGGTCGGTCTCCAGATCGACACCCTCCTCGACGACCACTGGTACCTCCCGCTGCGCGGCACCGGCGCGTACAGCACCTACCTGGGCTACCCGGGTTACGGCGAACTGCTGGGCGGCATCGGATGGCAGACCCGATTGGAACGCGGCGAACGCTGGCAGGGATTCGGCCAGCTGATGGCCGGCACCAACGTGCATGGCCTGGCCGTGAAGGGCATTGCGGGAGGGCGCTACGGCCTCGACGATCGAACGGCCCTGAGCCTGAACGCCGGCCGCATCGTGGCCCGCAGCGCGGCGGGCAACCGCTTCACGGCGAACAGCGTGAGTGTCGGGATCGAGTATCTGTTCTCCTCGCCGCGCTGGTGAGGCGCAGGCAGGACCGCGATCGCGGCGAGTTCGGAGGCGCGCTCGACATGCAAGGCCACGCGACCGAGTCGCGGCACGGCGCTCGCGGCCGTTCGAGTTCAACCTGAGGCCCGTCGCAATCAGGCGGTACCGCAGTCCACGACAAGGAACACGTTGGGAATGCCCGCGGACCTCAGGCCGTCCGCGACAGCGGCGGCCTGCTCCGGCGTGCCTCCGCGCACGAAGTGGCTGACGCCCGGGCTGGGGCCTGCCCACCGATGGTCGGCAAGGGCCTTCGCCACGGAGGCCGCCGGCGAGTTGCTCGAATCAAGATCGACCAGCACCGTGTAGGGTGCTGCCGTCAGCTCTTCCCACGCGTACTGGTCCGAGGTGGCGTAGGGCCCGCTGCTGCTCGCACGCAGGCAGCCAGGACGCTGCATTGCAGCGGCACTGGGCCTCCCGTCTCCATCGAAGAGCCCTGCGGGCTTCTCGGGGTCGTCCCCTCCGCCGCCACACGCGGTCAGAGCGAGGACGATCACTGCGCCGGCGAGGGACGCTGCCGATCCGAAGGTGTTCATGTTGCCTGCTCCTGGGTGTCGGTGGGGGACATGACTGAACGGCGGCACGTGGTCGGACCGGTCGCCGTCATCGGTCCTCCCGGTCGTGGAAGACAAGTTCGATGCGCGTGCCGTCGGGGTCGCGCAGGAACATCTGCAATGCCGAGCCATCGGGCGTGGCGTAAAGATCGAATGGGACCCCTGCCGCCTCGAGCGTGGTCGTCACGTTGGCCCGGCGGCAAGCCTGGAAGGCGACGTGGTCCAGCGGTCCATTGCCGGCAGGCCGGCCCTCGAGCACGTGCAGCACCGCCTGCCCGCTGGCATACAGCCACAGGCCCGGTACGCCGAAAGGCGGACGCGGCCCGGCCTGCAAGCCGAGCAGGCGCTCGTAGAAGTCGAGCGTTCGAGACAGGTCCGCGGAGCGGAAGGTCGCGTGGTCCAGTGCTTTCAACATGGCGACCATCGTGCCGGCCTCGGCACCGGGAAGTCCTCAAGGTAAGCTCAATTCCTTCGCAACCTTTCTCCCAAAGGCAGCATGGGGCGTGACTCGGCTTCCGAAGCGGGGCGGCCAGAGACCGCGGGCCTGCGGGTCGGCCGGTGGCTGGCCGATCCGGTCGCCGACACGCTGACCCTGGAAGGCCGGACCGTGAAGCTGGAGCCGCGGACCATGCGCCTGCTGATGGCGCTGGCCGCGCGCCCCGGGGAGGTGTGCAGCGGCCAGGAGCTGCTCGAACGAGTGTGGGCCGGCGTCATCGTCACCGACCAGTCCCTGTACCAGGCCATCGGCGAACTGCGGTCGGTGCTGAAGGCCGACACCGCAACCGGCGAGTTCATCGCCACCGTGCCGCGCAAGGGCTACCGGCTGGTGGCGCCGGTCCGGCGCCCGGCGCCGTCACCGGCTACCCGGTCGGCCGATGCTCGGGCAGCGCCCCCGGCCCGCACGGTGGCCGTATTGCCCTTCCGCGACCTGGGCCTGCCGGCGGCGCTGTCGTTCCTGCCCGAGACCCTGCTCGGCGCCCTGGTGCTCGAGATGTCGCGCCAGCCCGGGCTCACCACGATCGCGCGCGGCACGATGCTGTCGTACCGCGGCCTGGCGGTGTCGCCGCGCCGCATCGCCGACGAGCTCAAGGTGCGCTACGTGGTGGATGGGGCGATCGCCTCGATCGATGGCCGCCTCTCGATCAGCTGCGACCTGATCGAGGCGTCGAGCGACGCCGTGCTGGCGAGCGAGTCGATCGACGTGCCGGCGACGGACTGGCCCCAACTCGCGCAGCGCGTGGTGGGACGGCTGGTCCGGGTGTGGCGGCTGGAGCTGTCGGAACATGCGGTGCGAGAGGTGGAACTCGGCCCGCCGGAGCGCGCCAGCGCGCTCGAACTCGCCATGCGCGCCTGGGTGGAGTTGTATTGCCGCCCGCAGAACCGGGAGACCAACGACCGCGCCTGGGCGTGGGCCGCCGAGGCGGCGCGGCTCGACCCGTCCCTCGGGGCGGCGTGGAACGTGCTCGCGTACTGCGAGTATCGTGCCGTGCAGTTCGAGTGGCAGGACGACCACCCCGATACCGTCCTCGCCGATGCGTTGGCGCATGCCGAACGCGCCACGGCGCTCGCGCCGTCGGATCCCGATGCCCACTACACGCTGGGTCTGGTGCTGTTCATCGGCGGCGATCTGGTGCGCGGGAAGGCCTCGCTCCGCTACTGCCTCGAGATCAGCGCCTCCTACGCGCCCGCCCACGGGCTGCTCGCCCTGATCGCGAACGCCGAAGGACATCCGGAGCAGGCGCTGGAGCTGGCTGCGCGCGCCCTGGCGCTGAGCCCGCGAGAGCCGCTGCGCGCGATCTGGCACTGGGGCGAGGCCTGCGCGGCCTTGATGCTCGGACGCGAGGAAGACGCACTGGCGCATGCGGCACGTGGCATCGCGGCCAATCCGGCCTTCCCGAACTGCTACCTGGGCGCGGCCGTGGCGGCGCACCGGCTGGGGCGCGACGCGGAGGCCGCGCGTTTCGTTTCGGTGCTGCGGACCACGACCTTCCGCAGCATCGAGCGCGTGCGCCACACCATGAAGGTCCTGTTGCGGGTCGAACCCTGGGGGTCGGGCTTTGTCGCCGACCTGCGGGCTGCCGGGCTACCCGAACGCTGACCCACCGGCGGGCACCGCTGTCGGTCCCACCGACGGCGGCGAACGCGATGACGGAGACATCGGCGGCGGTCATGTCGAGCCCTTCCGATCATTCGGGCTGGATGCCGACCTCCTTCACGAACGCTCGCCATCGCGGCAGTTCGTTGGCGATCAGCGCCCTGAACTCGGAGGGCGACGACAGAACCAGCGAGCCGCCGAGCGTGTCCAGCCGCGGCGCCGAGGCGGGGTCTCGCAGGGCCCTCGCGGCTTCGTCGCGCAGCCGCTCGAGCCGCTCCGCAGGGGTGCCGGCGGGCGCCACGAGGCCGAACCAGGCCAGCGAACTGGCCTGCGGGAAACCGGCCTCGGTCATCGTGGGCACCTCGGGCAGACGCGGCAGGCGCTCGGGGCTCGCGACGGCCAGTGCGCGCAGGCGGCCGTCGGCCACCATGGGCGCGACCGAGGCCGGGGCAAAGAACATCGTCACGCGCCCGCCGATGACGTCGACCATGGGGCTGGCCTTGTAGGGCACGTGCAGCAGGTCCACCTGCGCCGCCTGCTTCAGCAACTCGCCGTTCCGGCGCGACGAGGTGCCGGCGCCGGCGGAGGCGAAGCTCAGTTGTCCCGGCCGGGCGCGCGCCAGCGCCACCAGTTCGGCCACGCTGCGAGCGGGCACGTCCTTGCCGACGACGAGAACGGTCGGCGTGACGACGAGCTGCGTCACCGGGGCCAGATCGGTCAGGGGCGACAGCGCCTGCTCGGGATAGAGCGCCGGGTTCACCAGCAGCGCGGCGTCGCCGGCGAGGGCCAGCGTGTAGCCGTCCGGTGCCGCCTTCGCGACCTGCGCGACGCCGATGCTGCCGCCGGCACCGGGCTGGTTGACGACGACGGCATCCGCGAAGCCGCTGCGCTTCCATCCGTCGACCAGCAGCCGGGCCAGCACGTCCGGTGGCGAGCCCGGCCCGAACGGCACCACGATCTGGATCGTTCGTTCAGGAAAGGCGGCGCCTGCGGCGTGCACGAAGCTGCCGGCAGCGGCGAACAAGGCAACTCGAAGCCAGGTGGACAAGGATTGCATTTCAGTCTCCTTGCGAGCCGGCGGCCCGGCATGAGTTCATGATCGTCGACGGGCGCCGGCCCGTCCTCAGGAACAGCCCAAGCTTCTCTCAAGCTCGCATTCAGCTGCGCTCATTCCGGGCTGGGAGAGCGCATCGCATGGCGAGGTACGCCGTGATGTGAGCTCTCGGCGGAGGAGCCGCCCTGGTGGCGGCTGCCGTTGGCCAGGAGCCCGTCGCAGAAGATCCCACGGCGGCCGTTCCGCGACGTCGAGACCGGCGGCGAGCGCCCTGCGCGGTACCAGCGCGAAGGTCCGTCCGCGTGGCCGAGAATGGCCGGCCCCGACGTGACCCGAAAGGACCCGACGATGTTCAAGCCTGCCCTCGCCGTAGCCGCCGCCCTGTGCCTGGTGGCCGGCGGCGCGCTGGCGCAGCTCAGCGACACCGAGCAGCGCATCGTCGCGGCCGCGAAGGGCCGCAGCGCGGCCGCGCTCGAACTGCTGGAGAAGTCGGTCCGCATCAACAGCGGCACCCTCAATCCCGAAGGCGTGCGCGCGGTCGGCGAGATCTTCCGCGCCGAGCTGGAAGGCCTGGGTTTCAGGACACGCTGGGTCGAGATGCCGCCCTCGATGAAACGTGCCGGCCACTTGGCCGCGGTGCACGAAGGCAACGGCACGGGCAAGCGCGTGCTGCTGCTCGGCCACCTGGACACGGTGTTCGAGAAGTCGAGTTCGGTGCCGCTGTGGGAACGCCAGGGCGACCGCGTGCGCGGCCAGGGCGTGAACGACATGAAGGGCGGCAACGTGATCATGATCGAGGCCCTGCGCGCGCTGAAGAGCGCGGGCGTGCTCGACGGCGCGCACATCGAGGTCCTGCTCACCGGCGACGAGGAACGCACCGGCGCGCCGCTGAAGACGGCACGCGCCGAGATGGTGGCGATGGGCCAGCGCGCGGACGTTGCGCTCTCGTTCGAGGGCAGCGCGCGCCACGACGGCATGGACACCGCCAGCATCTCCCGCCGGTCTTCTGGCGGCTGGGTGCTGCGCGTGACCGGCAAGGCCGCGCACTCGATGGGCGTGTTCTCCGAAGCGTCGGGCTACGGCGCCATCTACGAGGCGGCGCGCATCCTCAACGCCTTCCGCGAACAGGTGATCGAGCCCAGCCTCACGTTCAACCCCGGCCTGGTCTTCGGCGGCACGAGCATCGGCTACGCCGAGGACACGGCCACGGCCAGCGCCTTCGGCAAGTCGAACGTGATCGCACGCGAAGCCGAGGTGCGCGGCGACCTTCGCTACCTCTCGCCGGAACAGGGCGAGCGCGCGCGGCAGAAGATGCAGGCCATCGTGAGCACGGGCAACCTGCCCGGTACCTCGGCGACCATCCGCTTCAGCGAAAGCTACCCGCCGATGCCGCCCACCGAGGCCGGGCGCCAGCTGGCGGCGCTGTACTCCCGGGCGAGCCAGGACGCGGGGCTGGGCCCGATCGGCCTGCTCGACCCCACGTTCCGCGGCGCAGGCGACGTGCAGTTCGTGGCGCCTTACACCACGGGCCTCGACGGCCTGGGCGCGCAGGGGCGCGGCGCGCACACCGACGGCGAGGACCTGGAGATCGCCTCCATCGAGCGCGGCACGCTGCGGGCCGCGCTGCTCATCCACCGGCTCACGCAGGCGGCGCGCTGACGCCCCCCGGCGCCGGACCGGCCGCGCGCCGCCGGCGGTCGCGGCCCCTTCGCGCGGCGGCCGTCGCCGCGCCTGCAGCCGTTCAGCCGTGGTAGTGCACCAGCGTCTTCGTGGTGCTCAGCTCTTCCAGCGCCAGCAGGCCCTTCTCGCGCCCGTGGCCGCTGCGCTTGGTGCCGCCGAAGGGCAGCTCCACGCCGCCGCCGGCGCCGTAGCAGTTCATGAACACCTGGCCCGCCTTCACCGCCTTGGCCACGCGGTGCAGGCGGCCGGCGTTCTCGGTCCACACCGCCGCCAGCAGGCCGTAGGGCGTGCCGTTGGCCAGCGCGATGGCGTCGGCCTCGTCCTCGAAGGGCATCGCCGCCAGCACGGGGCCGAAGACCTCTTCGCAGGCCAGCGCGTCGGTGCGCGGCACGGGCCCGAAGAGCGTGGGCCTGATCCAGTAGCCGGTGGGCGAGACGCCTTCGGCAATGCGCCCTTCGGCGATGACGGGAATGCCGGCGGCGCGCGCGTTGTCCACGTAGCGCTGCACGCGCCGGTGCTGCGCGGGATTCATCACCGGGCCGCAGTCCAGGTCCATCTGCGGCGTGCCCACGCGCACCTTGGCGAAGGCTTCGGCCACCTGGCCGACGAAGCGGTCGTAGATCGAACGCTGCACCAGCAGCCGGCTGCCGGCGGTGCAGGTCTGGCCCGCGTTCTGCACGATGGCGCGCACGACGATGGGCACGGCGCGCGCGGCGTCCACGTCGTCGAACACGATCTGCGGACTCTTGCCGCCCAGTTCCAGCACGCACTTGACGGCGTTCTTCGCCGCCGCCTGCTGCACCAGGGTGCCGACCTCGTTGCTGCCGGTGAAGGAGACGAAGTCGATGCCGGGGTGCGCCGCGAGCGCGGCACCGGCTTCCTCGCCCAGGCCGGTGACGACGTTGAGCGCGCCCTCGGGCAGGCCGGCAGCGGTGGCCAGCTCGGCGAAGCGCAGCGCCGAGAGGCTGGTGTCTTCCGCCGGCTTCAGCACCGCGGCATTGCCCATGGCCAGCGCCGGCGCCACCGTGCGTCCCAGCATCTGCGCCGGGTAGTTCCAGGGGATGATGTGCGCCGTCACGCCCAGCGGCTCGCGCACCAGGCTCACCTGGTGGCCGGCGAGAAAGGGAATCGTCTCGCCGTGCACCTTGTCGGCGGCGCTGCCGTAGAACTCGAAGTAGCGCGCCAGCACCTTGATGTCGTTGCGCGCGGTGCTCATCGGCTTGCCGGTGTCGCGCGCCTCCAGCTGCGCGAGCTCTTCCTCGTGCGCCAGCACCGCCTCGCCGATCTTCACCAGGATGCGGCCGCGCTCGGTGCCGTTCAGGCGGCCCCAGGGGCCGGCAAGCGCCGCACGCGCGGCAGCCACGGCCTGGTCGACCTCGTGCGCGCCGCCGCGCGGAATGTGCTCGAAGGTCTCGCCGTCTGCCGGGGACACCACGGGGATCGTGCGGCCGTCGCGCGCGGCCAGCCAGCGGCCGCCGATGAACATCTGCTTCATGACCATGGAGTCCTTCGCCTCGCGGGCAGTGCAATGCGGCAGCACTGTAGGCAGGCGGCGCCGGCGGGGGAATTGGAAAGTGGTCAACGGCCCCTTGCGCAGTGCGCAACCCCGGCCCGCGCGCCTGGAAGGCTGCGGCCGGGCCCGCCGGCGTCAGCGCTCGCGTGCCTGCACGTGGCGCGCGAAGTTGTCCAGGATGGCCTGCCAGCCGCCGCGCTGCTGCTCTTCGGAGTGCGTGGTTTCGGCGTCGAAGGTCACCGTGACCTTCACGCCGTCGGCACCCGGTTCGAAATCGACGCGCGCGCTGCGGTCGCCGAAGCTGTATTCGATCAGCCGCTGCGGCACGACCTGCGTGTACTCGCCGGCGAAGTCGAAGCCGAACGAGCCGTCCTTCGCTTCCATGCGCGAAGAGAACCGGCCGCCCGGCCGCAGGTCGACCGTGGCGGCTGTGGTGTGCCAGTCGGCCGAGGCGGCGTTCCAGGCCTTGATGTCCTCCGGCGTCGTGTAGGCACGCCAGACTTCGGCCAGCGGCGCGGCCACGGTGGTGGAAACGGTGATCTTCATGCGGGGCTCCCGGGTGCGGCGCCGTCGCGCGGTGGCAGGATCGCCATCGTCAGGCGCGAGATGCAGGTGGGCCGGCCTTCGTCGTCGACGAGCTCGATCTGCCAGACATGCGTGGTGCGGCCCACGTGCAGCGGGCGCGCGGTGCCGGTGACCCAGCCGCTGCTGGTGCTGCGCAGGTGGTTGGCGTTCACCTCCAGCCCCACCGCGCGGTGCCCGGGCGGGCAGGCGCTGGCGGCGCCGCAGGAGCCCAGCGTCTCGGCCAGCACCACCGAGATGCCGCCGTGCAGGATGCCGTAGGGCTGGCGCGTGCGCTCGTCGACCGGCATGCGGGCGCGGATGAAGTCGTCGCCGACCTCCAGGAACTCGATGCCCAGGTGTCCGGGCGCGGTGCCGCGGTGGATCTGGGTCAGGAACTCGACCGAGACGGGGTGTTTCCAGAGGCGGGCCATGCGGTGCGGCGGTGGTTGGCTGAACGCGCGAGTCTGCCATCCCGCCGCCGCGGCCGACCCTCAGGACACGCGGGGCATCGTCTTCGCGAACGAGGGCCGCGCGCGCCAGGCCTCGGCCAGCGCCTGCAGCTGCGGCGTCTTCGGCAGCCAGGGCGCGTCGCCGAAGCGCAGCTGCTGGTAGTCGTACAGCGTGACGGCGGCGACGGCGTCCAGCAGCGGCGCGGTGCTGCCCTTCGGCCCCGCAATGGCGCCGGCCTGCGCTTCCAGGCGCTGCAGGCCTTCGACCATCGAGCGGCGGCGGCGCAGGCCCACCGGCGTCTCGTCGAACAGCACCGGCGCCGTGACCTTGCGCGTGATGATGGTGGCCACCGAGGCTTCGATGGCGCCGATGGCGATGCCTGCGCGCGAGAGCACGCCGGCCACGCCGGCCGCCGGGCCGTGGAGGCTGGGCCAGTCCGGCGCCGGGCGCGTGGCTTCCAGCCACTGCACGATGAGCAGGCACTCGGTGAGCGGCGTGCCGTCTTCCAGCACCAGCGTGGGCACGCGGGTGGCGCTGTTGGCGGCGCGCAGCCGGGCGTCGTCGGCCCAGGGGTCGACGATCACCGGCTCGAGGTCGAGGCCCTTCTCGATCAGCGCCACGCGCGCGATGCGCACGAAGGGCGAGGTGGTGTTGGCCAGCAGCTGCATCGCGGGACTCCTTCGCGGTCGATGGAACGGGGCCGATTCTCGTCGCGCCGGCCGGGGCGGCGACGCGGGGGTGTTGCAGGCGGGTCAACGCCGGTTTCGCGCAAAAGCAATTCCTCGCGCGGCCCGGGCTTCCCACAATCGGCCCCGAAGACCCTCCGTGGAGAAGCCATGCCCAGCCCCGACGAACGACAAGTGCCCACCCCGCCGCGCCCGCTGGACGGCGTGCTGGTGGTGGCGCTCGAGCAGGCGGTGGCGGCGCCCTACTGCAGCAGCCGGCTGGCCGACGCCGGCGCGCGCGTGATCAAGATCGAACGCCGCGAAGGCGACTTCGCGCGCGGCTACGACCGCGCGGTGCACGGCGAGTCTTCCTACTGGGTGTGGATCAACCGCGGCAAGGAATCGATCGCGCTCGACGTGAAGCAGCCCGAGGACCTGGCACTGCTGCAGAACATGCTGGCCAAGGCCGACGTCTTCATCCAGAACCTGGCGCCCGGCGCCGCCGAACGGCTGGGGCTGGGGTCGGCCGCGCTGCGCGAGCGCCACCCGCGCCTGGTGACCTGCGACATCAGCGGCTACGGCGACGAAGGCCGGCTCTTCGGCCTCAAGGCCTACGACCTGCTGGTGCAGGCCGAGAGCGGCCTTGTCTCGGTCAGTGGCGCCCCGGGCGAATGGGGTCGCATCGGCGTCTCGCTGTGCGACATCAACGCCGGCCTGAACGCGCTGGTGGGCATCCAGCAGGCGCTGATGCAGCGCGAACGCACCGGCCGCGGCTCGGGCGTGAAGGTGTCGCTGTTCGGCTCCGCGGCCGAGCTGATGAGCGTGCCCTACCTGCAGGCGCGCTACGGCGGCAAGGCGCCCGAGCGCGTCGGCCTGAAGCACCCCAGCATCGCGCCCTACGGCGCCTTCACCTGCGCCGACGGCCGCGAGATCGTGATCTCGATCCAGAACGAACGCGAGTGGTCCGACTTCTGCCGCCTGGTGCTGCAGCGCCCCGACCTGCTGCAGGACCCCCGCTGCGCCGGCAACGCCGCGCGGGTGGCCAACCGCGCCTTCGTCGACGGCCTGGTGGCCGAGGTCTTCGGCAGCCAGACCAGCGGCGTCATGGTCGACCGCCTGACCGAGGCGCAGACCGCCTACGGCAACATCAACTCGGTCCACGACCTGATCGAGCACCCGCAGCTGCGCACGCGCCGGATGGCGGTGAACGGCCACGGCGTGGAGGTGCCGGCCTCGCCGTGGTCGGTGGAATGGGAGAGCGAGACCTTCGCCGAGGCCCCCGCGCTGGACGCGCAGGGCGAGAGCCTGCGGCGCGAGTTCGGCAGCGCCGAAGCGGCAGCGGGCTCAGCCGCGAAGAGCCCGGCGGAGGCCTGAGATCAGGCCGCCACCGGCACCAGGAAGTCGCGCCCGATGCCGGCGCCGAGGTCGCTGACCTTGTCCAGGAAGGTCGTCAGGAAGGCGTGCAGGCCGTTCTGCAGGATCTCGTCGATGCGGCCGTACTGCAGGTCGCTGCGCAGCTTGCCGGCGCGGCGCAGCGTCTCGCTGCTCTGCTGGTTGGCCACGCGCTCCAGGTTGGCCACCACCTCGTTCAGGCAGGCCGCCAGCGAGCGCGGCATGTCGGGGCGCAGGATCAGCAGCTCGGCCACCTTGTCGGGCTGGATCACGTTGCGGTAGACCTTGCGGTAGATCTCGAAGCCGGAGACCGAGCGCAGGATCGCGCTCCAGTGGTAGAAGTCGATCTCCTGCCCTTCCTTGGCCCCTGTCGGGCCGAACCAGTCGCCGCCGGCCAGGGCCTGGAACTTCACGTCGAGCAGGCGCGCGGTGTTGTCGGCGCGCTCGAGGAAGGTGCCGATGCGCAGGAAGTGCAGCGCCTCGTCCATCTGCATCGTGCCCACGGTGACGCCGCGGCTCAGGTGCGAGCGGAACTTGACCCATTCGAAGAAGGCGCCGGGGTCGCGTTCGAAGGCGCCTTCCTTGAGCATGCGGTTGAACTCGAGCCAGGTCTGGTTCTGCGTCTCCCAGACCTCGGTGGTGAGCGCGCCGCGCACCGCGCGCGCGTTCTCGCGCGCCGCGCGCAGGCAGCAGAAGATGGACGAGAGGTTGGTCTCGTCGCGCACCATGAAGTCCATGACGTTGCGCGCGCTCACGTCCTGGTACTTCTGCGAGAAGGCCCAGGTCAGCTCGCTGATCGACAGCAGGCCGCGCCAGCCCTGCTCGGCCATGTCGGCGCTCTGCGGCAGCAGCGAGGTCTCGTAGCTGACGTTGAGCATGCGCGCGGTGTTTTCCGCCCGCTCCATGTAGCGGGCCATCCAGTACAGGTGGTCGGCGGTGCGTGAAAGCATGGCTCAGTCCTCCAGCACCCAGGTGTCCTTCGTCCCCCCGCCCTGCGACGAGTTGACGACCAGGGACCCCTCCTTCAGCGCCACCCGCGTCAGCCCGCCCGGCACCATCTGCACCTGGGTGCCCGAGAGCACGAAGGGACGCAGGTCGATGTGGCGCGGCGCGACGCCACTTTCCACGTAGGTGGGGCAGGTGGACAGCGACAGCGTCGGCTGCGCGATGTAGTTGGACGGGTTCGCCTCCAGCACCTTGCGGAACTCGGCGATCTCGGCCTTGGTGGCCGCCGGCCCGACCAGCATGCCGTAGCCGCCGGCGCCGTGCACTTCCTTGACCACCAGTTCGCCCAGATGGGCCAGCACGTACTTCAGGTCTTCCGCCTCGCGGCACAGGTAGGTGGGCACGTTGTGCAGGATGGGCTTCTCGCCGAGGTAGAACTC
>CAYVXO010000025.1:0-37006 GCA_964454485.1 uncultured Rubrivivax sp.
ACGAGACCAAGGGCCTGCACCCCTGGGACGGCGTCACCGAGCCGAACTACGCGCTGGGGCCCAACCACAAGGGCACGAAGACCAGGTGGGAGGCGCTGGACGAAAGCGCCAAGTACAGCTGGATCAAGGCCCCGCGCTGGCGCGGCCACGCGATGGAAGTCGGGCCGCTGTCGCGCATGGTGCTGGGCTACCTGCAGCCCAAGCAGTTCCCGTGGATCAAGGAGAACGTCGACGCCGTGCTCAAGCAGCTGGACGTGCCGGTGACGGCGCTCTTCAGCACCCTGGGCCGCACCGCGGCGCGCGCGATCGAGGCGTTGTACTGCGCCGACCTGCAGCTGGCGCAGCTGGACGCGCTCATCGCCAACTGCAAGGCCGGCGACACCGCCACCGCCAACGTCGACAAGTGGGAGCCTTCCACCTGGCCCAAGGAGTGCAAGGGCGCCGGCTTCACCGAAGCGCCGCGCGGCGCCCTGGGCCACTGGGTGAAGATCAAGGACGGCAAGATCGACAACTACCAGTGCGTGGTGCCCACCACCTGGAACGGTAGCCCCCGCGACGCCAAGGGCCAGATCGGCGCCTTCGAGGCGAGCCTGATGAACACGCCGCTCGCCAAGGCCGACCAGCCGCTGGAGATCCTGCGCACGATCCACTCGTTCGACCCCTGCCTGGCGTGCAGCACCCACGTGATGAGCCCCGACGGCCAGGAGCTCACCACGGTGCAGGTGCGTTGAACGAACGACTTCGAGGAGGACACCCCATGAACCGCATCACCACCGCCTTGTGGCTCGCATTCGCCGCCGGCGGCGCTGCCGCGCACCCGGGCCATGCCGGCAGCTGGCTGTCCGGCCACGGGCATTCCGAAGTCGAGCTGCTGGCCGCCACCGTGGTCGGCACGCTCTGGCTGGCGCTGGCCGCCGGCGCGCTGGTCGTCGGCGTGCGTCGCCTGCTGGTCCGCCGCTGAAGGCGCGAAGGAAAGGCTCCGCCATGCAACAGCACAGCTCGCTGGCCGACGTCACCGGCATCGACCCCGAGGCGGTGGCCCATGCGCCGCAGGTGCGTTCGGTCTACGTGTACCAGGCGCCGGTGCGCCTGTGGCACTGGGTGAACGCGCTCGCCATCACGGTGCTGGCCGTCACCGGCTACTTCATCGGCTCGCCGCTGCCCAGCGTGCCGGGGGAGGCCTCGGCCAACTTCCTGATGGGCTACATCCGCTTCGCCCACTTCGCGGCCGGCTACGTGCTGGCCATCGGGCTGGCGGGGCGCATCTACTGGGCCTTCGTGGGCAACCACCATGCGCGCGAGCTGTTCTACATCCCCGTGCTGCGGCGCGAGTACTGGCGCGAGGTGTTCGCGATGGGTGCCTGGTACGCCTTCCTGCGCGACCGCCCCAACCAGTACGTGGGCCACAACCCGGCGGCGCGGCTGTCGATGTTCTTCGGCTACCTGCTGTTCACGCTGTTCATGATCTGCACCGGCTTCGCGCTCTACGGCGAAGGCGCGCAGGAAGGGCACTGGACGCACCGCCTGTTCACGAGCTGGGTGATCCCGCTCATGGGTGGCAGCCAGGCGGTGCACACCTGGCACCACCTGACGATGTGGGGCATCGTGATCTTCGTGATCCTGCACGTCTACGCGGCGATCCGCGAAGACATCATGGGCCGGCAGAGCATGGTGAGCACCATGATCAGCGGCTACCGCACCTTCAAGGATTGAAGCGGTGATGGTGGTGGCCAAGCCCCTGGAGATGCCGGCCGGCGTGCCGCGGCGCCTGCCGCTGCACCCGGGCCGCTTCCTGGCGCGCCACTACCTGGCGCCGCTCGGCCTGACGCAGGGCGAAGCGGCGAGGCGCCTGGGCGTTTCGCGCCGGCGCGTGAACGAACTGGTGCAGGGCCACCGCGCCATGACCCCCGACACCGCCATCCGCTGCGCGCAGGCCTTCGGCCTGCCGGCGGCGGACTGGCTGCAGATGCAGGCCGCGTGGGACAGCCACGCCGCCTGGAAGGCCCTGCGCGCGCAGCGAGGCGGCCGCTGAACCTTCACCCCACCTGACACCGCGCGAGGACCGCATGCACCCCACCGCACCCGAAGACGCCTGTAACGGGGGGCGTGACAACGTGGTCGTGCTCGGCATCGGCAACGTGCTCTGGGCCGACGAAGGCTTCGGCGTGCGCTGCGTCGAAGCGCTGCAGGCGCGCTGGACCTTCGCGCCGAAGGTGCAGCTGGTCGACGGCGGCACCCAGGGCCTGTACCTGCTGCCGCTGGTGCAGGACGCCGACCGGCTGGTCATCTTCGACGCGGTGGACTACGGCCTCGAGCCGGGCACGCTGAAGGTGGTGGAGAACGACGAGGTGCCGCGCTTCATGGGCGCCAAGAAGATGAGCCTGCACCAGACCGGCTTCCAGGAAGTGCTGATGCTGGCCACGCTGGCCGGCCGCTACCCGAAGCAGGTGCTGCTCATCGGCTGCCAGCCCGAGGAGCTGGAAGACTACGGCGGCAGCCTGCGCCCCAGCGTGAAGGCGGCGCTGGAAGACGCGCTCGCCCTGGGTGTGCAGCGCCTGCGCGAATGGGGCGCCGAACCGCGCCCGCGCGCCGAAGCGCCGCTGGGCGACGAAGCCGTCACCGCGCCCAGCCTGGCGCTGGCGGCCTACGAATCGGGGCGGCCGGCGGCCGAGGCGGCCTGCCGCATCGGCGACGACCGCTTCATGCCCGGGGGCGCCTGAGCATGTGCATCGGCATTCCCATGCAGGTGATCGAGTGCTGGCGCGAAGGCGCGCTCGCCGCCGGCCGCGGCCGGGTGGAACGCGTGGACACGCGGCTCGTCGGCACGGTCGCACCGGGCGACTGGCTGCTCGTGTTCCAGGGCGCCGCGCGCGAGAAGCTCGACGCCACGCGCGCCGCCGAGATCGAAAGCGCACTCGGCCTGCTGGAAGCCGGCCTGGCGGGCGACACGCAAGGTGCCGCCGCCGACCCCGGCTTCGAACTGCCTTCGCGCATGAGCGCGGAACAACTCGCCGCCCTCGCGGGCAAGACCTCAGGAGAGACACGATGACCCTGCACCCCCTGGTGCAGCGCCTGGTGCAGCAGCACGGCGCCGCGCCCGTTTCGATGGCCAGCCTGGAAGGTTTCCTCGCCCGCGGCGGCGACCAGGTGCTGTTCTTCAGCGGCGACCCCGTGCGCTTCCCCGAAGCGCTGGACGTCGCCGTGGTGCTGCCCGAGCTGCGCGCCGCCTTCTGCGACCGCTTCGAGGTCGGCGTGGTCGAGCGCGACGACGAGGACGCGGTGGCGCGCCGCTTCGGTGCCCAGCACTGGCCCTCGCTCGTTTTCGTGCGCGACGGCCGCTTCGTCGCCAGCGTGGCCGGCATGAAGGACTGGGACGAGTACCAGCGCGACGTGGCCACCGCGCTCGCCACCGCGCCGACGCGCGCGCCCATCGGCATTCCGGTGGTCAGCGCCGCCGGGCCTTCGTGCCACTGAAAGAGGAACCCGAGACATGAGCAGCACGACGCCGCGCGCCTTCAGCATTCCCATCGTGCCCATCGGCCCGGGCAGCCAGCCCGACGAGGAGCCGCTGGCCTACATGCCCATGCCGCGCGACATGGGCACCTTCCAGCCGCCGGTGCTGCCCGAGCCCGAGGCGCTGGCCGCGCACGGCGGCGCGCTCGCGGCGCTGCAGGCCACGCTGGCGGCGCTGGAAGCGCGCGTCGCGGGTGAACGGCCGGCCCCCATCGCGCTGGACCACCTGGGCGAAGCCGACCGCGCGCTCGTCAACCAGGTGCTGGGCGAAGGCGAGGTCGCGGCGCAGGTCACCGGCGCCGCGGGCCTGCAGGCGCAGGAGTCGGTGTTCGCCGGCGTCTGGCGAGTGCTGCACCTGCAGGAAGGCCGCGTGGTGCGCGACACCATCGAGGTCGGCCCGGTGCCGCAGGCGGTGGCCGAAGCCGCGCGCGCCGACGCCGCCGGCGCGCCCAGCGCGCCGCCGCTGCGCCCTTCGGACACGATGAACGCGCCGTCCATCATGGAAGAGCTGGTCGACCACTCGCGGCGCTGGCAGGAAGGCCAGCCCGCCCACGTGGTGAACCTGACGCTGCTGCCGCTGACGCCGGGCGACAGCCTGTACCTGGACGCGCAGCTCGCCGCCGGCCACGTGCAGCTGCTCTCGCGCGGCTACGGCAACTGCCGCGTCGTCAACACGCGGCTGGCGCGCACCTGGCGCGTGACCTACTTCAATTCGCAGGACCTCATCATCCTGGACACGCTGGAAGTGGGTCCGGTGCCCGAAGTGGCCTGCGCCGCGCCCGAAGACCTGGCCGATTCGGCCGAGCGGCTGCGCGAGGTGCTGGCCTGGGTGGAGGCGGCGTGAGTCCGCAGGCTTTGCCGAGGACTCGATCCCCCTTGGGGGGACCGGCCGAAGGCCGTAGGGGGCCAAAATGAGCTTCGAGGGCAGCTACCTGGGGGATCGGGCACGGGTGCCGGCCGAAGCCCGGCTGGAGTGCAAGATCTGCTGGTACGTCTACGATCCGTCCGAAGGCGACCCCCAATGGCAGATCCCGCCCGGAACCCCGTTTGCCGACCTGCCGGCGCATTGGACCTGCCCCCAGTGCGAAGGCCGGGCCGACCAGTTCATGATCGTCGGCGCATGAATCCGAAGCCCACGCTCGCCGCCCGCGTGGCCGCGCTCGAAGCGCGCTTCGCGATGATCGCCGCCACCCGCATGGCCGGCGTGCCGCTGCTCAACGAGCGGCTGGCGGTAGCGGCGGTGGGCTTCGAGCCGGTGGAAGGCGACGAAGGCGGCGCCGTCGGCGTGCTGCTCACGCCCTGGTTCATGAACCTGCTCTGGCTGCCGGGCGAAGAGGCGCAAGCCGCCGCGCCGGGCGCGAGCCGCCGCCGTGCCGTGGGCCGCGAGAACTTCGAGTTCATCGGCGCGCTGGAGGAATGCATCGGCCCCTACGAAGCCTGCTCGCTCTTCTCGCCCATGTTCGAGTTCGAGGACCAGGCCGCGGCGCTGGCCACCGCGCGCGAAGTGCTGGCGCAACTGCGCCGGCCGCCCGAACCGCCGCCGCAGGCGTCGCGCCGTGCCTTGCTCTTCGGCCGAACGGCTTCGCAAGCCCGATGAACGAACCCGCCAGCGACCGCCTCGCCGGCCGGCTGACGCTGGCCCCGGGCAGCGCCACGCCCATCAGCTGCGAACGGCCGATGGTGCGCGCCGCGCTGATGCGCCGCCTGACCGAAGGCCGCCGCGCCACGCTGCTGCCCGACCTGATGGGTTCGGTGTTCGCGCTCGGCGCCACCGCGCAGCGCGCCACCGCGCGCCGTGCCGTCGAAGCGGCCTGGGGCTACCCGGTGGTGCCGCCGGCCGACGCCGAGATGGAAGCGCTGCAGCTGGCGCTGGCCACCGCGCGCGAACACCTGCAGCGCTTCGCGCTCGACCTGCCGCTGCTGCTGCCGCAGCCCGGCGTGGCGGCCGACCCCAAGTGGCTGCGCGACGCGCCGGTGATGTTCACCCCCGCACCCGGCAGCACTGCCGCCGCGCTGCGCGCCACGCTGGAAAAGCTTTCGGGCTGGCTGGAGCGTCGCCTGTTCGGCATGCCCACTGCCGAGTGGCTGCAGCGCTGGCGCGCCGACCCTGCCGCCTGGCTGGCCGAATGGTCGGCCGGGCGCGATCACGGCCTGGCACGCTGGCTGGCCGCCGTGCGGCCGCGCGCGCAGGCACTTTCGCTGCCCTGCCGGCCGCTGGCGCTGCTGGAAGCCGGCGAGGCCGGGCTGCGCGAATTGAACGTCGCGCTCGAAGCCGACCCCGACCTGGCCGAACACCCGCTGTGGCGCGGCGCGCCGGCCGAGACCGGCCCCTGGACGCGGCAAGGCCGCGCCGACGCCGGCGTGGCCGATGCCTGGCGCCGGCTCGGTTCGCGCCTGGCCGACCTGGCCGCGCTGGCGCAGGGCGAAAGCCTGGCCGCCGGCGCCGCCACGCTGGCCGAAGGCGTGGGCATCGCCTGGACCGAAATGTCGCGCGGCCTGCTGGTGCACTGGATCCGCCTCGAACCCGGTCGCCCGCCGGGCGAAGGCTCGCGCGCCGCGGACTACCGCGTGTTCGCGCCCACCGAATGGAACTTCCACCCCGAGGGCGCCTTCGGCCGCGCGCTGGCCAGCGGTGCGCTCGACGTGGATGACACCCGCTTGGCCGCGCTCGCGCTCGACCCCTGCGTGCAGTTCGACGTGGTGGAGGGCCACCATGCATGAGATGAGCCTGGCCGGCGGCGTGTTGCGCGTGGTGGAGCAGGCCTGCGAACGCGAGCCCTTCGCACGCGTCTCCCGCCTCAAGCTGGCCGCCGGCGCGCTGGCGGGCGTGGAGGTGTCGGCGCTGCGCTTCGCGCTGGAGGCCATCGCGCCGGGCACGCTGCTGGAAGGCGCCGAGATCGAGATCGAAGAGCCGCCGGGCCAGGCCTTCTGCATGGGCTGCGGCGAGAGCGTGCCCATCCGCTCGCGGCTGGACGACTGCCCGCGCTGCGGCAGCGCGCGCCTGCAGCCCGCCGGCGGCACCGAATTGAAGGTGGTCGACCTCGTCGTCCACGACTGAAGGAGCATCACACCATGTGCGTCGTCTGCGGATGCAGCAACACCGGCAACGAAGGCCAGGCCGCGGTGAACCCGAAGACCGGCGACCTGCACTTCGGTGCCGGCCCGGCCAGGGTCTCGGTGCCGGGCATGAGCGCCGAGCGCGCCATCAAGCTCGAAGCCGACGTGCTGGGCGAGAACAACCGCGTCGCGGCGCAGAACCGCCAGCACTTCGCCGACCACGGCGTGACGGCGTTCAACCTGGTCAGCAGCCCGGGCTCGGGCAAGACCACGCTGCTGTGCGCCACCATCCACGCGCTGCGCGCGCGCGTGCCGGCGCTGCCGGTGGGCGTGATCGAAGGCGATCAGCAGACCAGCAACGACGCCGACCGCATCCGCGCCACCGGCGCGCCGGCGATCCAGGTCAACACCGGCAAGGGCTGCCACCTGGACGCGCCGATGGTGGCCGCGGCCTTCGGGCGGCTGCCGCTGCACGGCCACCACCATCACCACGGTGACGGCGACCATCCGCATCACCACGACCACGCGCCTTCGCTGCTCTTCATCGAGAACGTCGGCAACCTGGTCTGCCCGGCGATGTGGGACCTGGGCGAGGCGGCCAAGGTGGCCATCCTCTCGGTGACCGAAGGCGAGGACAAGCCGGCCAAGTACCCCGACATGTTCGCCGCCGCGCAGCTGATGGTGCTGAACAAGGTGGACCTGCTGCCCTACGTGGACTTCGACGTCGCGCGCTGCATCGCCCACGCGCAGCGCGTGAACCCGGGCATCGAGGTGCTGCTGGTCTCGGCCAAGAGCGGGCAGGGGCTGGACGCCTGGCTCGACTGGCTGCTGGAACGGCTGCCGCAGGTGGTGAGTGCCTGAAGCCATGGGCAGCGTGCTCGCGCTCGGCGCCTGGCTGAAGAACGCGGCCTGCCTGCGTTCGGCCGATGGGCGCGTGCGCTGGTCGAAGCTGCACGGCGACCTGGGCACGCCCGAGGCCTGCGCGGCGCTGGAGGCTTCGGCCGAAGCGCTGATCGAAGGCGAGACGATCGACGCCGTCGCGCACGACCTGCACCCGGACTTCCACAGCACGCGGCTGGCGCAGGCGCTGGCGCACCGGCTGGGCGTGCCGGCCGTGGGCGTGCAGCACCACCACGCGCACATCGGCGTCGTGATGGCCGAACACGGCCTGCACGAAGCCGTGGTCGGCCTCGCGCTCGACGGCGTGGGCCTGGGCACCGACGGCAGCGCCTGGGGCGGCGAGGTGCTGCAGGTCTCGCCCGAAGGGTGGCGACGTGCGAGCCATCTGTTCCCGTTGCGGCTGCCCGGCGGTGACTCGGCGGCACGCGAGCCCTGGCGCATGGCGGCCGCGGCGCTGCATGCCATGGGCCGTGGCGGCGAGATCGCGGCGCGTTTCGACACGCCGCTGGCGAAAGGCGTGGCCACGATGCTGGACAAGCGGCTGAACTGCCCGCTCACCACCAGCGCCGGCCGCTGGTTCGACGCCGCGGCGGCGGCGCTGGGCATTTGCCTGAAGCAGGCGCACGAAGCCGAAGCGGCGATGGCGCTCGAAGCCGCCGCCGGGGCCTGGCTGCAGTCGCACGCGCTGCCGGCCTTCGACGAATGGGTCCTGATCGAGCAGGGCGTGATCGACCTGCGCCCGGTGCTGGCACGCCTGTTCGAGACGCGCGACGCCGGCGAAGGCGCAGCGCTCTTCCACGCCGTGCTGGCCGAGTCGCTGGTGCGCGCCGCCGCCGCCGTGGGGCCGCGCACCGTTGCGCTGGGTGGCGGCTGCTTTTTCAACCGCCTGCTGGCGGGGCGCGTCGCGTCCGGCCTGGCGCAGCGCGGCCTCGAGGTTCGAACGACGAAGCAGGCCGGCTGCGGCGACGCCGGCCTCGCCCTCGGCCAGGCGTGGGTGGCCGCACGAGAACTGGAGACGAGCGCATGTGCCTAGCCATTCCGGCCCGCGTGGTCGAGAAGCTCGAAGGCGACCAGGCCGTGGTCGACCTGTCCGGCGTGCGCAAGCCCGTCTCGCTGGCGCTGGTGCCCGAGGCGCAGGTGGGCGACTACGTGATCGTGCACGTGGGCTTCGCGATCGGGCTCATCGATCCCGAGGAGGCGGCGCGCACGCTGGAGCTGTTCGCCGAACTGGAGGCGAAGTCGTGAAGTACATCGACGAGTACCGCGACGGCGACGCGGCGCAGCGCATCGCCGCGCGCATCGCGGCCGAGGCTGACCCCGCGCGGCGCTACAGCTTCATGGAGTTCTGCGGCGGCCACACGCACGCCATCGCGCGCTACGGCATCGGCGAACTGCTGCCCGCCAACGTGCGCATGGTGCACGGCCCCGGCTGCCCGGTGTGCGTGCTGCCCATCGGGCGCATCGACCAGGCCATCCACCTGGCGCTGGAGCGCGGCGCCATCGTCTGCACCTACGGCGACACGATGCGCGTGCCGGCCTCGGACAACCTCAGTCTGCTGAAGGCGAAGGCGCGCGGCGCCGAGATCCGCATGGTCTATTCGGCCGCCGACGCGCTGAAGATCGCGCGTGCGCAGCCGCAGCGCGAGGTCGTCTTCTTCGCCATCGGCTTCGAGACCACCACGCCGCCGACCGCGCTGGTCATCAAGCAGGCCGCCGCCGAAGGCCTGGCCAACTTCAGCGTGCTGGCCTGCCACGTGCTGACGCCGAGCGCCATCACGCACATCCTCGAAAGCGCCGAGGTGCGCGACTGGGGCACGGTGCCGATCGACGGCTTCGTCGGGCCGGCGCACGTGAGCATCGTGATCGGCGCACAGCCCTACGAGCATTTCGCCGAGGAATACCGCAAGCCGGTGGTGATCGCCGGCTTCGAGCCGCTGGACGTGATGCAGGCGGTTCTGATGCTGGTGCGCCAGGTCAACGAAGGCCGCGCCGAGGTCGAGAACGAATTCAGCCGTGCCGTCACGCGCGAGGGCAACCTCGCCGCGCAGGCGATCGTGCAGCAGGTCTTCGAGCTGCGTTCCAGCTTCGAGTGGCGCGGCCTCGGCGAGGTGCCCTACTCGGCGCTGAAGATCCGCCCGGCCTTCGAGCGCTTCGATGCCGAGAAGCGTTTCGGCCTGGTCTACCAGAGCGTGCCCGACCACAAGCAGTGCGAGTGCGGCGCCATCCTGCGCGGCGTGAAGCGGCCCACCGACTGCAAGCTGTTCGGCACCGTGTGCACGCCGGAAAGCCCGATGGGTTCGTGCATGGTTAGCAGCGAAGGCGCCTGCGCGGCGCACTACGCCTACGGCCGCTTCAAGGACATTCCGGTGGTGGCGGCATGAAGAAGGACTACGTCCGCCCGGTCGACTTCAAGCACGGCCGCGTCGACATGAACCACGGCGCCGGCGGCCGCGCCGCGGCGCAGCTGATCGACGAACTCTTCGCGCGCGCCTTCGACAACGAGTTCCTGCGCCAGGGCGACGACGGCGCGCTGCTCGACGTGCCGGCCGGCCACAAGCTCGTGATGGCCACCGACGGCCACGTCATCAGCCCACTCTTCTTCCCCGGCGGCGACATCGGCTGCCTCTCGGTGCACGGCACGGTCAACGACGTGGCGATGCTGGGCGCCAGGCCGCTGTACCTGTCGGCGAGCTTCATCCTCGAGGAAGGCTTTCCGCTCGCCGACCTGAAGAAGATCGTCGAATCGATGGCCGCCGCCTCGCGCGACGCCGGCGTGCCGGTGGTGACGGGCGACACCAAGGTGGTGGAACGCGGCAAGGGCGACGGCGTCTTCATCACCACCACCGGCGTCGGCGTGGTGCCGGCAGGGCGGCGCATCGGCGGCGCGCGGGCGCAGCCGGGCGACGCGATCCTGGTCTCCGGCACGCTGGGCGAACACGGCGTGGCGGTGCTGTCGCAGCGCGAGTCGCTGGAGTTCGAGACCGCCATCGTCTCCGACACCGCGGCCCTGCACGGCCTGGTGGCGCAGATGCTGGCCGCCGTGCCCGAAGGCGCGGTGCACACGCTGCGCGACCCCACGCGCGGCGGGCTGGCGACCACACTCAACGAGATCGCGCGCCAGTCCGGCTGCGGCATGGACTTGGACGAGGCCGCCATCCCGGTGCTGCCGCAGGTGGAAGCGGCCTGCGAACTGCTGGGGCTGGACCCGCTGTACATCGCCAACGAAGGCAAGCTCGTCGCCATCGTCGCGCCCGAGGCGGCCGAGGCGGTGCTGGACGCGATGCGCGCGCACCCGCTGGGACGCGGCGCGGTGCGCATCGGCAGCGTCACCGAAGACCCGCAGCGCTTCGTGCAGATGGCCACGCGCTTCGGCGGGCGGCGGGTGGTGGACTGGCTTAGCGGCGAGCAGTTGCCGCGCATCTGCTGATTCCGGGCTGAGGCCGTGCGCATCCTGCTCCTGTCCCACGCCTTCAACGGCCTCACGCAGCGCCTGTTCGCGCTGCTGGCCGAGGCCGGGCACGAGGTCTCGCTGGAGCTGGACATCGGAGACGCGGTCACCGAAGAGGCGGTGGCGCTGTTCGACCCCGACCTCGTGCTCGCGCCTTTCCTCAAGCGCCGCATTCCGGAGCGCGTGTGGAGCCGGCGCGTCTGCCTGGTGGTGCACCCGGGACCGCCGGGCGACCGCGGGCCGTCGTCGCTCGACTGGGCGCTGCTGGAAGGCGCGCGCGAGTGGGGCGTGAGCGTGCTGCAGGCGAACGGAGACTTCGATGCGGGCGCGGTGTGGGCCTGGCGTTCGTTCGCGGTGCCGGCGGGCGCCACCAAGTCGGCGCTCTACCGGCGCGAGGTGACCGACGCGGCGGTGGAAGCGGTGATGGAAGCGCTGGGTCGCTTCGAGCCCGGCCGCGCCGCGCCGGCTTCTCTGCCGGCGTTGCCTGCCGAGCGCGGCCGCGAACGGCCGCTCGTGAAACGCGAGCAGCGTGTCGTCGACTGGCAGGCCGACGACACCGCCACCGTGCTGGCCAAGGTGCGCAGTGCCGACGGTTCGCCCGGCGCCTGCGCCACCCTGAACGGCGTGCCCTGCCGCCTGTTCGACCTTCACGAAGCCCGCGGTACCGCCACGCCCGGCGTCGCCGTCGCGCGCCGTGGCCCGGCGCTGCGTGTGGGCACGCGCGACGGCTCGGTCTGGGTCGGCCACGTGCGCCGGCTCGACCGCGGCGAAGCCTTCGAAGCGCTCAAGCTGCCGGCGGTGCTGGCGCTCGAAGCGCAGGTGTTGCCCGAAGAACCGGTGCCGCTGCAGCGCCCGGCCTGCGACTGGGACGAACTGCGTTACGAGGAAGCCGCCGGCGTCGGCTGGCTCGGGTTCGACTTCCACAACGGTGCCATGTCCGAACGCCAGTGCCTGCGCCTGCGCGACGCGCTGCGCCAGGTCCGCGGGGCCCCGCCGCGCGTGCTGGTGCTGGACGGCGGCGCGCAGTTCTTCGGCAACGGCATCCACCTGCACGAGATCGAGGCCGCCGCGCACCGCGAAGGCGACAGCGCGGCCGAAGCGTCGCTGCGCAACATCGAGGCCCTCGACGACGTGGTGCTGGAGATCCTCACCCTCGACCGCTGCCTCACGGTGGCGGCGCTGCGCGGCAACGCTGGCGCCGGCGGCTGCTTCGTCGCGCTGGCCGCCGACCTGGTGTGGTCGGCGCCCGGCGTGGTGCTGAACCCGCACTACAAGAACATGGGCAACCTCTACGGCAGCGAGTACTGGACGTACACGCTGCCGCGCCGCGTGGGCGACGCGGCAGCACGTGAGTTGATGCAGCGCCGCCTGCCCACGCTGGCGGCGCAGGCGGCAGCGATGGGCCTGGTCGACGACTGCTTCGGCAGCGACGCGGCGTCTTTCGAGGTCAAGGCGCGCCAACGCGCCGCCGCCCTGGCCGCCGCTGCCGACTGGGCGCCGCGCATCGCCGCCAAGGCGGCCCGCCGCGCCGCCGACGAAGCGACGAAGCCGCTGGCCGCATACCGCGCCGCCGAGATCGAACGCATGAAGAAGAGCTTCTTCGGCTTCGACCCCAGTTACCATGTGGCACGCCACCACTTCGTGCATCGCAAGCCGCACGCCTGGACCCCGCGCCACCTGGCCCTGCACCGCCGATGAACGCCCCCGAGCCCGACTTCGACGCCCGCGCGCGCAGTTCGCGCGAGCCGCCGCTCGTGCTGGTGGTCGACGACGAGCGACGGTCCCAGGAAGCCATGCGCCGCACGCTGGACGAGGACTTCCGCGTCCTCACCGCCGGCGACGCCGACGCGGCGCTGGCGCTGATGGAGCGCCACCATGTCGACGTGGTGCTGTGCGACCAGCGCATGCCCGGCACCACCGGCGTCGACTTCTTCAAGCAGGCACGCGAGCGCTGGCCCGACGTGGTGCGCATCCTGGTCTCGGGCTACACCGACAGCCAGGACATCATCGCCGGCGTCAACGACGCGGGCATCTTCCAGTACCTGCTCAAGCCCTGGACGCCGGACCACCTGCAGGCCACCGTGAAGAGCGCGGTCGACGCGCGGCGCACGCGCCACGGCCTGCTGCGGCTGGAGATGGACCTGCGCAACGGCCCCGGCGTGCTCGCCGAGCGGCGCGAGCTGAAGCTGCGCGAGGTGCGGCGCCACTTCGACTTCGACCGCATCGTGCGCGCCCCCGGCAGCCCGCTGGACGCCGTGTGCGAGACGGCGGCGCGCGTGGCGCGCTACGACCTCTCGGTGCTGGTGCTGGGCGAATCCGGCACCGGCAAGGAACTGCTGGCGCGCGCGATCCACTTCGCTTCGCCGCGCCACCGCGGGCCCTTCGTCGTCGTCAACTGCGGCGCCGTGCCCGACACGCTGCTGGAGACCGAGCTCTTCGGCCACAAGCGCGGGTCCTTCACCGGCGCGGTGGAAGACCGCACGGGCCTGTTCCAGCAGGCCGACGGCGGCACGCTCTTCCTCGACGAGATCGGCGAGACCTCGCCCGCGTTCCAGGTGAAGCTGCTGCGCGTGCTGCAGGAAGGCGAGATCCGGCCGGTGGGGTCGTCGCGCACGATGCCGGTGGACGTGCGCCTCATCGCCGCCACCCACCGCCAGCCCGAAGACGAGGTTCGCGAAGGCCGCTTCCGCGAAGACCTGTACTACCGCGTCGCCGGCGTCACGCTGCAGATGCCGCCGCTGCGCGAACGGCCGGGCGACATCGTGCCCATCGCCGAACGGCTGCTCGCCGACGTGGCGGCCGAGCTGGGCCGCCCGGTGGAAGGGCTGCAGGACGACTGCCGCGCGCTGCTGATGAGCTACCCCTGGCCGGGCAACATCCGCGAGCTGCGCAATGAGCTGGCGCGCGCGCTCGCGCTCTGCGACGACCTGCGGCTGCCGGCGCGCGCGCTCTCGCAGCGTCTGCTGCACGGCCGCACCGGCATGGCGGCCGACGCGCGCACCAGCGGCCTGCCCGCCAGCGGCGCGCTGCAGGAAAGGCTGGACGCGGTGGAAGCCATGATCCTGCGCGAGACCATGCTGCGCCTGCGCTGGAACAAGACCCAGGCCGCGAAGGAGCTGGGCCTGTCGCGCATGGGCCTGCGCGCCAAGCTCGTGCGCCACGGGCTGGAAGAAGGCTGATGTTCCGCCTGCTGTGGTTGCAGAGCGGCGGCTGCGGTGGCTGCAGCATGTCACTGCTGAACGCCGACAGCACCGACTTCGCCGGCCTGCTGAAGGACGCGGGCATCGAGCTCGTCTGGCACCCGTCGCTTTCGCTTTCCAACGGCGCCGAGCTGCTGTCGAAGCTGGAAGACATCGCCGAAGGGCGCGAGGCGATCGACGCGCTGGCGGTCGAAGGCGCGCTGCTGCGCGGCCCCAACGGCAGCGGCCGTTTCCACCTGCTGGCCGGCAGCGGCCAGCCGATGACGCAGTGGGTGCGGCGCCTGGCCGCGCGCGCGCGCTACGTGGTCGCGGTGGGCAGCTGCGCGGCCTGGGGCGGCATCAGCGCCACCGGCGCCAACCTCACTGAAGCCTGCGGCCTGCAGTACGAGGACGACCAGCCCGGCGGCCTGCTGGGCCCGGGCTTCCGGTCCGCCGCCGGCCTGCCGGTCATCAACATCGCCGGCTGCCCCACGCACCCGGGCTGGGTGGTCGAGAGCTTCATGGCGCTGGCCGCCGGCAGCCTGCAGGAAGACGACCTGGACACGCTGCGCCGACCGCGCTTCTACGCCGACCAGCTGGTGCACCACGGCTGCACGCGCAACGAGTACTACGAGTTCAAGGCCAGCGCCGCCAAGCCTTCGGACCTGGGCTGCCTGATGGAGAACATGGGCTGCAAGGGCACCCAGGCGCATGCCGACTGCAACACGCGGCTGTGGAACGGCGAAGGCTCGTGCACGCGCGGTGGCTACGCCTGCATCAGCTGCACCGAACCCGGCTTCCAGGACCCCGGCCACCCGTACGACCAGACGCCCAAGCTGGCCGGCATCCCGATCGGCCTGCCGACCGACATGCCCAAGGCCTGGTTCGTGGCGCTCTCGTCGCTGGCCAAGAGCGCGACGCCCAGGCGGGTGAAGAACAACGCCGTGGCCGACCACGTGGTGGTGGCGCCGGTAGCGCGCAAGACGCGTCTGAAGTGAGCGTGGAACGCCTGGTCGTCGGCCCCTTCAACCGCGTCGAAGGGGACCTGGAGGTGCAGCTCGAAGTGGCCGAAGGCCGCGTCGCCGGCGCACGCGTGGTGGCGCCCATGTACCGCGGCTTCGAGACCATGCTCGCCGGCCGCGACCCGCACGATGCGCTGGTGATCGTGCCGCGCATCTGCGGCATCTGCTCGGTCTCGCAGTCGGTGGCGGCGGCCTCGGCGCTGGCCGACGCGGCAGGCGTGCAGCCGCCGCCGAACGGCCGCCACGCCATCAACCTGATGCTGGGCTGCGAGAACGCGGCCGACCACCTGGCGCACTTCTACCTGTTTTTCATGCCCGACTTCACGCGCGAGGCCTACGCCGCGCGGCCCTGGTTCACCGAGGCGCAGCGCCGCTTCGCCGCGCTGGCGGGCGAACAGGCGAAGAAGGCGGTGGCGGCGCGTGCACGCTGGTTCGAGCTGCTGGGCACGCTGGGCGGCAAGTGGCCGCACACGCAGAGCGTGCTGCCCGGCGGCAGCTCGCGCGCGGTGGAGCCGGCCGAGCGGCTGCGCCTGCTGGCGCGCGTGCGCGAGTTCCGTGCCTTCCTGGAACGCGAGCTCTACGCCGCGCCGCTGGAAGAGGTGCTGGCGCTGGACGGCCTTTCGGCGCTGCAGCGCTGGCACGCCGCCGATCCCTTGCGTGGCGATTTCAGGCTCTGGCTTTCCATCGCGGCCGACGCCGGGCTCGAATCGCTCGGCCGCGGCCCCGGCTGGCTGCTGAGCTACGGCGCCTGGACCCAGCCCGACGGCACACCGCGCTTCGCGCGCGGCCTGTGGCACGAGTCGGCGGCGTCGCTGCACGAGGTGGACACCGGCGCGATCCGCGAGGACGCCACTCACGCCTGGCTGGCCGAAGGCGCCGAAGGCCCGCGCCACCCGCGCGAAGGCCTCACGCTGCCGCAGCCCGACAAGCCCGGCGGCTACAGCTGGAACAAGGCGCCGCGCCTGGGCGGCCGGGTGGTGGAGACCGGCGCGCTGGCGCGCCAGGTGGTGCGCGGCCACCCGCTGGCGCGCGACGCGGTGGCGCGCCATGGCGCCACCGTCTTCACGCGCGTGCTGGGGCGGCTGCTGGAGCTGGCCGCCATCGTGCCGCTGATGGAAGAAGCGCTGGCCGCGCTGCAACCGCGCGAGCCCTTCTTCGTGCCGGCGCCGCTGCCGCCCGAAGCCGAAGGCGCCGGCCTGGCCGAAGCGGCGCGCGGTGCGCTCGGCCACTGGCTGCGGGTGGAAGGCGGGCGCATCGCCGGCTACCAGATCGTGGCGCCGACGAGCTGGAACTTCTCCCCGCGCGACGCCGAAGGGCGGCCGGGGGCGCTGGAGCAGGCGCTCGTCGGGGCGCCGGTCGGTGCGGGCGAGGTCACGCCGGTGGCCGTGCAGCACGTGGTGCGCTCGTTCGACCCGTGCATGGTCTGCACGGTGCACTGACGCTCAGCCGGCGTGCATCGCCGCCAGCGCGTCGACGTCCAGGTCCTCGAAGCCGTCGCGGTCCGCGGCGGTGCCGGGCGCCGGCTGCGCGGCGCCGAAGCGGCCGCGCACGCGCAGCACCGGCACGCCGGCCGCCACCGCCGCCGCCACGCCCGGCGCCGAGTCCTCGATCGCCAGGCAGGCCGCGGCCGGCAGGCCCAGGCGTTCGAGCACCCAGTGGTAGATGTCGGGCGCCGGCTTCTTGGCCGGCACCACGTCGCCCGCGCCCACCACCTCGAACAGCGTGCGCGCCGCCGGGCCCAGCGTCACGTCGAGCAGGCGCCACACGTTGTCGGCCGTCGTCGTGGTGGCGATGGCCTGGCGCAGGCCGCGCGCGCGCGCCTGCATCAGCAGCGCTTGCACGCCCGGGCGCAGCGCGACCGCGCCGCGGTCCAGCAGGGTCAGATAGTTCTCCGTCTTCAGTTCGTGCAGGCGGCGGATGGTGGCATCGGCCTCGGGTCCCTCCGCGGCCTGCGGATCGAAACAGCGCCACCAGGCGCGCATCCGCTCCTTGCCGCCCGTCACGGCCAGCAATTGCTCATAGAGCGCGCGGTCCCAGTACCAGGGCAGGCCGGCTTCCTCGAAGGCGCGGTTGAAGGCGACGCGGTGGCCTTCGTCCTCGGTCTCGGCGAGCGTGCCGTCGACGTCCCAGATGAGCGCCTGCAGCGGCAGCGCCTTCACGCCGCCTTCGGCCACGCGCGGGCCACAATCGCCGAGGCCTGGCCGGCGCAGCCGAAGGCCTCGAAGCGGGCCTTGCAGATGTCGCGCGCGGCGGCGGTGGCGGCCTTCAGGAAGGCGCGCGGGTCGAACTCGTCGGGCTTCTGCGCCATCACCTTGCGCATCGCGCCGGTCATCGCGAGCCTGATGTCGGTGTCGATGTTGACCTTGCGCACGCCGCTCCTGATGCCGCGCACGATCTCCTCGACCGGCACGCCGTAGGTCTCGCGGATGTCGCCGCCGTACTGGCGGATCACGGCCAGCCATTCCTGCGGCACGCTGCTGCTGCCGTGCATCACGAGGTGGGTGTCCGGGATCTTCGCGTGGATGGCGGCGATGCGGTCGATGGCGAGGATGTCGCCGGTCGGCTGGCGGGTGAACTTGTAGGCGCCGTGGCTGGTGCCGATGGCGATGGCGAGCGCGTCGACGCCGGTGCGGGCCACGAAGTCGGCCGCCTGATCGGGGTCGGTGAGCAGCTGCGAATGGTCCAGCGTGCCTTCGGCGCCGACGCCGTCTTCCTCGCCCGCGGTGCCGGTCTCCAGGCTGCCCAGGCAGCCCAACTCGCCCTCGACGCTCACACCCACTGCATGCGCCATCTCGACCACGCGGCGCGTGACCTCGACGTTGTAGTCGTAGCTGGCCGGCGTCTTCTGGTCTTCGAGCAGCGAGCCGTCCATCATGACGCTGGTGAAGCCCGAGCGGATGGCCTGCTGGCACACTGCCGGCGAGGCGCCATGGTCCTGGTGCAGGCAGATCGGGATCTGCGGGTACTGCTCGACCGCCGCCTCGACCATCTTGCGCAGGAAGGGCTCGCCGGCGTACTTGCGCGCGCCCGCGCTGGCCTGCAGGATCACCGGCGCGTCGCAGGCGGCGGCGGCCTGCAGGATCGCGTGGATCTGCTCCATGTTGTTGATGTTGAAGGCGGGCACGCCGTAGCCTCGTTCGGCGGCGTGGTCCAGCAGCGGGCGCAGGGCGATCAGCGACATCGGTCGTTCCTCGATCAGTGGATGCGGGGCAAGGGCGGCGGGCCTCAGTGGATGCGTCGCAAAGGCGACGCCGGGGCGTGGTCGCCCTCCACGGGGTCGAAGTCGGCGAAGCGGCCGATCCAGGCGTCGGGCGCGTCGGCGCCCTGGAACTCGCCGTTCGGGTAGCCGTGCGTCACCAGCCAGGCGCGCACGCCGGCGGCGCGCGCGGTGCGCAGGTCGGTGAGCGAATCGCCGACGAAGGCGGCGTCCACCGCCTGCACGTCCAGCGCCGCCAGCGCGTGGCTCACCACGCCCGGGTGCGGCTTCTTCACCGGCAGCGAGTCGCCCGCCACCAGCAGGTCGAAGTGCGAGGTGATGTCGTGCAGCGCCAGCAGCTTGTGCGCGAAGCGCGCTTCCTTGTTGGTGAGCACCGCCAGCTTGATGCCGCGCGCGTGCAGCCGCTCGAGCATGCTGCGCACGCCGGGGTAGAGCTGGCTCGCTTCGCCGCAGGCGGCTTCGTACTCGTAGGAGAAACGTTCCCAGACGGCGTCGGTCGCCGGGCCGCCGAGCGCCTTTTCGAGCAGCGCGCGCGCGCCGTCGCCGATCCAGCCGCGCACGGTGTCGTCGTCGGCCTCGGGCCGGCCCAGCCAGCGCAGCGTGCGGTTGAGCGCGAGCGCGATCTCCGGCGCGGTGTCGATCAGGGTGCCGTCCAGGTCGAAGAGCAGGGCGCGCAGCATCGGGGCAGTGTCCTCGAGGATCATGACAGCACCCGCTTCACCGCCGCCACCACGGCGTCGGCGGTGATGCCGAAGTGCTGGTACAGCGCCGGCGCGGGCGCCGATTCGCCGAAGCTGGCGATGCCGACGACGGCGCCGCTGCGGCCGACGTACTTGCGCCAGAAGTCGGGCTGCGCCGCTTCCACCGCCACCGCGGGCAGCGCCGGCGGCAGCACCGCGTCCACGTACTCGGCGCCCTGGCGGTCGAAGACGTTGGTGCAGGGCATCGAGACCACGCGCACCGCGATGCCCTCGGCCGCCAGCTTCGTCTGCGCCTGCAGCGCCAGCTGCAGCTCGGAGCCGGTGCCGATGATCACCGCGCGCGCGTTCGCGGCGTCCGAGAGCACGTATCCGCCGCGCGCGACCTGCGGCGCCAGCGCCGCGTCCTTCGCCGCCACCGGCAGGCCCTGGCGCGACAGCGCCAGCACCGCCGGCCCGTCGCGCCGCTGCAGGCTTGTCGTCCAGGCGACCGCCGTTTCCAGCGTGTCGGCCGGGCGCCAGACGTCCAGGTGCGGGATCAGGCGCAGCGAAGGCACGTGCTCCACGCTCTGGTGCGTGGGACCGTCCTCGCCGAGGCCGATGCTGTCGTGCGTGAAGACGTGGATCACGCGCAGCTTCATCAGCGCCGCCATGCGGATCGCGTTGCGGCTGTAGTCGCTGAAGGTCAGGAAGGTGCCGCCGTAGGGGATGAAGCCGCCGTGCAGCGCCATGCCGTTGAGCGCCGCGGCCATGCCGAACTCGCGCACGCCCCAGCTCATGTGGTTGCCGGGCTCGTCGCGGCGCGCCACCTTGCAGCCCTTCCAGTCGGTGAGGTTGGAGCCGGTCAGGTCGGCCGAGCCGCCGAAGAGCCCCGGCAGTGCCGGCGCGATGGCGTCCAGCACCAGTTGCGAGGCCTTGCGCGTGGCCACCGTGCCGGCCCCGGCGGCGAGCTTCGCGATCGCCTCGCCGACCGTCGCGTCGAAGCCGGCCGGCAGGTCGCCGGCCATGCGGCGCGTGAACTCGGCGGCGGCCTCGGGGAAGGCGGCCTCGTAGGCGGCGAAGCGGCCGTCCCACTCGGCATGCAGCGCGCGGCCGCGCTCGCGCTGGTCCCACTGGGCGCGCATCGCGTCGGGCACCTCGAACGGCGCCCAGGTCCAGCCGATGGCTTCGCGCAGCGCGGCGATCTCGGTGGCGCCCAGCGGCGCGCCGTGCACGTCGTGGCCGCCGGCCTTGGTGGGCGCGCCCTTGCCGATGGTGGTGCGGCAGACCACCAGCGTGGGCTTGCCGTCGGGCGCGTCGCCCTGGGCGCGCGCCTTCACCAGCGCGCGCTCCAGCGCCGCGCTGTCGTGGCCGTCGATCGGGCCGACGACGTTCCAGCCGTAGGCGCGGAATCGCGCCGGCGTGTCGTCGGTGAACCAGCCTTCGACATGGCCGTCGATGCTGATGCCGTTGTCGTCGTAGAGCGCGACGAGCTTCGAAAGCCGAAGCGTGCCGGCGAGCGAGCAGGCCTCGTGGCTGATGCCTTCCATCAGGCAGCCGTCGCCCAGGAAGACCCAGGTGCGGTGGTCCACCACCGTGTGGCCGGGGCGGTTGAATTCCGCCGCGAGCAGTTTCTCGGCCAGCGCCATGCCGACCGCGTTGGCCAGGCCCTGGCCGAGCGGGCCGGTGGTGGTCTCCACGCCCGGGGTGACGCCCACCTCCGGGTGGCCCGGGGTCTTGCTGTGCAGCTGGCGGAACGAGGCCAGCTCGCCCATCGGCAGGTCGTAGCCCGACAGGTGCAGCAGCGCGTACAGCAGCATCGACGCGTGGCCGTTGCTGAGCACGAAGCGGTCGCGGTCGGGCCAGTGCGGCGCCGCCGGGTCGTGGCGCAGGTGCCGGGTCCACAGCACGGTGGCCATCTCGGCCATGCCCATCGGTGCGCCGGGGTGGCCGCTCCTGGCCTTCTCGACCGCGTCGGCGGCCAGGATGCGCAGCGCGTCGGCCGGCGTCGCCTTCGTCTGGGCGGCGGCCCCCATCACAGCGCCCCGACGGCGCGCTTGCGCCGTTCCATCATGCGCCAGATGAAGGGCGTGAAGATCAGCTGCATCGCGAGCTCCATCTTCCCGCCCGGCACCACGATGGTGTTGGCGCGGCTCATCCACGAGTCGTTGATCATGTTGAGCAGGTAGGGGAAGTCGATGCCCTTCGGGTTGGCGAAGCGGATCACGCAGATGCTTTCGTCGGCGCTCGGGATGTCGCGCGAGATGAAGGGGTTGCTCGTGTCCACCACCGGCACGCGCTGGAAGTTCACGTGCGTGTGCGCGAACTGCGGGCAGATGTAGTTCACGTAGTCGGGCATGCGGCGCAGGATGGTGTCGGTCACCGCTTCGGCCGAGTAGCCGCGCACGTGCTTGTCGCGGTAGAGCTTCTGGATCCACTCCAGGTTGATGACCGGCACCACGCCGATCAGCAGGTCGGGGTAGCGCGCCACGTCGACCTCGGGCGTCTTCACGGCGCCGTGCAGGCCTTCGTAGAACAGCAGGTCGGTGTCGCCCGAAAGGTCTTCCCAGGCCGTGAAGGTGCCGGGCTCCTGCTGGTAGGGTGCGGCCTCGACCGGGTCGTGAAGGTACTTGCGGCGCTTGCCCTTGCCGGTTTCGCTGTAGCTGCGGAACAGCTGCTCGAGTTCGGCGAACAGGTTGTTCTCGGGGCCGAAGTGGCTGAAGTGCTTGTTGCCTTCCTTCTCGGCCGCGGCCTGGCGCGCGCGCATCTCCTTGCGGTCGTAGCGGTGGAAGCTGTCGCCTTCGATGATGGCGGCGCGCACGTTCTCGCGCCGGAAGATGTTCTCGAAGGTGCGCGTGACGCTGCTGGTGCCGGCGCCGGACGAACCCGTGATCGCGATGATGGGGTGGCGTTCAGACATGAATCACTTTCTCAGTTCATTGCTCGATCTGCCAAGCGGCCGCCGCGGATCCGGCTTCGCCGGTCCGCCAGCGGCGCCCCCTCGAGGGGGCGGCCGAAGGCCGTAGGGGGTGGTCTCAATCTCTGAAGAGGCTGCGCTCGGCGAACAAGGGCGAGCCGTTGTCGCGCGTCGCGGGTTCGTGGTGGTAGCGCTCGATGCGCTCGACCTCGTTCTTGGAGCCGAAGACGAGGCCGATGCGCTGGTGCAGTTCGGAAGGCTTCACGCCCAGCACCGGCTGGCGGCCCGTGCTGGCGCGGCCGCCGGCCTGTTCCATGATGAAGCCCACCGGGTTGGCTTCGTACATCAGGCGCAGCCGGCCCGGCTTGCTGGGGTCCTTGGTGTCGCGCGGGTACATGAAGACACCGCCGCGCATCAGGATGCGGTGCGCCTCGGCCACCATGCTGGCGATCCAGCGCATGTTGAAGTCCTTGCCGCGCGGGCCGGTCTTGCCGGCCAGGCATTCGTCGACGTAGCGCTTCACGGGCGGTTCCCAGAAACGGCTGTTGCTGGTGTTGATGGCGAATTCCTGGGTGTCCGCCGGCACCTGCAGGTTCGGGTGCGTGAGCACGAACTCGCCCAGGTTCGGGTTGAGCGTGAAGCCGGCGACGCCGTTGCCCACGCTCAGCACCAGCATCGTCACCGGGCCGTAGATGGCGTAGCCGGCGGCCACCTGGGTGGCGCCGGGCTGCAGGAAGTCGGCCTCGGCGACGTCGCGCCCGCTCTGCACGGCTTCCGCCGGCGCGCGCAGGATCGAGAAGATGCTGCCGACCGAGACGTTGACGTCGATGTTGCTGCTGCCGTCCAGCGGGTCGAACACCAGCAGGTACTTGCCGCGCGGGTAGGCGGCCGGGATCTGGCGCGGCTCGTCCATCTCCTCCGAGGCGAGGCCGGCGAGGTGGCCGCTCCACTCGTTCATGCGGATGAAGATCTCGTTGGACAGCACGTCCAGCGGCTTCTGCACCTCGCCCTGCACGTTGGTGGCGCCGCCGACCGCGTTGCCCGCGCCGGTGGTGTTCAGCGAGTCGCCGAGCTCGCCGAAGGCGACGATGCGCGCGATCGCCTTGCAGGCGAGCGAGATGTCCAGGATCAACGCGTTGAGGTCGCCGCTGGCGTTCGGGAAGCGGCGGCGTTCCTCGATCAGGTAGCGGGTGAGCGTCCAGCGTTGCGAGAGCGGCATGGCACGGGGCCTTTCAGTGGTTCGCGGTGGCGAAGTGACGGCTGGCGCGGATGTCGGCCGGGGTCAGGGTGGACAGGTCCTCGGCGCTCAGCTCGCGGTCGCGTTCGGCGAACAGGCGCGAGGCCTGGCGCAGGCGCGCGCGGTCGAGCGCGTTGCGCACGCTGCGCGCGTTGGCGAAGTGCGGCTGCTGCAGGCGCAGCGACAGGTATTCGGCGAAGGCTTCCCGCGCGCCTTCGCCGAAGCGGTAGTTCATCTGCTCGAGCATCTTGCCGGCGATCTGCTGCAGCTCGCCTTCGCTGTAGTCCGGGAAGTCGATGTGGTGCGCGATCCGGCTCGACATGCCCGGGTTGCTGCGGAAGAAGGTGTCCATGCGGTCCTTGTAGCCGGCGAGGATCACCACCAGGTCGTCGCGCTGGTTCTCCATAACCTGCAGCAGGATCTCGATCGCTTCCTGGCCGTAGTCGCGCTCGTTGTCGGGCTTGTAGAGGTAGTACGCCTCGTCGATGAAGAGCACGCCGCCCATCGCCTTCTTGAGCACTTCCTTGGTCTTGGGCGCGGTGTGGCCGATGTACTGGCCCACCAGGTCGTCGCGCGTCACCGCCACCAGGTGGCCTTTGCGCACGTAGCCCAGGCGGTGCAGGATCTCGGCCATGCGCAGGGCCACCGTGGTCTTGCCGGTGCCGGGGTTGCCGGTGAAGCTCATGTGCAGGCTGGGCTGCTGCGCCTGCAGGCCGCGCGCCAGGCGCAGCTTGTCGATGACCAGCAGCGCGGCGATGTCGCGGATGCGCTGCTTCACCGGCGCCAGGCCGACGAGGTCGCGGTCCAGCTCGTCCATCACCGCTTCGACCTGGCTCTGCGCCAGCACGTCGGCGACGGTGCGCGCTGCCTCCACGGGCCTGGCTTCGGCGGGTGCGGCCGCGGATGGGGTGGAGCCGGGAATGGAGTAGAGCGGCGCCGCCATCACGCCGCCCGCTTCAGTTGGGTCGCCAGCTCGATGCGCATGGCGGCGATGACCTTGGCGTAGTCGCGCTGGCCGAAGATGGCGCTGCCGGCGACGAAGGTGTCGGCACCGGCGTCGGCCACGCGGCGGATGTTGTCGACCTTGATGCCGCCGTCGACTTCCAGGCGGATGTCGCGCCCGCTGGCCTCGATGATCTTCCTCGCCTGCTCGACCTTGCGCAGCGCGCTGTCGATGAAGCTCTGGCCGCCGAAGCCCGGGTTCACGCTCATGACGAGCACGAGGTCGACCTTGTCGATCACCCATTCCAGCACGTCCAGCGGCGTGGCCGGGTTGAAGGCCAGCCCGGCCAGCTTGCCTTCGCCCTTGATGAGCTGCAGCGTGCGGTCGACGTGCGCGCTGGCGTCGGGGTGGAAGCTCACCAGGTCGGCGCCGGCCTTGCAGAACGCCTGCGCCAGCGCGTCCACCGGCTGCACCATCAGGTGCACGTCGATCGGCGCCGTGGTGTGCTTGCGCAGCGCCTGGCACACCATCGGCCCGAAGGTGAGGTTGGGGACGTAGTGGTTGTCCATCACGTCGAAGTGGATCCAGTCGGCGCCGGCGGCCACGACGTCGCGCACTTCCTCGCCCAGGCGGGCGAAGTCGGCCGAAAGGATGGAAGGCGCGATGCGGAACATGATGGCCTTCTCCGCTTCAGTACCGCTGCGCTTCGGGCTTGTCGGTGGCGTACGAGTGCACCGTGTAGCGCATCGTGCGGCCGTTCACTTCCTGGCGCACGACGCCGAAGCCGGGCTCCACCGCGGGCCGGTTGACGATGAAGCTCATCGCGATCGACTCGATGTTGCGCGTGGAGTCGAAGGCCATCAGGCGGATGTAGTACTGCGGGAAGGTCTGGCGGCAGTTCTTCAACTCCATCATGACGCCGGCCGCGTCCTGCAGGTCGAACATCGGCATGCCGAACATCTCCCAGAAGGTGTTGCGCGGGTGCGGGTCGTCGGTGTATTCCACCTGCCAGGCGTAGCCCTTCTTCAGGCCGTACTCGATCTGCATCCTGATCTCGTCGTCCGTCAGGTCGGGCAGGAAGCTGAACTGGCCTTGCGTCAGGCGGCCGGTCGGGTTGGTCATCATGGTGCGGTTCTCCTCAGGCCACGGCCGGGGTGACGGCGTAGTCGGACTGGTCGGTGCTGGTGTAGTTGAAGGAGATGTCGCCCCAGGTGTCCAGCGCCTGCTTGAGCGGGGTGCAGAACTGCGCCGCCTTGCGCAGGATCTCGGGGCCTTCGTTCTTGATGTCCTTGCCTTCGTTGCGCGCCTTCACCATGGCCTCGAGCGCCACGCGGTTGGCCACCGCACCGGCCTGGATGCCCGCCGGGTGGCCGATGGTGCCGCCGCCGAACTGCAGGATCACGTCGTCGCCGAAGAGGTCGATCAGCTGGTGCATCTGGCCGGCGTGGATGCCGCCCGAAGCGACCGGCATGACCTTCTTGGTGTCGGCCCAGTCCATGTCGAAGAACAGGCCGCGCGGCAGGTCGGTCTTCGTGTACGCGTCGCGGCAGACGTTGTAGTAGCCCTGCACGGTGAGCGGGTCGCCTTCCAGCTTGCCCACCGCGGTGCCGGTGTGCAGGTGGTCGCAGCCGGCCAGGCGCAGCCACTTGGCCATGACGCGGAAGGAAACGCCGTGGTTCTTCTGGCGCGTGTAGGTGCCGTGGCCGGCGCGGTGCATGTGCACGATCATGTCGTTCTTGCGCGCCCAGTTGGCCATGCTCTGGATCGCGGTCCAGCCGATCACCAGGTCGACCATCACCACCACCGAGCCCAGCTCCTTCGCGAACTCGGCGCGCTCGTACATGTCTTCCATCGTCGCGGCGGTGACGTTCAGGTAAGAACCCTTCACCTCGCCGGTGGCCGCGCTCGCCTTGTTCACGCCGTCCATCACGTAGAGGAAGCGGTCGCGCCAGTGCATGAAGGGCTGCGAGTTGATGTTCTCGTCGTCCTTCATGAAGTCCAGGCCGCCCTTCAGGCCTTCGTAGATCACGCGGCCGTAGTTGCGGCCGGAAAGGCCCAGCTTCGGCTTCGTGGTGGCGCCCAGCAGCGGGCGGCCGTACTTGTCCAGGCGCTCGCGCTCGACGATCAGGCCGGTCGGCGGGCCCTTGAAGGTCTTCACGTAGGCCACCGGGATGCGGATGTCCTCCAGCCGCGCCGCCTTCAGCGGCTTGAAGCTGAAGACGTTGCCGATCAGGCTGGCCGTCATGTTGGCGATCGACCCTTCCTCGAACAGGATCAGGTCGTAGGCCACCCAGGCGAAATACTCGCCGGGCCGGTTGGGCACCGGCTCCACCTTGTAGGCCTTGGCGCGGTAGCTGTCGCAGGCGGTCAGGCGGTCGGTCCAGACCACGGTCCAGGTGGCGGTGCTGGACTCGCCGGCCACGGCGGCGGCGGCCTCGACCGGATCCACCCCTTCCTGCGGGGTGATGCGGAACAGACACACCACGTCGGTGTCCTTGGGCACATAGTCGGCGTTCCAATACCCCATCTGGCGGTACTTCAGGACGCCTGCGCTGTAGCGCTTCTTCTTGTCCTGGATCTCCGTGGCTCCGGGCTCGAAGGGCTTGTTCATGCTTTGGGTCTCCGGTGGGTGTGGAATGCACTCTAGAGATTGGACAAGTTAAAGGAAAGTTAGATCTCGCTAACCATGCGTTAAGCTAATGCTTAACCATGAACGTCACCTTCCGCCAGCTCCGGGTATTCGTCGAGGTGGCCCGCCAGGGCAGCGTGCTGCGCGCGTCGGAATCGCTGCACCTCACGCCGCCGGCGGTGTCGCAGCAGATCAAGGAAGTCGAGTCCCAGGTCGGCCAGACCCTGTTCGACCGCGGCGGCCGCAAGATGACGCTCACCACCGCCGGCGAGTACTTCGTGGTCTACGCGCGCCGCCTGCTGGCCACGCTGAAGGAGGCCGAAGACGCGATGGCGCGCTTCCGCCGGCTCGAATCGGGCCGCCTGACGCTGGGCATGGTGAGCAGCGCGAAGTACTTCCTGCCGCAGCTGCTGGCGCAGTACCACGAAGAGCACCCGGCGGTGGACGTGCGGCTGAAGCTCGGCGGCCGCGAGCAGCTGGTGGCGATGATGTCCGCCAACGAGGTGGACCTGTGCGTGATGGGCCGCCCGCCGGTGGACTTTCCCAGCCGCGCCGAGCCCTTCGCGATGCACCCGCACGTGCTCATCACCTCGCCGAAGCACCGCTTCGCACAGGCCGAGAGCGTGCCGGCGGCGGCGCTGGCCAACGAGCCCTTCATCGTGCGCGAACCCGGCTCGGGCACGCGCACCGCGCTCCAGGAGTACCTGGACGAACACCGCCTGAAGCCCACCTTCGTGATGGAGATGCCCAGCAACGAGGCCATCAAGCAGGCCGTGATGGCGGGCATGGGCGTGAGCCTGCTGTCGCTGCACACCATCGGCCTCGAATGGTCCAGCGGCCTCATCGCCGCGCCGGCCGTGGAAGGCCTGCCGCTGATGCGGCGCTGGAACATCGTGGCGGCCGCCGGGCGCCAGCTCTCGCCGGCGGCCGAGGCCTTCCGCTACTTCATACTGGAGCGCGGCGAAGCCCACCTGGCTTCGATGTTCAACCGCGAGCATGCCTAAGACCCGACCCTCGGTCCCTTCGGTCGACCCGCACGCGGCGCGCCCCGAAGGCGTCGACGAATCGGCGTGGATGGACGTGATCCAGAAGATGGACGAGGTCTATTCGCAGCTCATCGCCGACGAGGTGGCGCTGGAGGAGAAGAACGCCGCGCTCGAGCAGAGCCAGCAGTTCATCTTCGGCCTGCTCGCTTCGATGAGCGACGTGCTGGTGGCCTGCAACCGCGGTGGCGAGATCGAGGAGACCAACGCCGCGCTGTGCACGCTGGTCGGCAAGCCCGAATCGGCGCTGCGCGGCCGGCCCGTGAAGACGCTGCTGGCCGACGCGGCCGCGGCGGCGCGGCTGGACGCGCTGGTCGCGCAGGTCGACGCCGAACGGCGCGCCGCCAGCGCCGAGCTGGAACTGCTGGACGCCGCCGGCCAGCGCGTGCCGGTGGACTTCAACTGCTCGCCGCGGCGCGACGCCGCCGGCCGCCCGCAGGGCCACGTGTTCGTCGGCCGCGCGATGGGCGAGATCAAGCGCGCCTACCACCAGCTGCGCGAGACGCACGAGGCGCTCAAGCGCACCCAGCAGCAGCTGCTGCATTCGGAGAAGATGGCCTCGCTGGGCCGCCTGGTCGCGGGCGTGGCGCACGAGCTGAACAACCCGATCAGCTTCGTGCTCGGCAACGTCGACGCGCTCGGGCGCTACAGCGAACGGCTGCAGCGGTACCTGGCCGCCGTGCACGCGGCGCCGCAGCCGCCGGCGGTGCGCGCGCTGCAGGCCGAGTTGCGCATCGACGCGCTGCTGGCCGACCTGCCTTCGCTGATCGAAGGCATGAGCGAAGGCGCGCGCCGCACCGCCGAGATCGTGAACGGCCTGCGCCGCTTCTCGGTCATCGACCGCGAGGAACGCACGCGCGTCGACCTGGCCGAGGTCGTCGAGCGCGCCATCCACTGGGTGAAGAAGGGCACCGCGCCCGGCTTCGACGTGCAGTGGTCGGCGCCGCCGGCGCCGGTGCAGGTGCAGGGCAGCGCGGGCCAGCTGCTGCAGGTGGCGATGAACCTGATCCAGAACGCCGCCGACGCCTGCGCCGGCCGCCCCGCGCCCAGGCTCGTCATCACGCTGGCGGCGCGCGAGGGCATGGCGCAACTCGACTTCGCCGACAACGGCAGCGGCATCGCGCCCGAGCACCTCTCGCGCGTGTTCGACCCCTTCTTCACCACCAAGCCGGTGGGGCAGGGCACGGGGCTGGGGCTGTCGATCAGCTACGGCATCGTCGAGCAGCACGGCGGCACGCTGGCCGTGCGCAACGCGCCGGGCGGTGGCGCCTGCTTCACGATAAGGCTGCCGACGGCGTGAACTAAACTGCCTATTCTGAAACGATCAGAAGTTTGACCCAAATCAAATGAGCATTAAACTGCGCATTTGATACTGCCCATCAAGACATGGATGGGCATTATCTTGCTCTCGTGTCCCCGCCACTGCCCGAACGAGGAGACCCATGAGCGAGACCGCCGACACCCTGACCGAAGCGCCCGAGTCCGTGCGCAACGACGCCTTCGTCGAAGTGCGCACCGACGCGTCGATCCCGAACAACGTCGACCTGGAGTCCGACAAGCAGCTGCAGCGCGCGCTGGAGAGCTGGCACCCGAAGTACCTGGAGTGGTGGCGCGAGATGGGCCCCGAAGGCTTCCAGGACGCCGAGGTCTACCTGCGCACCGCGGTCGGCGTCGACCCCACCGGCTGGGCCAAGTTCGGCTTCGTGAAGATGCCCGAGTACCGCTGGGGCATCCTGCTGGCGCCGAAGGTGGAAGGCCGCACCATCCCCTGCGGCCGCCACAAGGGCGAACCGGCCTGGCAGGAGGTGCCGGGCGAGTACCGCTCGCTGCTGCGCCGGCTGATCGTGGTGCAGGGCGACACCGAGCCCGCCTCGGTCGAGCAGCAGCGCTACCTGGGTGCCACCGCGCCCAGCCTGTACGACATGCGCAACCTGTTCCAGGTGAACGTGGAAGAGGGCCGCCACCTCTGGGCCATGGTCTACCTGCTGGTGAAGTACTTCGGCAAGGACGGCCGCGACGAGGCGCAGGCGCTGCTGGAACGCCGCAGCGGCCAGGCCGACAACCCGCGCATCCTGGGCGCCTTCAACGAACGCACGCCCGACTGGCTGTCGTTCTTCATGTTCACCTACTTCACCGACCGCGACGGCAAGATGCAGCTGGCCGCGCTGGCCGAAAGCGGCTTCGACCCGCTCAGCCGCAGCTGCCGCTTCATGCTCACCGAGGAGGCGCACCACCTCTTCGTCGGCGAAACGGGCGTCGGCCGCACCGTGGAAGCCACCTGCGCGGCGATGAAGAAGGCCGGCATCACCGACTCCTTCGACACCGAGCGCATCCGCGCGCTGGGCGTGGTGGACCTGCCGCTGCTGCAGCGCAAGGCCAACTTCCACATGAGCGTGACGCGCGACCTGTTCGGCAGCGAGATCAGCAGCAATGGCGCCGAAGCTTTCAGCGCCGGCCTCAAGGGCCGCTTCAACGAGGCGGGCCTCACCGGCGACGACCACCAGCTGCAGGACGCCTTCTACACGGTGACGCGCGTGGTCGAGGGCAGGTTCGTCGACGAGCCCGTGCCGGCGCTGCGCGCCATCAACTGCCGGCTGCTCGACGACTACATCGCCGACTGCCAGGGCGGCATCGACCGCTGGAACAAGACGATCGAAAAGTACGGCATCGACTTCCGCATCACTCAACCGTACAAGGGCTTCAACCGCCGCATCGGCGAATTCGCCGGCCAGCGCATCAGCCCCGACGGCCGCCTGCTGACCGAGGCCGAGTGGAACGCCGGCCGCGACCAGTGGCTGCCCAACGACGCCGACATGGCCTTCATCAACACGCTGATGAAGCCCTGCCACGAGGCGGGCAAGTACGCCAGCTGGATCGCCCCGCCGCGCGTGGGCATCAACCAGCAGACCGGCGACTTCGAGTACGTGAAGATCGACTGAAGCTCCGCCGCGCCGGCTGCCGGCGCTACTGCTGCCCGGGTGTGGTGACGTGCTTCGTCTCGCGCCCGAGCAGCGCCTCCTTGAGCGCTTCGTCCACCGGCTTCGCGCCCAGCCAGATGCGCAGCATCGAGACGAAGAACTCGGGCTCCTTCACCGGCTCGCCCCAGGGCTTGCCGTTGATCATGATCTGCGTGCCCTGGCCTGGCAGCCAGTCGACGCCGATGGTCTCGCCCGGGGTGAGCTTCTTCTTCGCCGCGAAGGCCTCGCCCATCCGGATCGTGCCGTTGATCGACTTGCTGAAGTCTTCCTTGCTGGCGTTGTCCTGCATCGCTTTCGTGAAGAGGCGGCCGAAGTCGTTCGCGTCCAGCTCGCGCAGGGCGACGATGTGCACGCGCTTGGGGCCGGCCATCGCGAACACCTGCTCCGGTGTCGCGGCCTTGCCGGCGAGATACAGGCCCGCGCTGTAGACCTTGATGACGAAGCGGTAGCGCACGCCGCTGCCGTTGAGCGCCAGGTTGCTGCCGGCGACGGTGGCCGTGGTGGGGATGCGCACGCCGCCCACTTCGACGGTCTGGGCGGCGGCTGCGAGACTGGCCGCGGCGAACGCGGCGGCGATCAGGGAACGAAGCTTCATGCGGGAAGCGGACGGCGGCGGATGCGGATCCGCCAGTCTGCCAGCAGCCGCTGCTACACTCACGCGACCATGTTCACGGCCCGCCCTCAGACCGCAGGTTGCCCCGACCGGGGAGCCTGGCCCTGGCGTCGCTCGCCCCGTCTGGCCTGACCTTCCGCGTCAGGACCCGCCGGGCGGCGCTTCGTGCCCGCCCGAACCGCTGAACCGCCACGCTGCCGCCCGAGCCCTTGCGCCGGCCGCAGCGACGAGGGCCCCGAAGTGATCACCGAACTCGAGTTCAAGAGCCTTGCCGCGCAAGGCCACAACCGCATCCCGCTCATCGCCGAAGCGTTCGCCGACCTGGAGACGCCGCTGTCGCTGTACCTGAAGCTGGCCGGCGGCCAGCGCCACAGCTTCCTGCTGGAAAGCGTGGTCGGCGGCGAACGATTCGGCCGCTATTCGTTCATCGGCCTGCCGGCGCGCACGCTGCTGCGCGCCACCGGCCGCGTGTGCGAAGTGGTGACCGACGGCGCCGTGGTCGAGCACGTCGAAGGCAACCCGCTGGAGTTCGTCGAACGCTGGCAGGAGCGGCTGAAGCCCGCCGTCGCGGCCGGGCTGCCGCGCTTCTGCGGCGGCCTGGCGGGCTACTTCGGCTACGACACGGTGCGCCACATCGAGCCGCGGCTGGCGAAGGTGAACAAGCCCGGCGGCATCGGCACGCCCGACCTGCAGCTGCTGCTGACCGAGGAGGTGGCGGTCATCGACAACCTGAGCGGCCGCCTCTACCTGATCGTCTGGGCCGACCCCGGCCAGGCCGAGGCCTACCACCGCGGCAAGCGGCGCCTGGGCGAACTGGCCGACCGCCTGCGCTACAGCGTCACCGCGCCGCCCGTGAAGCGCGGCACCTCGTACGCGGTGGAGCGCGAGATGCCCAAGGCCGACCTGATGAAGGCGGTCGAACGCGCCAAGGAGTACATCGCCGCCGGCGACTGCATGCAGGTGGTCATCGGCCAGCGGCTGAAGAAGCGCTACACCGAGAGCCCGCTGTCGCTGTACCGCGCGCTGCGTTCGCTCAACCCCTCGCCCTACATGTACTACTATGACATGGGCGACTTCCACATCATTGGCGCCAGCCCGGAGATCCTGGTGCGCGAGGAGCGCGTGCCCGAATCGGCCGGCGGCGGCCGCAAGGTGACGATCCGCCCGCTGGCCGGCACCCGGCCGCGCGGCGCCACGCCCGAGGAAGACGCGCGCCTAGAAGCCGAGCTGCGCGCCGACGAGAAGGAACGCGCCGAGCACCTGATGCTGATCGACCTGGCGCGCAACGACATCGGCCGCATCGCGCAGACCGGCAGCGTGAAGGTGACCGAGGCCTTCGAGGTGGAGCGCTACTCGCACGTGATGCACATCGTGAGCAACGTCGAGGGCCTGCTGCGCCCCGGCGTCGGCCAGCTCGACGTGCTGCGCGCCACCTTCCCGGCCGGTACGCTTTCCGGCGCGCCCAAGGTACGGGCGATGGAGATCATCGACGAGCTGGAGCCGGTGCAGCGCGGCATCTACGGCGGCGCCTGCGGTTACGTCAGCTTCGCCGGCGACATGGACCTGGCGATCGCCATCCGCACCGGCATCGTCAAGGACCACACGCTGTACGTGCAGGCCGCCGCCGGCGTGGTGGCCGACTCGGTGCCCGAGCTGGAGTGGAAGGAAACCGAGCAGAAGGCGCGTGCGCTCATCCGGGCGGCCGAACTCGTCGAGGAGGGCTTCTGACATGCTCCTCATGATCGACAACTACGACAGCTTCACCTACAACCTGGTGCAGTACTTCGGCGAGCTCGGCGAGGACGTGCGCGTCTTCCGCAACGACGAGATCACGCTCGAAGGCATCGCCGGGCTGAAGCCCGAGCGGCTGGTGCTCTCGCCCGGCCCCTGCAGCCCGGCCGAGGCCGGCATCTGCGTGGAGGCGATCCGCCACTTCGCCGGCAAGCTGCCGCTCCTGGGCGTGTGTCTGGGGCACCAGGCCATCGGCGCCGCGCTCGGTGGCAAGGTGGTGCGCGCGAAGGTGCAGATGCACGGCAAGGCGAGCACGATCACGAACGACGGGCAGGGCGTCTACCGCGGCCTGCCGGATCGCTTCAGCGTGATCCGCTACCACTCGCTGGCCGTCGAGCGCGAATCGCTGCCCGCCACGCTGGTGGTCACCAGCAGCACCGACGACGGCGAGATCATGGGCGTGCGCCACCGCGAGCTGAAGGTCGAAGGGGTGCAGTTCCACCCCGAGTCCATCCTCAGCGAGCACGGCCACGCGATGCTGAAGAATTTCCTGGCGATGTAAGGCCCCGAGGAGAACACCCATGCCGACGATCAGCAACACCGAAGCCCTGACCCGCGTCATCGAGCACCGCGAGATCTTCCACGACGAGATGCTGGCGCTGATGCGCCGCATCATGAGCGGCGAGATGTCGCCGGTGATGATCGCGGCGCTCGCGATCGGCCTGCGCGTCAAGAAGGAGACGATCGGCGAGATCGCCGCCGCCGCGCAGGTGATGCGCGAGTTCGCGACGCCGGTCATGGTGGCCGACAAGCGCCACCTGGTCGACATCGTCGGCACCGGCGGGGACGCCTCGCACACCTTCAACATCAGCACCGCCGCCACCTTCGTGGCCGCGGCCGCCGGCGCACGCGTGGCCAAGCACGCCGGGCGCGCGGTGTCGTCCACCTCGGGGTCGGCCGACGTGATGGAGGCGCTGGGCGCCTACATCGGCCTCACGCCCGACCAGGTCGCCACCTGCCTGGCCGAGACCAGCATCGGCTACATGTTCGCGCCCAACCACCACACAGCCATGAAGCACGCCGCGCCGGTGCGCAAGGAACTGGGCGTGCGCACCATCTTCAACATCCTGGGCCCGCTCACCAACCCGGCGGGCGCGCCCAACCAGGTGCTGGGCGTGTTCCACCCCGACCTGGTGGGCATCCAGGTGCGCGTGCTGCAGCGCCTGGGCAGCGAGCACGTGATGGTGGTCTACGGCATGAACGGCATGGACGAGATCTCGCTCTCGGGCGAGACCCTGGTCGGCGAGCTGAAGGACGGCGAGGTGAAGGAATACGTCGTCCACCCGAGCGACTTCGGGATGCCGGTCTACGACTCGCGCGTGCTCAAGGTGGCCAACAAGGAGGAGTCGGTGCAGTGCATCCAGCGCGCGCTGGCCAACGAGGACGGGCCGATCCGCGACGTGGTGCTGCTCAACGCCGGCGCCGCGCTCTACTGCGCCGACGTCGCCAGCTCGGTCGCCGACGGCGTGAAGCGTGCGCGCGAGGCGGTCGCCAGCGGCAAGGCGCTGGCCAAGCTGAGCCAGTTCGTCGCCGTGACCAACAAGTTCCGGCCGGCCTGAACGCGATGGCTGCCGACGTCCTGCAGAAGATCGTCGCCGTCAAGCGCGAGGAAGTCGCCGCCGGGCGCGCGAAGCGCAGCCTGGCCAGCTGGCGCGAGGAAGCCGAGTCGCGGCGCGACGTGCGCGGCTTCGGCGCCGCGCTGCGCGCCAAGGGGGCGGCGGGCCAAGCCGCCGTCATCGCCGAGGTGAAGAAGGCCAGCCCCAGCAAGGGCGTGCTGCGCGAGCACTTCGTGCCGGCCGAGATCGCCGCCAGCTACGCGCAGCACGGCGCGGCCTGCCTGAGCGTGCTCACCGACGAACGTTTCTTCCAGGGCGCGGCCGACTACCTGCGCCAGGCGCGTGCCGCCTGCGCGCTGCCCGCGCTGCGCAAGGACTTCATGATCGACGAGTACCAGGTCGTGGAAGCGCGCGCGCTGGGGGCCGACTGCATCCTGCTCATCGCCGCCTGCCTGGACGACGCGCAGATGGCCGACCTGGAAGCCTGCGCGCTCGCACTGGGCATGGACGTGCTGGTGGAAGTGCACGACGGCGCCGAACTGGAACGCGCGCTGAAGCTGAAGACGCCGCTGGTGGGCATCAACAACCGCAACCTGCGCACCTTCGAGGTCTCGCTGGACACCACGCTGGCGCTGCTGCCGCGCGTGCCGGCCGACCGGCTGCTGGTCACCGAGTCCGGCATCCTGGCGCCGGCCGACGTGCAGCGCCTGCGCGCGGCCGGTGTGCACGCCTTCCTGGTCGGCGAGGCCTTCATGCGCGCGCCCGACCCCGGCCGCGCGCTGGCGGCGCTGTTCGCATGATCGGCGCATGACGGCCGACGACCTGCCGGCCGCCTTCGCTTCGCTGCCGGCGGCCTGGCGCGAAAGGCTGCCGGGCTGGACGCCGGCGGCCGAGGCGGCGGTCGTCGAGCGCGTGCGTGCGGCGTCCGACCGGCGCGAGATCGCCCCCGCCGACCCATTCCGAGCGCTGCGTCTGGTGCCGCCGCAGGCCGCGCGCGTGGTCGTCTTCGGCCAGGACCCCTACCCGCGGCCGGGGCATGCCGACGGCCTGGCCTTCTCCGCCGGCCACGGCAAACCCCACTCGCTGCGTCGGGTGTTCGACGTGCTGGAAGCCGACCGACCGGGCTGGCAGCGCCCGGTGGCGTGGAAGCTGGACGGCTGGGCAGAGCAGGGCGTGCTGCTGCTGAACCCGGTGCTGACGGTCGAGGTGGGCCTGGCCGGCAGCCACATGAACTGTGGTTGGCAGGCGCTCACATCTCAAATAGTCGAAGTCCTGTGCGGCCTGGAGCGGCCGCCGGCCTTCCTGCTCTGGGGCCGGCCGGCGAACGCCTTCTTCGACGCCGCCTGCCCGCCGGCGGCCCGCCCGCCGGTCCTGCGCACCCGCCACCCGTCGCACGACATCAAGCGCGAGTTCATGGCCGAAGGCAGCCACTTCACCGCCACCGCAGACCGGGTGGACTGGTGGGCGCTCGGTGGTCGATGAGCCCAGAAATGCTATACTCGCAGGCTCGCCGGAGGGGTGCCCGAGTGGCTAAAGGGGGCAGACTGTAAATCTGTTGGCTTACGCCTACGCTGGTTCGAATCCAGCCTCCTCCACCAGGCGACCTGCAATGTTCCGAGGTGAAGGTCTCTCCAGCGGGAGTAGTTCAATGGCAGAACCTTAGCCTTCCAAGCTAATGACGCGGGTTCGATTCCCGCCTCCCGCTCCAGGCAAGGAAGGCCGGTGCCGCCGGCAAGTCGTCGTTACGGGTCTGGCCTTTCGGGGCCCTTGTCCGCAAGTCCAGACCCGTACTGATGTCGCAATCAGGCCCATGTGGCTCAGTGGTAGAGCACTCCCTTGGTAAGGGAGAGGTCGCGCGTTCGATCCGCGCCATGGGCACCACGCAACCCCAAGTCTCAAAACCCAACTCGTAGCCGAGTACTTCTCAGCCAGGAGCACCAACAATGGCCAAGGGCAAGTTCGAACGCACCAAGCCGCACGTGAACGTGGGCACGATCGGTCACGTGGACCACGGCAAGACGACGCTGACGGCGGCGATCACCTCGGTGCTGGCGGCCAAGTTCGGCGGTGAGGCCAAGGCGTACGACCAGATCGATGCGGCGCCGGAGGAAAAGGCGCGCGGCATCACCATCAACACCGCCCACGTCGAGTACGAGACGGCGAACCGCCACTACGCGCACGTCGACTGCCCCGGGCACGCCGACTACGTGAAGAACATGATCACCGGTGCCGCGCAGATGGACGGCGCCATCCTGGTGGTGTCGGCCGCCGACGGCCCGATGCCGC